>JBGVPJ010000141.1:0-11358 GCA_045126955.1 Faecousia sp.
CCAAAGACAAGCAAACGGGCGGCGTCGGCGTACATAGGTACGGTAGTCCGCCCGTTTGCGCAGTAAGTCAAAATCCCTTGCGCAGCAAGTATTTTCGCATTTTTGTGTCGCTTATTTGCCCAATTGACGCATAAATCTGACGAAAAGAGCAACCCCAAATCATCAAAAATTGGATTTTGACGATTTGGGGGTTTATTGACACTCTGAGAAAATGCCGGTCAAATGACCGGCATTTATTTATGATACTTACTGCCGGCTTGGATTGATTCGGCTCGGTAGAGTTGCTCCAGCACCATTATTCTTGTCAGATGATGGGGGAAAGTCATAGGGCCCAAAGAAAGTGTGAAATCTGCCATTTCCTTTAGCCTGGGTGCCATGCCGAAGGAGGAACCGATCAAAAAGCAGGCACTGCTTTTTCCGGATAGTTTCACATCTTTTATTTTTCCCGCCAATGCCTCGGAGGATAAAAGCTTTCCTTCTGGCGTTAAGGTGCAAAACCAAGACCCTTTAGGAATTTTGGCAAGTATTTCATCGGCTTCTTTTTCCAGTGCGGCTTTAATTTCGGAAGGGGAGGGATTTTCCGAGAGCCTTGCCTCCGGAAGTTCAATCAGCTGAAACTGGCAGTAGCCCTTCATTCTCTTCTCATATTCCGCGGCTGCGGATATATAAAACTTTTCTTTCAGCTTTCCCATCGCAATCATTGTGATACTAAACATTTAATCACCCCTTTGTTTTAGTATAGCACATATAATTGATAATTTCCACTATTAATAGGCAGAGCCGCTGAAATACAGCGGCTCTGCAATCTATCTGTTTTTTTGAAGTTGATATTTTTTGCGGGTTGCCAGGCCGCCCCGGATATGACGTTGTGCTTTATTCATGTCCAGTACTCGGCGCACCTGCTGATAAAGGAGCTTGTTATATTGTGGGAGTCTTTGGGAAAGATCCTTGTGTACAGTGGATTTTGAAATACCGAAATGTTGGGCAACAGTCCGGACGGTAGCACCGGTTTCAATAATGTACACAGCCAGTTCGCAGGCCCTATCCTCGATTGTTTCTGCCATATTGTTCCCTCCCTGCTGTGTCCTACCACAAAAACCTTATGAAAGAAAAAAGAGGATTATACCTGCTTGACACTATGACAAGAAATGGATAGAATATAAATACAGAGATTCATTCATGATTATGACACGCCGGCATGATATACTGATTACAGAAAGGGGAGAACGCTTTGTTGGATATTAATAGGAAAACGCTGCGCCGCATTTTCTACGGGGTGTGCGGATGTATTGTTGTGTATTGGCTGCTCCACGAAACTGAGCGCGTAAGAGACTTTTTCGGCACCGTTTCCGATATTATAGCTCCATTTGTTTTTGGTGGAGTGCTTGCGTTTATTCTAAATGTACCCATGCGTGCGATTGAGAACAGTCTTCTGAAAAAAATGTCCAATCTTACATTTAAACGTTTAATTTCTGTGTTGTTAACATTTGTTGCAATGCTCTTAGTGGTGACAATTGTTTTTTTGCTGTTGATTCCACAGGTTGTAGAGACTGTTAATTCTTTGATTCCTGCGCTTTCTAGTTTCTTTATAGAGGCTGAACAAAAGGCGAAGGATTTCTTGAATGATAATCCAAAACTCATGGAATGGCTGAATACCAACACGGATTTTGAGAGCATTAAATGGGATTCGCTTGTTAAGGATGCTTTATCTGTATTTGGCAACGGTGTTTCTGCAATTATCACCGGTGCTGTTTCAGCGATTGGTAGCATCTTTAATGCGATGTTCAATGCTGTCATTGCTGTGGTGTTCTGCGTGTACTGTCTGTTCCAAAAGGAAACTTTGGCAAAACAGGGAAGAAAACTCCTCTATGCCTTTCTTAAGGAGAAGAACGCAGATGAGGTCATTCGTATTCTTCGCCTGACAAACTCCACCTTCTCTAATTTCCTATCTGGACAGTGCGTTGAGGTGTGCATTTTAGGTTCCATGTTTGCTGTTAGTATGGCTATCTTCCGTATGCCATACATTCCGTTAATTAGCGTAGTGATTGCAGTGACCGCATTCATTCCCATCGTCGGTGCTTGGACAGGTTGCGTGCTGGGTGCATTTTTAATTCTTGTTAAAGACCCGATGCTGGCTGTGTGGTTTGTGGTTATGTTCTTAATTCTGCAGCAAATTGAAAACAACATGATTTACCCCCGCGTTGTAGGCAACTCCGTAGGCCTTTCCGGCATGTGGGTGTTGATTGCTGTTGCAATCGGTGGAGAGCTAATGGGTTTCATCGGCATGTTTTTGATGATTCCGTTGATGTCGGTTCTGTACACCTTGCTCAGAGAGCTAACCAACAGAAGATTGGTAGACAAGCCGGTGGATGCAGATAAATTACAGCTGAAGCCACCGGAATTGCGTTCCAAGTTTAAAGAAAGACGGGAACACAACAAGAAAAAACAGGGATTGAAAAAGCTCGCAAAAAACATAAAATCAGGTAAAGAATAATGCTGTAAAGAGACGGTGAAAGGTTTCGCCGTCTCTTTTTTTGGACAATGCTACATTTTGTAACAATTCATCTGTAATCACCAGATGAACGGATATCCCATTCTGCTTCTTTCTGTTCTTGACAAACCTGGTGTTGAGGTGATAAAATATCTGTAAGTAAATATCGCTGTGAACGGAAAGAGTACCAATGCCAATCCATTAGAGAGTCTGGGTCATCGGCTGTAAGCCCGGATGGTGTCGGCTGTGGGAAAGTGCGTCCGGGAGCGAATGAGTGTTAGAGTGATAAATAAGAGTGGAACCGCGGATTGTATTGGACCCGCCTCTTGTGCCAAGGCATAAGAGGCGTTTTTTATTAAAATATTGGAGGAAAGTATATGTATCTTTATAATTCCCTGTCTCATAAAAAGGAGCTGTTTCAACCTAATTCACCCGATGTGGTGAAAATGTATACCTGTGGACCTACGGTGTACCATTTTGCTCATATCGGCAATTTGCGCACCTATATTATGGAGGATGTGCTGGAAAAGAGCCTGCGCTATATGGGATATAATGTTTTCCGTGTTATGAACATCACGGACGTGGGCCATTTGGCCTCCGACGCGGACACAGGCGAAGACAAAATGCTCAAGGGTGCGAAACGGGAGAATAAGTCCGTCATGGAAATTGCTAAATTCTATACCGACGCATTCTTCGCCGATTGTGAGAAACTGAATATCAAAAAACCCGAGGTGATTCAGCCGGCCACCGGATGTATCGATGAGTTCATTAAGATTGTGTCCAGACTGATCGATAAAGGATTTGCATATTTGGCCGGCGGTAATGTATATTTTGATACTTCTAAGCTGGAAAAATACTACGTCTTCAATGACCATGACGAAGAGGATTTGGCTATTGGCGTTCGGGAAGGCGTGGAAGAGGATACCAACAAGCGCAATAAAAATGACTTTGTGCTGTGGTTCACCAAGTCCAAATTTGAAGACCAAGCTCTCAAGTGGGATTCTCCTTGGGGTGTTGGCTATCCCGGCTGGCACATTGAGTGTTCTGGTATCTCCATGAAGTATCTGGGTGAGGATTTGGATATCCATGCCGGCGGCATTGACAATGCATTTCCCCACCACACCAATGAGATTGCCCAGTCGGAAAGCTATTTGGGTCACAAATGGTGCAACTACTGGTTCCATGTACACCACCTGAATACCGACACCGGTAAGATGAGTAAATCCAAAGGCGAATTCCTCACAGTGAGCCTACTGGAGAAGAAAGGGTACAATCCCATGGCGTACCGGCTATTCTGCCTGCAGAGCCATTACCGCAGAAACTTAGTTTTCTCCTGGGAGAATTTAGACAATGCCGTTGTCGCCTACGATAAGCTGGTTGCCAAGATTGCAACTCTGCAGCCCGGTGGCGAGGTAGATGAGACTGCCCTGCAGCAGCTAAAAGAGCGCTTTACAGGTGCCTTGAACGGTGACCTTAATACCTCTTTGGCAATTACTGCCCTGTATGATGTGCTTAAGGCCAAGACAGGCGATGCCACTAAGCTTGCAGCCATTGCGGATTTTGATCGTGTATTGAGCCTTGACCTCCTGAAAGCCGCTGCAAACCTTCAAAAGCAGCAAGCAGAGGAAAAGGCAGCCTGCGCTGACCCTGAGATTGATGCGCTTGTTGCAGCTCGTACACAGGCGAAAAAAGAGAAAAATTTTGCAGAAGCCGATCGGATTCGTGATGAGTTGAAAGCCCGCGGTATTGAGATTATTGATACGCCCCAAGGCGCAAAATGGAGAAAAGTATGAAGCTGCTGATCCTTGACGGAAACAGTGTTATAAACAGAGCATTTTTTGGTGTAAAGCCCCTTACCACACGGGAGGGGCTTTACACCCATGCCATTTATGGCTTTTTGAATATTTTGGAGCGGATGGAAAAAGAGGAGCAGCCGGAGGCTGTATGTGTGAGCTTTGATCTGCATGGGCCGACCTTCCGTCATGAAAAGTATGACGGCTATAAGGCCACCCGACACGGTATGCCTGAGGAGCTTGCACAACAGATGCCGATCATGAAGCAGGTACTTCGAGCTATGAACATTCCGATTTATGAGTGCAAAGGCTGGGAGGCGGACGATGTTATCGGTACCGTCGGCCGAATTTGCAGCAATAACGATTGGGAGTGCGTGATCGTCACAGGCGATCGGGATAGCTTACAGCTGATTGATAAAAACGTGCATGTGAAACTTGTGATTTCCAAGCCGGGTCAAACCACTGCTACTCTGTATGATGAAGAAAAGTTCCGCGAGGAATACGGCTTTGAACCGAAAAAACTCATCGATTTGAAAGCACTCATGGGTGATTCCTCCGACAATATCCCCGGTGTTGCCGGTGTGGGACCCAAGACAGCTACAGAATTGCTTTTAAAGTACGGCTCATTGGACGGAATCTATGAGAACCTTACAGACCCATCCATCCGTCCCAAGCTTCGGGAGAAACTGGAAGCAAGGAAGGATAGTGCCTATCTATCTTACGATTTGGCTACCATCCGCTGCAATGCCCCCATTGATTTTGAGCCTAAGGATGCCATTGTCATGCCCTATAATAAGCCGGAGCTATATGCACTGTTCCAAAAGCTGGAGTTTGTGCGATTGATTGACAAATACGGCTTGAGGGATGCAGGACTTGTTACGAAAACACCCGAAAAAAAGGCTGAAAAGCTCCCACAGATGAACGGCATTCCCTGCGGGAATGTTCCCTGTGCTGTTTATTTGGCACCGGATGGCACTTTGGGTGTTGCCTGCAGTGAGGGTGTTTGCGTTCTCACACCGCTGGAGGCACAAATGGGTGTGAATCTTCCCCGGGGTCGGCATATCTGTCATGACATGAAATCCACCATGCATGCGTTGGACTCCATGGGTATTTCCTATGATGAATTTGCCTTTGATACGGCACTGGCTGCCTACAATCTTAATCCGTCCTCTTCCGACTATTCTGTATCCAAACTTGCCACCAACTTTTTGGGTATCACTGTAGATGACAACGATGCTTCCGCCTGCGCAGAGGCTCTGTGGAATCTACAGCCTGTGTTGGACGAGCACCTGGAAAAGCATGGGATGAACAAGCTCTATTATGAGATTGAGTTACCCCTTTGTCCGGTGCTTTATAAGATGGAAGTAGCCGGCGTTGCCATTGATAGGGAGCAGCTTCAGCAATTTGGACAGGTGTTGACACAGAGAATTGCAGACTGCGAGCATTTGATTTATAGCTACTCCGATAGTCCGTTTAATATCAACTCCACAAAACAGCTGGGAGATTTGCTTTTTGACAAACTGGGTTTACCTCCCGTAAAGAAAACCAAAACAGGCTATTCCACCAATGCAGACGTGTTGGAGAAATTAAAGAGCAAGCACCCCATTATCCCGGCAATTATGGACTATCGGATGCTTACCAAGCTGAACTCCACTTATGCTGACGGCCTTATTAAGGCAATCGGTGAGGATGGACGGATTCATACCACCTTCCAAAATCTGGTGACGGCTACCGGGCGCCTTTCTTCCACAGAGCCGAATCTGCAGAATATCCCCGTCCGTACCGACTTGGGGGCAGAAATCCGTAAAATGTTCATTCCAAAGCCCGGTTGCGTTTTGGTGGATGCGGATTACAGTCAAATTGAGCTGCGCGTGCTTGCCCACATTGCCAATGACGAGGCCATGCTTAAGGCGTTCCGCAGCGGTATGGATATTCATACTGCAACCGCTTCTCAGGTTTTCTCTGTCCCTACTGAACAGGTGACACCTCTGCAGCGCCGTCATGCCAAGGCGGTTAACTTTGGCATTGTTTACGGCATCTCCGAGTTCTCTTTGGCGGAGGACATCGGTGTGAGTCGGTATGAAGCCAAGGCATACATTGACAGCTATCTTGCTAATTACAAGGGTGTGAAGACTTATATGAAGCAGGTTGTGGAGGATGCCCGGAATGTCGGCTATACCCAGACCCTTTACGGCCGCCGGCGCTCTATTCCTGAACTGAAAAGCAGCAACTTTAACATCCGACAGGGTGCAGAGAGAATTGCGCTGAATACGCCCATTCAAGGCAGTGCCGCTGATTTGATTAAACTGGCTATGATTCGTGTGGATAAGGCGCTGTCGGAGCAGTATCCCGATGCAAGACTGCTGCTGCAGGTGCACGATGAATTGATTGTTGAATGTCCTGCTGAGATTGCAGAGTCGGTTGCGGTGCTGATTAGCAGCCAAATGGAGCAGGTGGCAAAGCTGAATGTACCTCTGCTTGCGGAGGCAAAGTGGGGAAACAGCTGGTACGAGGCAAAGTAAATGATTATCAGAGAAATGAATGTAAATGATGTTCCTGCCATTGCGGAGCTGGAAAGGGTCTGTTTTTCAGACCCTTGGAGTGAGAATAGTATTTCCTCCGAATTAAACAATCCCTTGTCTTATTGGCTGGTTGCTGAGGATAACGGTGTCATAGCCGGTTATGTTGGTTCTCAGTCCGTGTTGGATGCGGCGGATATGATGAATATTGCCGTATCTTCTGACTACCGTCGGCAGGGAATCGGGCAGGCACTTATAGAGGGCCTTGTTGCCCATCTGCTGCGAAAAAATGTGATTGCGCTGTTGTTGGAGGTTCGAGTTTCCAATATCCCCGCGATTACACTGTATGAAAAGCTTGGCTTTGAGCAGGTAGGGCGGCGACGTGGGTATTATCATAACCCCCGAGAGGATGCACTCATTCTAAGGAAGGAGCTAAAATAGTGAATATACTGGCAATTGAATCTTCCTGTGATGAAACTGCTGTCGCTGTTGTGAAGGATGGCAGACAGGTGCTGACAGACTGTATCGCCTCTCAAGTGGATCTACACCGGATTTACGGCGGTGTCGTGCCGGAGATTGCTTCCCGGATGCACATTGAGGCCATATACGGTTTGGCAGATCAGGCTCTTCAAGAGGCAGGTCTTCAACGCAACGACATTGATGCTGTTGCGGTGACCTATGCACCGGGACTTATCGGTGCAGTGCTGGTGGGCGTGAATTTTGCTAAGGCTGCCGCCTTAGCGCTGGATAAACCTCTGATTCCTGTACACCATATCCGTGGGCATATTGCGGCAAACTACATTGCATATCCGGAATTGGAGCCTCCTTTTCTGTGCCTTGTGGTGTCCGGCGGTCATACTATGATTGTGGATGTGCAGGATTATACCAAAATGGAGATTTTAGGAACGACACTGGACGATGCGGCAGGGGAGTGCTTTGATAAAGTTGGTCGTGTGCTGGGAATGCCTTATCCCGGCGGTGCGGCACTGGATAAAGCGGCATCTACCGGCGATGATACAAAGTACCCATTACCACGTTCCAAACCTGGAGCCAATCCCTATGATATGAGTTTTTCCGGACTTAAAACCGCCGCTTTGAATCTCATCCACCATACAGAGCAGGTAGGGGAGACACTGGATGTGAACAGCCTTTGCGCATCCTTTTGCAGTGCTGTTTCCGACACCCTTGTACCCCGCGTAGTGATGGCCATGGAACAAACCGGAAACCGAAAGCTTGCCGTTGCCGGTGGGGTGGCCGCCAACTCAAGAATTCGTCGGGATATTCTTTTAGCTGCTGAGAAGATAGGCGCAGATGTGTTTCTGCCGCCTCTGTCCCTGTGCGGTGACAATGCCGCTATGATTGGATCGCAAGCCTATTATGAGTATCTCGCAGGTAATGTTACAGACATGAGTTTGAATGCTTATGCCACAAAGTCCATTCTCGGGGAAGCGTTGTAAATGCATATTTCAAGGTACAATCCTGCAATATTTGTAGAACATTTTTGGGATGAATAAATATCATATAATATTCTTTTTGTATATTTGAATAGAACGTTTACAGGACGTTTTTGTCGAGAATTGTCGTGTATTCTCTTAGGTTTTATCCATTGCTTTATAAAGTGCTTCTGTGGAAAAACCTGTGAAGAGTGTGAATAACCATATGAATATATGGATATCGGCCGCATTTTGACAGCGTTTAGAACGTTTAACTGTGGAAAAATGAATTTTATATGAGCATTTTTCTTTTTGTTGGAAAAATAATGAAGGAAATCCTGCACTTAAATTGTGCTATAGAAAAATATATATTTTACTGAATTATGTCGTAAATATGAGATTATGCTGAAAATTATAACATCTATGTCACAATTAAACACGGACCAACTGATGGCTGTCTATGTTGAGAGCAATCAGGAGAATGCTGAGGAATTCTTTCCTAATTTAAATGCAGAAGCGCAAACGGAAATGGCAGAACGTGAATTCCTTGATTACCTAAGAGAGGATTTCTTCTGTCAAAAGGGTGCATTCTATGCTGTATGGATTGAAGACTGTGCCTACAAGGCCGCATTACGCTTGGAACCGTACAAGGACGGCTATTTGATTGAGGCCTTGGAGACAGCACCGGATGAACGCAGAAAAGGTTATGCATCGCAACTGATTACGGAAGCATTGTCCTTTTTGCGTTCAAAGAATATAGGGAAGGTTTATTCTCATGTGTGTAAACGCAACCTGGCATCGTTGCGTTTACACATGAGGTGTGGCTTTCAGCGAATAGCAGAATCGGCTACATACATTGATGGAACGGTTACACAAAATAGCTGTACACTATCCTACATTTTGATTCAATAGGGCAGGTCGTGGTACAATAATTTACTGGACAAACAATTCAACTTCGTATTGTACGACAGGTATAAATGTGATATGATGAACAAGAGGTGACTAATATTGAATAATATGCTGAATCTTATTTTTAGAAGAATTGTGCTTGCTTTCGTAATTGCCTTCCTGTGTTATATTTTGATTTACTTCTCCGCATTTCTTTTTATTGTTTTGAGGAATGTTGTTACTACAACTGAGCTTATACGCCGTGTCTTTACATATTCAATATGTATTTTTGGTTCTGTTGCATTGATCTTTGACTTAAAACTACACAATAAAACCGTACAAAATAGATACACTGAGCATTTACATACTGTTGAACCTAATTTTAAAATGAATTGCTTATTTGTTTTAAAATCGAAAGAACATCTTGCCAGTTGCATTATTCTTAATTGCATCGCTATCCCGCTGGGGATATCCGTAGGACTGCAGCAACAATTTCCTGCACTGTCTCTTGTTGCGGGCACATTGCTTTTTGTTGTATTGCTGAATCTGTGTTTTGCTCTTTTAAATTGTCTGCTTTGGCATATTGTCTTCGTTCTTTGGAATCATAAAGCACAAAAGGAAACTCTTCCGGCAATTTGAAGATAACACAACTATGACGGAGCTTGCCGGGAAATATTCAAGCGAAAGAACTGGCCACATGGTGAAAAAACAGATTTGTATAATTTATACCGGCGGCACAATAGGAATGATGCCCACAGAAAACGGATACGCTCCCAATCCCGAAGCTTTTCCGCAGGTCATGGAACAGATTCACGACATTAATCTAAATGGGTTCCCCACCTATGAGGTGGTAAGCCTGTCGCGCCTTCTCGATTCTTCTAATATTACGTATGAAGAGTGGAATGAGATTGGTCGTGTAATACGTGACAGGTATCATGATTTTGACGGATTTGTGGTGCTCCACGGAACCGATACTATGGCATATACGGCATCTGCTATGTCGTTTATGCTTGAGGGATTGTCCAAGCCAGTAATTTTCACAGGATCTCAGATACCTCTTTGCTGTTTACGCAGTGACGGAATCGATAATCTTGTAACCTCTATGCTCGTAGCCGCATCAAGTGAGGTTAGCGAGGTCTGCCTGTATTTTGGCGGTCAGCTGCTGCGTGCCAACCGTGCAACCAAAATATCTGCTGACGGACTTGAGGCGTTTTCTTCTCCCAACTATCCGCGCCTTGCCGAAATCGGTACGTCGATAGTCTACAGAAAAAAGAATTTACGTCCACGCAGTGCCGAACCGTTTCGCCTCCACGAAATAGGCCCCGTTCCCATTGCGGTATTAAAAATATTCCCCGGCATACAGTATCCATTGTTTGAGACCATTTTTTCCGGCAGTATGCGAGGAGTAGTGCTTGAGGCATTTGGTGCAGGTAATATTCCCGATAACGACGGCCTTTCAAATATTTTTGCCGCGGCAAAAAAGCATGGCGTAGTACTCACCGTATGCTCGCAGTGCAATAACGGAAACGTGCATATCGGTACCTATGCCGCGAGTATGCATCTCAAAGCCGCCGGCGCTGTCAGCGGCCATGATATGACTACCGAAGCCGCCGTAGCAAAGCTCTATTACCTCTTCTCAAGATATGACGATACAAAAGTAATCAAACGCCTCATGGAAACCGATTTGCGAGGTGAAATCAGCCCGTTTGATGAAAAATAAGCACCGCAATTACGATACCGATTTGTATCATAATTGCGGTGCTTATTTGGAGCTAGTGACCTGACTCGAACAGGCGACCTTCTCATTACGAGTGAGATGCACTACCGACTGTGCTACACTAGCAAAATTGAAATCCTTAATATTATATCCATAAAACGTCCCAATGTCAACTGGTTTTTGTGGTGCATTTTGCGGTGATTTCAAAGAAAAAGTGAAATTAGGGGTTGACAAATTTAAGCAAATAGAGTATTATACACAGGCTGACTGCAATAGTGGTCGACATGGAGAAGTCGCGTAGCTGGCCGAGCGCGCACGATTGGAAATCGTGTATACCCCAAAAGGGTATCGAGGGTTCAAATCCCTCCTTCTCCGCCATAAAAATACTCCTCATCCATTTGGATGGGGAGTATTTTTATAGTGTAAGAGGAATTTGACTCCCTTCTATTTGGTGATTCATAAAAAATCAGTTGACAATTATACGTAAAACCGATATAATAATCAGGCTGTGAACAAC
>JBGVPJ010000142.1:0-3959 GCA_045126955.1 Faecousia sp.
ACTGTTGCACTGCTATGGGTTCGAGTCCATTGTCCGAATACCGTACCAAAAACAAATCCCCATCCGATTGGATGGGGATTTGTTTTTGGTGGACACATACTAGTTAAATTCGAACTTAAAACGGATTCAATTTCTTGCAAGGTCAGGGTCTCAGTACCGTCCTTGTAGTTATAGGTGAGGACCAATTTATCGTCATATACGAAGACGGAATTTACGAAAGTATCAATGATTTCCTTTCTGTAATCAAGATCGTTGATATTGCCGTACTTATATTTACTGATCCATTCCACGATCTCTTCCTTGGTAAACTTACGGCGCTCCAACTGCAGCTGCAGGATACTGGCCTTTAGTGAATCCCGCTGGGTTTCCAAATCCTCCAGGCACTCCTTTGTGGTTTCGGTGATGATGCCCTGACGGATGGCTTTCATCACATTGCGGATCTCAGCTTCGCACTGTTGCAGCTGTTGTTTCAGTACTGGTGTCATGGTATCACCCTGTTCCTGCATGACCAGGATGGCATCTGCGATGCGGTCTATTGCTTCATCGGTCAGCACCTTGGAGACGGTCAGCTTTACCACGGTTTCTTCCATCCAATGCTTCTTAATTGCTTTCTTCTTGCAGCCAAGCCGCCGCTTGGCGCCGCTGCATTTGTAGTAGTGATAGACGATTCCTTTACAACCTTTTCCGCTTTCACCGGCCATCAGCCGCCCACAATCGCCACAATACAGCTTGGTTGTAAGCAAGTATTCCTCTTCTGCTTTTGCCCGTGCCGGAGCCTTCTTGTTTGCTGCCATACGCATTTGCACCCTTTCAAATAATTCTTTGTCTATGATCGCCGGAATGCCATCCGGGGTAATAACATCGCCATACTTGTATTCACCGATGTACTTGCGGTTCTTGAGTAGATTGCTGAGAACACTGACAGTATAAGCATTGCCCCGCTTTGAACGAAGCCCTCGTTCTTCCATTTCAGCCTGCAGAACGGTGAGCCGTTCACCATCTGCATACCGGGCAAACAGTTCCTGCACATAAGGCGCGGTTTCGGGGTTGACTTCCAATCTACCGGTTGCCTTGTCCACATAGTAGCCAAGAGGCGTGTTGCCGCCGTTGTTCATACACTTCATAGCATTGTCATGCTGACCTCTGCGAATCTTCTGTGCAAGTTCTGCTGAGTAATACTCTGCATAGCCTTCCAGCATGGATTCCAGAATAATACCCTCCGGTCCGTCGGAGATATTCTCTTTGATGGAGATCACCCGGACACCATTCTTTTTCAGTACATGCTTGTAGTGTGCGCTGTCGTAGCGGTCACGGGAGAAACGGTCCAGTTTCCAAACCAGCACCACATCAAATAACCCCTTGGCACTATCTGCAATCATTCGCTGAAAGCCCGGTCTGTCTGCCGTTCTTGCAGACAGTGCCCGGTCCACATAGATACCAAGCAAGGTCAGATTATTCTTCAGCGCATAGTCCGTACATTCACGGAGCTGGCCTTCGATAGATTCTTCTCGTTGTCGATCAGAAGAATATCGAGCATAAATCACTGCATTCATACGAATCCTCCTTTGTGTTAATTCTACTGTTTCGCATTTTTGCTATCAAATGTGTGGATGGCAGCAGGCCGAAACCTGCTGCCATCCGGTGTGTTTATTCATCCTTCTTTTCCAAATCCTCTTGGATTTTGGGTAGTAAGAACCGGGCAAAACGGAGGATGACATGTTCCGGAAGCTGTGCGCCGTAATCCTCGGTCTTCTGCGTGGTGACTTCTACGATCTGTTCCTGAGAAATCTGTTCGGGCATAGGCGTCACCCCCTTAGCGGGCATCCCGGTCGGTCCGTCTACGGAACTGGGCCTCGCACATCTTTACAATGGCATCCTCCATCTGCGCAGTGGTGTAGTGCTTAGGGAAGTATTTGCGGATACGCTCCATGGGGATCTTCAGCCGTTCCTTTTGATTAGCCTTTTCCTGGCTCATAAGACCCGCTACAAAATCTCTGGTCAGCGTACCTGCCATACTGTGTTCTTTGAGGTGATAAGCCTGTCCAACAGAAGGGGTACAATCATTGCGTTCCATCTCATCCAACACCCATCCCTGCTCTGCCGGGGAGAGATAGGAAAGATGCACCGCTGGGGTAAAAGCAATCTTACCTTCATCTACCTTCTCCAAGATTTCCGGGAGCAGGTAGGTTAAGCGGATGTAGCGGCGGATTTGCGTTTTGCTATCCCCACTTTCCAACGCCACAATATCGGCACTTTCTAACTTCCGACCAACTTGGTCGGAAGTTAAATCAGTTCGTTGCCCTTGCCGATTCATCGCTTCCAACTTCAACTTGTAGGCGAATGCTTTTTCACTGGGCAAAATCTTCTCACGATGCAAATTGCTATCAACCAGTGCGATAGCTGCAGCATTTCTATCCAGGGAATAGATTAAGGCAGGAACTGTACCAATTCCTACTTTTTTGCATGCATGCAATCGTCTGTATCCGGAAACAATCTCGTAGGCATCCTCTTCCATTTGTCGGACAACAAGGGGCGTTAAAACGCCTTGGGTGCGGATACTTTCAACCAGCGCCTCCATATCCTCGTCATCCAGAACTTTATAGGGGTGACCCTCAAAGGGGTGTAACTTACTAATATCCAGGCTGATCGTCTTGGGAGGTGCTTTGCCCAAAAGATCATCCAGTAATAAATCTGTATTTTTCATCGCATATAACTCCTTTCATTTCTTGTGCGTGTAAATTGAGCTTCCTGCTGTCTTTCTAAAGCAAGCAGGCTTTGCACTGTGGGTGTGCGCTCTGCAATGCGCTTTGCAATCTTTTGCTGCGTCCGCAGTGGGGCAATCTTTTCCGTGACTGCTTTTGCTTGCAACTTTAGTGCTTCTTTTTCCTCTTCCTGTGCCCTGCGGATCTTGTTGCGGATCAGTTCTCGCTCCCGTTCCAGTTGTGCGATTTGCGTGTTGGTATCTTCCCGGAACGCAAAAAGCTCCTCTGCGGTGTCAATGTGACAGTCGCAGAGGAGCTTGTAGTCCTCGATATATTTGTCCAGCTTTCGCACTTCCTCCCGCAGCATAGGGGATAGTGGTAGGTGCTTATTCTCAGCCAGCAGATTGTTGCCGGTGCAGATTTTCAGTAGTTCGGTAAAGATGGCAAAGGTCAGCTGCAAGCCGTCCATCCTGCCAGCCTGTCGGAGGGATTGCTCTATGATCAGCAGCGGCGTACGGACTCGTTCAGGCATCTCGATCCAGTACAGTTCCTTCTTGTACTGGTTGCTGATGATCTTATCTTCAATTGCCTCAGGTGTGTACTTTTCACCTAGGCTTTTCAGCCGTACCGGTCGTTTCCATCCCTTGGCAATGATCGAAGGATTGTTGCCATTGGCATCTCTGCAAAACTCATAGCCTAAGTCGTTCATATAGCGAACCAAGGCGCGATAGGTGGACACCTTGGATAATGCCTCATCCAGATCCCTACGCAGGATATCCCGGTGAGTCATGCCGCCATTCTTGTGCACCCAGTATGCGCCCTTTTCACCACCATAGAATTTGGCATTCTTAAGCACGGATTTTCCATGCTCCCGGCATATGGCATCGGAAATCTCCCGCAGACGGTAGTGGTCAGAAATATGGTTTTCAAACTTTCTGCCGGTGCGGAAGGATACGGAGTTCACTACAATATGGTTGTGGATATTATCCGTGTTTAGGTGGGTAGTAACCACGATCTCGTAATCATCGCCCCACATCCGCCGCGCAGTCTCCATGCCAATGCGGTGTGCCTCTTCCGGGGTCACCTCACCGGTCTTGAAGCTTTGGTAACCATGGTAGGCAACATTCCCGCCCAGTTTTCCGTAGCGGCGCTTGGTATCCATCATGGTTTCGTATGCCAGTTGTTTGGGGCAGTTGATGGCGCTGACATACATCTTCTGATCCGTCTTGGCATCGTTGGCAGCGTAGCGCAAGGCAC
>JBGVPJ010000143.1:0-14083 GCA_045126955.1 Faecousia sp.
AAAGGCTTCATTTTCCTCCGGCGTACCGGCGCCGATAAGCAAATAGCTACATGGCACTTCCTGAGAGATCACCGCAAAATCCTCCGAGCCCATACCACCGTTTTCAAAAAGCACAATTTTCTTTGCATCGTAAAATTCGCCAATAAACCCGGCCATCTGTGTTGATAATGCAGCATCATTTTTCAGCGGAGGCACGGAGCAGATTTCTTCCACAACCGCCCGCCCTCTGAACTGTGTGGCTGTATAGGTGGCAATTTCCACGACTCTGCCGTAAATATGCTTCCCTGCGTCCTTATCAAGGGTTCGTACAGAGCCCTCTATGACCGCTTCCTCCGGAATAATATTGGGCGCATCCCCTGCTGTAAACCGGCCGATTGTTAAGGTTGCAGGCGTTAAGGGACTCACCTCTCTTGCAAGAATCTCCTGCAAAGACAGATAGATATGGGCTGCAATGTTGATTGGATCCACACCGGTCTCCGGCATAGCGCCATGGCTGCCTGTCCCTTGGACTTTAATGCGGAAAAAGATACAGCCGGCCATTGTAATACCTTTTCCCGCCAAAACCAGTCCTGAGGGCAGCCCGGAGCTGACATGCAACGCCATTGCTGCATCCACCTTGGGATTCTCCAAAACCCCAGCCTTCAACATGGCCTTTGCCCCTTGAAAACCTTCCTCATTGGGCTGAAACACGAACTTCACATTACCGGAAATGTCCTGCTGATGCGCTTTCAGGAGCTTGGCCGCACCCAGCAGCATCGCTGTATGCAGATCGTGGCCGCAGGCGTGCATACAGCCATTTTCCGCCGCAAAGGGCAGATTGGTCTTTTCGGCAATCTTCAGCGCATCCATATCTGCACGAAGCAGTATGGTTTTCCCCGGCTTGGCGCCTTGCAAAACCGCCACAATGCCGCTTTCACAAATCTCTTCCGGCGCATAACCGAATTCTCTCAGTTTTTCTGTAACATATGCCTTTGTCCGAGGCAGTGAAGTTCCCACCTCCGGACAGTGATGAATGGTTCTGCGAATCTCCAACAGTTCCTCTTTTATCTGTTGCGCGTGGGAAAGGAATGTGTCCATTACGTGCCTCCGATATTTTCAAAGTTCCTTCTAGTATGCCACATTGCGTGGCATTTCTTACTGTCTTTTTGTGGACAGTTAAAAAACGAGGCCGGTAACAGCCTCGTTTTTATTGTATAAAGAAAACCACGCATTAGATGCGCGCTTTTCTGCTTTTTCGGTGGCCGGACAATCGCTCCCTACCGTTTTTTCATCTGCCTTAGGAATAATGCCACAGAGATGACAACGGACAAAACAGCATAGCCCGATACCCAGAGAATATGGGACAGGATATTGTCAAAATCCCCGGCAAAAACCGCCTTTTCCAATTCTACCCCGTGGTAAAATGGCAGCACATTGGCAATCGCTTTGAAGGCACCGCCCACAAGCTCCAAATCAAACCAAATTCCGGAGAGCCATGCGGTCAGATTGGTGAGCAGTGCGCCGCAGATGCCCCCTGCCTGTTTTTGATTCAGGATGCTTCCAAAAAGCAGTCCAAGGCCGATAAAAAAGAAAGCAATAGGAATGATGCAGAGCACTCCGTAGAGAATATTGACTGTAACCTCCATCCCCAGCAGAATTCCTATAACAAAACAGAATATACTTTGTGCCAGAGCAATGGGCAAAATCGGCAATGTATAGCCTAAAATGAAGTCCATTGCGGTCATGGGTGTTGCGTAGAGCCGCATAAGAAAGGCACTTTCCCGATCTTTGGCAATCAGGCTTGCTGAAAACAGCGTCATAAAGGCAAGACCAAAAACCGTCATACCGGGTGCCAGATTGTTAATTTCAAAGAGCGGTACCGGAATATTGGCTTGGATGGCAGACAGGAGCAATATCAGAATACCGGGAAACCCCAAACCGAAAACAAGGGTCAGCGGGTCTCGTAAAATCTCCTTGAGGGTTCTTTTGGCAAAGGTAATCATTCTCATAGAGATACCCCTTTCACCAGCGCCACAAAGGCGTCTGCAAATTTGTCGGTTCCGGCGGCCTGCATCAACTCCTGCGCTGTTCCCAAAGCGATCAGTCTGCCGTCCCTCATAATGCCGATCCGGTCGGACAGTGCCTCTGCCTCTTCCATATAGTGGGTTGTCAAAATAATGGTTACTTTGCCTTTCAGGCTCCGAACGGTGTCCCACAGCTCACTGCGGGCAATCACATCAAGGCCCAAGGTCGGCTCGTCCAAAAACAGGATTTTCGGTTCCCCGATTAAAGCCATAGCAATGCTAAGACGCCGCTGCCAACCGCCGGACAGCTTCCCGGCTTTCTTATTTAAAATTTGTTCCAGATGAAACTCCGCTGTCAACTCGTCTATTTTGTTTGCGGTTTTTTCCTTGTTAAAACCGTAAACGCCGCACAACAGTTCCATATTTTCCTTCACGGTAAGCCCCATGGCCACCGCTGTTTCCTGTGGCGAGATGCCGATTGTCGCTTTTACGGCACTGTCTTCGGTTTGGATGCTTTTTCCCAGCAAAAGCGCATCTCCGGCGGTTGGTTTCACCAAGCAGGAAAGCATCTTAATGGTGGTGGTTTTTCCCGCTCCGTTCACACCCAAAAGTGAAAACAACTCACCCTTTTGAATATCCAGTGTGAGATTGTCCACAGCAGTAATGTCTTTATATCGTTTTGTTAATCCTTTGATTTCTATTGCGTTCATGATTCCTCCTCCGTTTCAAACACCGCATGAGAGAACATCTCGAACATTGTTTTCGGAGGGATCGCCAGTCCCCTTTTTTCATCTCCCAAGACAACCAGTGTATCCCCCGGCTTGATGTTAAATACTTCCCGGGCTTGCTTGGGAATCACAATCTGCCCCTTCTCCCCCACTGTAACTGTCCACGCATATTTCCCACTAGGTTTGGTCATAATTCCATCTCCTTGTAAGTTAAGTTTGATTTGTATAACTAATCATACCAAAACTTATTTCTGTTTGCAAGTCTTTTTTTGTATTTCGCAACAAAAACCGGGTATGCAGGACTGTTTTCCCGGGATTATTCCCTACCCTTGTTCCAGTTCTTCCCTTTCAGCCCGGAACTTCATAGCTTCCCTGCGTGAAATCCGTACATGTGGGATATTTTATAAACTGCCGAAATGCTGACGAAAAATTTATCCTGTACAGCTAAAAAATACACAAATAATTACTAATTTGATTGGCATCATTGACTTTACATTCCAATAGTGCTATGCTAATAAAGGAAAATATATGCAAATTAGTATTTTACTAAGTGCATATTTGTAATGGCTGTTTTCTATGAATTTACCAATCGGTGTTACATGCGCATAAATACTTATTATTCTTGGAGGCAGATATGAAAAGCAATTCTGAAAAACGGGTAAATCGCTCAGCAATAACGATTATCACCGCTTTTGCAGCGCTTGCATGTGTTGTACTTGCTGTATTTTGGTTCTGCAGTGTAAGATTTGACCAAATGCAAAGCAATTCCATTGCGTACTCAGACAGCGCCAAAAACGCAAACGAAAAATTATACACTGCACTGGGTGACACATTCACATTGGTGGATACATCCAACAATCCCATCAGAACAGGCCCTCAAGTGATTTATCAGTCCGCTATCCTTCCAGGCGATACAGACCCCGTTGAATACACCGTGGTTTTTAAAGATTTTGACGGTACTGTTTTGAGCACAGCTACATATCCGCTGGGCGCAAACGTTGAATTGCCCGCTAATCCGGCAAGACCGGCTGATGCTCAATACACCTACACCTTCGCAGGCTGGGATAAAGAAGTGGTGGCAGTCACAGAGGATGTAACCTACACCGCAACCTACACCTCTACTCTCAATAATTACACTGTCACCTGGGTAGTGGGAGAAGAATCGTTCTCCGAACAAATTCCGTACGGCTCACTCCCCTCTTTTTCCGGCTCCACCGATAAGGCTGAGGATTCTCAGTACACCTATACCTTCTCAGGCTGGGATAAAGAAGTGGCGCCTGTTACAGAAGATGTAACCTACACCGCAACCTATACCGAGACACCCAAGGAATACACCATCACATTCAAGAATTACGACGATACCGTACTGCTTGAAGTAAAGTATACCTACGGCGAGACCATTGTCCCCCCCGAAGACCCCACGCATCCCAACGATTCGGAGGGAACCTTCCGGTTTACGGGATGGCTTCCTCTGGTTGCGGAGACCTGCACCGGAGACGCAGTCTATGTTGCTGTTTTTGAACGCGGCTATTTCTTTGGTGACGCCAACGGTGACGGCAAGATTTCCATTTCCGACCTGTTAGTTATCAAATCACACATCATGGACAAGAAATTTTTAAGTCAAGATTTTGTCATCGTTGCGGATATGAATGGTGACGGAAATGTTACCATCACCGATTTCCTTTGTGTAAAGGATATTATTCTTGGAAAGGGCAGTATCACTGCATAATATGGGTAAGAAAATGAAAATATCTACATCCATTATTTTCGCTTTCATTTTATCTTTGGTTCTTGCGCTTACTGTCACAGTATCTGCCTCACCTGCCACAGCCACATTGGCCGGTCCGGGAACTGTGCGCAGCGGTGATACCATTACACTTAGCTTCAATTTAAACGGCAGCAATTTACACGGTGTCTCTGGCACACTTTCCTATGACAGCGAGCAAGTAACGCCTATCGCAACAAAACAAAAAGTTCCTGCTCCCTGGGTGATTGAGTTTAACGGCAATAACTTTATCGCGTACGACGACAGTTTAGAAACGCCCGTTGATGGCCATACAACTATTTTCACCGCAACATTTCAGGTAAAAGACCTGCCTGCCGGTACTCCTGTCACAATTTCTCTTACAAACGTCATCGCCTCTGAAGGCAATACAGACGAAGAGATTGGAACTGTCTCATACGCAATTACCATATCACCGCCGCCTTCCCAAGAGAATCATCTTAAATCCCTGATGGTAACGAATACGGCTCTCTCCCCTGCTTTCAACGAAAAAACAACCACCTATGTAACAACCGTCCCCTTCAGTACCACTAAGCTTAATATCAATGCTGTTGCTAAAGATAGCAAGGCTACGGTGACCATCGACAATCCCCCGCTTGTAGCCGACGAAATCACGGCAATTACCATCACCGTAACCGCCGAAGACGGCTCAGCAAAGGTATATACCATTCAGGCAAAACGTCAGCAAGACCCCAACTACATACCCAGCGGCGACAACACACTGTCAGATATAACAGTTAACGGCTATGTCATCTCCCCTGCTTTTAAAGAGGATATCAGTCAGTACGTTGTATGGCTTCCCTTTGAAACGGAAAATATCACAGTCATCGGCACCACTGCACACAAAAAAGCAACCGTAAAGGTAGAGGGTGGCACCAACCTTGTGGCAGGTAAGGACAATGAGATTAAGATCACCTGTATTGCAGAAAACAAGGCTGAAAAGGTCTATATTCTGATTGCAAAGCGTGCAGCACCCCATGGCTCCGATGAACCTCTGCCTACCGAACCCCTGCCCTCCGAGCCGGATCCCACAGTACCCAACACAGAACCAACCGTTGACGAAACCTCTCCCAGCACAATCACACCCGGCACACCTACGGATACGCAGGATAACCGTGTGAAAGTCATGCTGATTGTATCCATTTTAATCGGCGTGCTTGCTCTTACAATGGGAACCATGGTGGGTATCGTAATCGGCAGGAAAACTAAGCGCTAATATTTTTCTAAAAGCCTATGTGCTTTGTGCACAGAATCTCACAGCAAATCAATTCCCGGAGAGGCCAATGCTACTCCGGGAATTCTTTTTATCTTAACAAAGTAACAGCAGCCCAGAAGGGCTGCTGTTTTTATACTTTTATAGCATCTTTGTCAGTAATTGTAATAGGAACGCCGTTGACCTCTACGCTCTCATCAGCGCAGATGAGTATGTACTTTACACCATCAATAATCCGAGTCTCAATCAAATCACTACGTTCAGGAGCCACCTGTATAGATACATCCGGAGTGGTGATTACAAAACGCTTATTATTAATGATATTCTTCGGGTGGAGCTGCGCTTCAAATCCGAAAACCTCATCATACTCCACAGAAAATTTGGCAATATGCTGTTGAGAAACACCGCAACCCTCCAGCGCACCCTTTACCTGTTCCTTGGAAATAAGCAGTGGGTCAGCCGCTTTGCTCTCCTTGTGCATCGCAATGCATTGGCAGAGTTCATCATGGACTGTCTGCACCACATCCATGCTGCACTCCTCCTGCAAGGTTGCACCCAACAAGGCTTCAAAGGACCTTTTCTGCTCCTCTGCGGGCTTGGGCACATTCACGCGGAACAGAGCATCCACCAACGCTTCTTGGCTCTCCTTGGCGCTGTGGGTATAGTAGAGGGCATTGTAAATATTGGTTGCACGGTTGTCAAAGGCAGGAAACAAAAAGCCAACCTCCGGGGCCGACGGAACCTGGGCAATGCCTCCATCCTGAAAGTCCTTTTCCTCAGCAATATACCGCAGGCTTGGTTTTGTCTGCTTCACCGGACACACTGCACACAGCAGGTATGTATAGCTTTCGCTTGATGCATCCGCCTGGGTTTCATCATCTTTACTTTTAAAAGGTACATCATAACTATCACAGCCAATCAAAATCAAAAAGCCATCATCAAAGCTCACCGATTGAATAATTTTTTGATACAACTCTGCTCGCAGGCTCTCATCATTCAGTTTGCAATTTCGCAAGTCCATCAAAAGCTTATGCTCCGGACTTCCGGCGACCTGCGAGGTCTTAAAGCAAATGTCAATGAGATTTTTACCAATCGAACCGGACAGCGTACGTTTTAAAAGTCCAAAGTACCTCTCCGCCTCGTTTTCCGGCATAATTCCGGTACTCTTTTTAAACTCTGATACAATTTCTTTCTGACCGTTTACATAGCAACCGTAAATAGCGGTCATATTGCTACGGTCTCGACGCACTCTACGCCGAATCTCGCCAATTTCTTTTTCGTTCATAGTATTCCTCTTTCACAGCTTGTGCCGGTGCATCGCACCGGCACAAGATTTACTTATCCCAAAGGCAGTTCCAATTCTGCACAAAGTATTCGATTCCGGAGTAGACAGTGGTCACAATGATGACAATGTTAACCACCACCGTCAGCCAATTCACAGTGGGGAATGCCATCAACACGCACAGACCAATCATAGTGCTGGCAGTCTTTACTTTGCCACTCCAGCCGGCGGCAATCACCTTGCCCTTGCCCACCGCAATCAGTCGCAAACCGGTTACCGCAAACTCTCTTGTGAGTACTATCATCAGCGCCCATGCAGGCATCATACCCCACTGACAAAATATGGTCATTGCTGCAATAGTCAGCAATTTGTCAGCAAGGGGGTCAAGAAATTTTCCAAAATCGCTGACCTGATTGCACCGACGGGCAATTTGTCCGTCTACATAGTCGGTAAGGCTTGCTATTACAAACACCGCCAGCGCCAGCCACATCCAAAGTCCGGGCTCTCCGCCGCTTAGGTACATCAGCGCCATGTACGCTGGGATAAATGCCACACGAATTAGTGTAATTTTACTTGCTAAAGTCATAATTACTCCTCCAGTAAATAGCCGGACAGCTCACCGTCTGCCACGCCGTCAATATAAACCTTTACAAATGTGCCTTCTGACAACGCATCCTGCGTTGCAATCCACACTCTGCTGTCAATTTCCGGAGAATCGGCATATGTACGGCCGTAGAACTGCTCCATTTCTTCGTCATAGCCATCCACAAGAACCTCCAGAATTTTCCCTTGCATAGAGGCATTGTAGTCATCCATAATCCGGGATTGAATGGTTTCTATCTGTTGGGCCCGAAGCTGTGCCACCTCAGAATCCACAAATTCCATTTGCGCTGCCGGTGTCCCCTCTTCGGGAGAGAACGGGAACGCACCTACCCGCTCCAGCCTTTGCTCCATAAGGAATTGGCACAGCTCTTCAAACTCTTCTTCACCCTCGCCGGGCAGACCGGTAATCACGCTGGTACGCAAAACCAGTCCGGGTATTCGCCGGCGCAGTTTGGCAAAGAGTGCTTGCAGCAGCTCTCTGTCACCGCGGCGATTCATCAGTTTCAGAATTTTGCTGTTACAGTGCTGAATTGGAATATCCAAATACTTGACAATTTTCGGTTCTGTTGCCATCACTTCAATGAGCTCGTCGTCAATCTCATCCGGATAGGTATAGTGTACCCGAATCCAATGCAACCCATTGATTTGGCACAGCTGCCGCAACAGCTCCGGTAACAGCCGCTTATTTCCCGGGAAATCCGTACCGTAGCGGCTGGTATCTTGAGCAACCACCAGTAGCTCTTTCACGCCGTTTGCCGCCAAAATTCTTGCCTCATACAAAATGTCATCCATCTGACGGCTACGGTACTTACCCCGCAAATACGGGATGATACAGTAGGCACAACGGTTGTCACAGCCCTCCGCAATCTTAATATAGGCATAATGCTCCGGGGTGGTGAGAATCCGCCCGCACTCCTGCTCCGGGGTGTCGATAGAAGCAAACTGGGCAACTGTTTGGTCAGCAAGCAGCTGTTCAATGGCCGGAACAACCTCTGTGTAGCTACCGGTACCCAATATGCCGTCTACCTCCGGCAGTTCACAGAGAATTTCTTGCTGATAGCGCTGCGAGAGACAGCCGGTAACCAAAATCTTACCGATGAGCCCCTGTTCCTTCAGTTGGGCCATCTGCAAAATGGATTCTATCGCTTCCGCTTTGGCGGAATCAATGAAGCCACAGGTGTTAATCACCACCACATCGGCACCCACCACATCCGGCTGCACCTCAAAGCCCGCCTCCTGGACGCGGTACATCATGCGCTCACAATCCACTTGGTTCTTTGCACAGCCAAGGGAAATAAACCCAATATTAGCCATATATGTCCTCCCGGAAATCCGTTTCTATCGAAAATTCATTGAGTGCCTGGCGGATTTCCTGATAGCTGTGACCTCGTCGAAGGAGCGCATCCGTCGCCCTCCGCAGGTCCTTTTCTTCCCACCGGTCACCCAGGCGGGCGTGTAAAAATGCAAGTATTTTCTCGGTCTGGTCGGGGTAATCCGCCAGCACCTCTTCCCAATATTCCTTGGGAATTCGTTTTTCGTAGAGTGCCTGCTTGGCACGGGAGAGACCGTATCCTTTTCCGATACACCGCTGTACCACCTGCTGGGCGGTCTTTTGGTCATCTACAAGATTTAAATCTTCCATCCAGCGTACCGCATCGCTTGCATCTTGCTTATTCTCGCCCTTTTGCACCAGTCGGTACTCCAAATCCGCCTTAGACACATTACCGGCAGATACAATCCGTATCGCCCGCATTTTAGCAGACATCTTTCCGGCAGCAATAAATAGCTGAGAATACTCAGTCTCCTCCATTTCCTTGCCCGCATAGAGACCGAAGTCCTCTACTGTCTGCCGGTACAGGCGCATGGAGGTACTGTCCTCAAATCTCACTGTGTACCGCCCTGCCCTATCCGGCTGGGTGGCAACATACTCAATCCTCATCATCAAAATCGTCGGCGCTGATAGCTACGGGCCGTTCTGCAGCCTTAGCAGGGGTTCTTGCCGCAGCACCGGCAATCAGCTTTTCACGCACCTGTGCCTCCACCTGCTCAGCAATGTCGGGATTTGCTTGCAGGTAGGTCTTTACACTATCCTTACCTTGGCCAATCCGCTCATCACCCATGCTGAACCAGCTACCGCTCTTCTGTACAATATCCATCTGAACTGCCAAATCCACCAGCTCGCCCCACTTACTGATGCCTTCACCGTACATAATGTCAAAATAGGCTTCCCGGAAAGGAGGCGCAACCTTGTTTTTAACAACCTTTACACGGGTCTTGTTACCCACCACATCGCCGCCTTCCTTGATGGACTCGACACGGCGCACATCCAAACGGACAGATGCGTAGAACTTTAGCGCATTGCCGCCGGTGGTGGTTTCAGGATTGCCGTACATAACGCCAATCTTCATACGCAGCTGGTTAATAAAGATAACCACGCAATTGGTCTTGGCAATGGTACCTGCCAACTTCCGCAGAGCCTGAGACATCAGACGGGCCTGCAGACCCACAAAGGTATCACCCATTTCGCCCTCGATTTCCTGCTTGGGAACCAGTGCTGCAACAGAGTCAACAACCACCGCGTCCACAGCACCGGAACGCACCAGTGCGTCGGTGATTTCCAACGCCTGCTCACCGGTGTCCGGCTGAGAGACCAGCATATTATCGGTATCCACGCCCAAAGCAGCCGCATAAACAGGATCCAATGCATGCTCGGCATCCACGAAAGCTACCTCGCCGCCCATCTTTTGGGCTTCTGCCAATATATGCAGGGCCAGTGTGGTCTTACCGGAGGACTCCGGTCCGTAAATCTCAATAATACGTCCCTTTGGCACACCACCAATACCCAGTGCGGCATCCAATGCCAAGGAGCCGGTGGGGATGGCATCCACATTCATATCCGGACGGTCGCCCAAACGCATAACAGTACCCTTACCAAAGCTCTTCTCAATCTGAGAAATTGCCGTCTGCAATGCTTTTTTCTTGTCGGTTGCGGGAGTGGGAGCTTCATAAGCAGTTTTCTTTATAGCCATAATTACGCATCCTTCCTGTCGTAACGGGCAAGAACCGCCCGTTCTCTGTCGTTATAATCTCTGGAACGCTCCAGTATGGTAAACCCGTTTGCTTCCAAGAGGCTGCACACAGCATCCCCTTGACCCATGCCGAATTCAAAGCACAGGTAGCCTCCATCTTTTAAGGCAGCAGTAAAATTCTCGGTAATGGCTCGGTAAAAAATCAGACCATCCTCTCCTCCGTGGAGGGCAAGGTGGGGTTCATAATCCGCTACACTATTTGGCAGTTCTTTCATTTCCTCGCTAGTAATATAAGGCGGATTGGATACAATTAAATCAAATTTCCCAAGAAAGGCAGAAGGTTTTTCCAGTGCATTGACCTGAATGCAGGACACCCTCCCTGTCATCTTATTGGTGGCAATGTTCTTTTTTGCCACCTGCAAAGCTTCTCGGGAGATATCCGCAAGTGTGACCTTTGCATCGCGTACACGACTGGCAATCGCAAGACCGATACAGCCGGAGCCGGTACACAGATCCAAAATCCGCGGATTGGTGTTTAGAAGCGTTGCCTGCCGAATTGCCAAATCCGTAACTGCGCAGGTATCGTCTCTTGGAATCAACACGTGGGGATTGACCGTGAGCTTCATGCCATAAAACTCCCATTCTCCCAACACATAGGCCAGCGGTTCTCCGGCAAGAACCCGCTGTACAAGCTGTTCCATCATCTGACAGGTACTTTCAGAAGCATACAATTCCCTGTCTGCAATTACCTGCTCATTGGTCTTTCCGGTGACATGGCACAGCAGATTGCGGGCAAGCAAACTGGCTGTCCCGGCATCCTCCTGCGTCAAAAACGCACGGCGAGCCTGCAAATACAGCTCAGAAAGTGTCTTTACCAACGGTCTTCCCCCTCATTGGCAGGAAGCACTGCCTCCAAGGCGGTAATGCCAACCTCGATCATGCTGTCATCCGGTTCGTTCGTAGTAAAATTCTGAAACCACATACCCGGTGCCGACAGCATACGTGTAAAAGCATTGTCATGGCGACCCACCCAGCGGTTAATCTCGTAGCTAAAGGACACCACAAGAGGTAAAAGCAGTAGCTTGAAAACGATCATAATCAACCTGTAAAGGAAGCTCCCCTGCATTGCGGCAAGACCGGGAATCAGCGTCAGCAACAGGGACGATGCCGCAGAAAAGAGCAAGATGGAAATAATCATCACTACCAACAGAAAGCTGGTACCGCAACGGGGATGAAGCCGGGTCTGCACGCGGACATTTTCCACAGTTAACGGCAGTCCTGCCTCATAGCAGCGAATCGTCTTATGCTCGGCACCATGGTAGGAAAAAACGCGCTTCATCTCCCCTATTCGGGATACCAACAGCATATAACTGACGAAAATCAAGATTCGAATAACACCTTCTACAAGATTCAAAGCCAAAGCGCTGTCAATCCAACGGTCAAAAAAGCCACTAATCAGCATTGGAAGCAAGAAGAACAGAAAAATAGACAGTCCCAAGCCCATTGCCACCGCAAAACCGATGAGCAAATTCTGGTACTTCTTGTCACCCAATTTCTTTTCCAACCATTCGTCCAGCTTGGAAGGCTCTTCTTCAATTTCCTCCGAAGACAAATCTGCAGAGCGCATGAGTGCCTTCACACCGCAAACCTGAGCGTCAAAGAAATTTACAGCACCACGGATAAGAGGCCATTTTAAGGGTGATTTCATTGGGCGCACCTTACGGTCGGAAACCTCAACGGTAAGGCCTTCCTGTCCGCGTATTACAATGGCATCCTTCTCCGGGCCACGCATCATTAGTCCTTCAATGAGTGCCTGACCGCCAATCATCGTTTTAAATTTTTCTTGATTTGCCATAACATTCCTTTCTTACTGGGAGGCCGGAAGCCGGACCGTCACCAGTGTTCCGCCGCCATTGGCATTTTCCAAAATCAGCTCGCCACCGTGCATCTGCACAATCTCATCACTGACTGCAAGACCGATACCGGAGCCTCTTGCTTTGGAGCTTCCCTTATAGAACTTCTTTTTAACCAAGGACAACTCATCCTCAGGGATTCCGGGACCGTAATCACGGATATATACAATCACATACTTGTCCTTGTAGACAATACCGGCATCGATTTGCTTGCCATCTCCGCCGTGCTTGACGGCGTTGTTTAGAATATTCAAAAATACCTGCCGCAGACGCTTAGGGTCGCAGGAAATTTCCGGGATGTCCTGATCGTTATCCTCATAATTCAGCTTGATGCCCTCTTCTGCGAGGCGGCTTCCATACATAAATACCGTGTCCTCAAATTCCCCACGAATGTCCGCATTCTCCATATTCAAGGTCATCCGGTCATCTTGAATTCTGGTAAAGTCCAGCAAATCCACCACCATACCGGTCAGCCTGTCCGCCTCACGGTGGATAATCCGCACACCCCGTTGGGTGTCGTTATCCAGCTTTTCCGAGCCCAGAAGTGTTTCGCTCCAACCGGTTATAGCAGTAAGCGGTGTGCGTAATTCGTGGGAAAGGGACGAGATAAAGTCCCTTTGTATCTTCTCATTTTCGCTGATTTTTAGGGACATTTCATTAATAATTTGCGCCAAATCCCCGATCTCATCATCGTACTTGGTTTGAATTTGGATGCCATAACTTCCGTTGGCAATTTTTTGAGATTTGTCGATAATCTCCCCCAATGGCACCAAAATTGACCGCACGAAAACGTTACTGCTGAAAACCACCAGCATCACAATAATGGCAAGTGCCACAAGCGAGACGCAAGCAATAAGCAGAATCTGTCTGTCGATTCCGGCTGTGGAGGACACAAAACGCAACACACCGATAATCTCACCGTTACTGTAAATCATAGGACTGGAAACCGCCAAAATCCGTTCACCGGTTTGGGGATTCTTTCCCACATAGGAGCTGATTACACGCGTATTAATCGCATCGAAAATGTCTGTTGTAGCAGGTGAGCTTCCGGCCCAGCTGCCGTAAGATGTGGCAACCATTTTACCATCTGCATTGATAAACTGCAATTCTATGGAATTACGATCCTCAAAGGTTTGGGCATAGGTGATGCAGGATTGGTAATACACCCTATAATCCTGATTTAAATAGTCGGCAAAGAATTCCGTGGTGGAACGGGCACGGTAGCGCATATCTGACTCCATAGCAGAGTAGTAATAGGCAGCAAAGGAAGCTGTCACAGCCAACGCGCAGACCAAGCCCAGTATGCACAGCACAGCCACCGTATTCACAAACCAACGGCGGCGCAATCCCTTAATTTGAATTGCGGGCCACTCTTTCTTCCTTATTCTCATGCGCCCCATTTATATCCATAACCCCATACTGTGGTGATGTAGGTGGGATTGGCAGCATCATCTTCAATTTTAATACGCAGACGGCGGATATTCACATCCACGATCTTTAGTTCGCCCTCATAGTCACGACCCCATACC
>JBGVPJ010000144.1:0-11186 GCA_045126955.1 Faecousia sp.
TAGACTGCCGATGGTTTTATTTCTAATTTTATCAGAGTGGCAGCTGCGGAGAATACTGTTTGCTTTTTCCTCAATATCACTGAGCCATTCTGCATTTTCGGATGGACACATAACTTTGTATTCCAGCAAATCACAAAGCAGCCTGTAGTCATTAGGAAAGCTTTTTAACGCATCTTCAATATGTATGATGCTTTTTCCGATTTTTCCTGTGTGTGCCAGCCTGCGCGCTTCCGTTAAAACCCTTTCTATCTTATTTTCACTGTTTTGCAGATCTATTCCAAGAAAATAATCTGCCGAGGTACCAAAGAAATTCGATAGTGCCGGAAGCAAAGAAATATCCGGAAAACCCAGTCCGTTTTCCCATTTCGACACAGCCTGATAGGAGATACCCAAATATTCCGCAAGCGCCTCTTGAGTGAGACCCTTTTCCTTACGGAGCTTTTTAAGCCGGTCTCCAAAATGTTTCATAGCGGATTCCTCCTTTGTTACCATACCATATCAAATTATCCAGCGCAAATCAATAACCGCAAATTTTAGTAAAGCGCAACTGTGCGTTGCATACATTTTATCACATATAGAATATAGATGCAAATTTAGATGCAATATTTTGATGCATATTAAAGAGCAGAGGATACTGTCTCAAAATTCCTCTTGATATATTAGAACAAATGTACTATAATACAGAAAGAAAGGGGTGAGGGCAGTGGAACAGATGAATTCGCCTGTGGATGTGATTTCTATGTGCAGTGCAAACGGGGATATTCGTCCGCTGCGCTTACGGATGGAAACAGAAGACCATCAGCTTTTGCGGGTGGATATTGATGAAGTTGTCAGCAGCAAGGCAATTCAGTATGTGGGCATTGAGGCGCAGATTTTTCTGTGCCGCGCCACAGTGCAGGAGAAGGAATGGCTGTTTGAGCTGAAGTACACCATCCGCAGCCATAGCTGGTGCCTGCTGAGAAAGGTGTATTGATATGGGCAATCGGGTGATTTTTCATGTGGATGCCAACAGTGCCTTTCTGTCTTGGTCGGCAGCTTATCGGGTGAAGGTGCTGGGGGAAGCTGTTGATTTGCGGGAGATTCCCTCGGTGGTAGCAGGGGATAAGGAATCCCGACACAGCATTATATTGGCAAGAAGTGTTCCGGCAAAGAAATATGGCATCCAAACGGGAGAACCGCTGTTTCAGGCGCAGGAGAAATGCCCACAGCTGATTGTGGTGCCGCCGGATTACGAACTGTATGTGGAGGCCTCCCGACATTTTGTGAATATGCTTAGGGAATTCAGTCCGCAGGTGGAGCAATACTCCATTGACGAGGCCTGGGTGGATATGACCGGCACGCAAAGACTGTACGGAGACCCTCGTTTGGCAGCAGAAAAAATGCGGGAACGTATTTGGCAGGAACTGGGATTTACGGTGAATGTGGGTATTTCCACCAATAAGCTGCTGGCAAAAATGGCGGGGGACTTCGAAAAACCCAACAAGGTCCATACCTTGTATCCCGAGGAGATGGAGAGTAAGATGTGGCCTCTGCCGGTGCGTGATTTATTTTTGGTAGGTGCGGCTACGGAAAAAAAGTTAAAAGGACTGGGCATCTACACCATAGGGGATTTGGCAAAGGCAGATCCGTCCGTCATCCGCAGGCGTTTGGGAAAACCTGGGGAGACGATTTGGCATTTTGCCAATGGGCGCAATGCGGACATGGTGACCCCGGAGGCGGCGGAGAATAAGGGTTACAGCAATGCAACTACCACAGCACAGGATGTGGTCAGCAGAGAAACCGGATATCGGGTATTACTGAGCCTGTGTGAAACCGTTGCCATGCGAATGCGGAAGGACGGCAAAAGCGGAAGCTGCGTGGCAGTTCACCTGCGCACAAGTGATTTTCGCCACTTCTCCCACCAGCTTCTGCTCCACGGTGCCACCAATATCACCTCAGAGCTGTTCCGTGCAGCTTGCCGTGCCTTTGATGAGGCATGGGACGGGCAGACACCCTTGCGGCAGCTGGGTGTACAGGTGACAAGACTGGCGAAGGAACCCTATCAGCAGTATGATTTTTTCTCCGGATTAAATCCTGTACAGTATGAGCGGAAACTGCGGCTGGATGAAACAGTGGACTCTCTGCGGGATAAATTCGGCGAGAATATTATCTGCCGAGCTAAATTTTCTCAGCAACCGGATGCGCATATGGCGGGAGGCTTGAGCAAAGCACGCCGCACCGGTGTGACCAAACCGATACCTAAGGAATTTTAGTGCAAAATAGTGCCCACACCTGTTCGGTGTGGGCACAGTATGTATTACTTGACAAAGGCCATCAGTTTTTGAGCGTCCAGCTTATCGTAGCCGGCGATAAATTCCGCCAATTCTGCGGCAATCTTTTTAGCGCCGCCGACAGAATTGCTTTCAATATTCAGCGGCAGAAGAGGATCGTGGAGGGACAGCCGCAACAGGAACCAGCCGTTGCCGTGGGCATCGTCAAGGTTGACCCGAACACCTTCGAAATTACTGGGTGCCAAGCTCCAACCGGCTTGCTTTTGGGCATAGGCAGTCAGCTCATCAATGACCTGTTGACCGTAAGCCTTAAAATCCTCCAAAAGAATGTTCATTCTAAATTCCACACTCTCTGCCGGTTCTTCGAGAGAAGCAATCAGAGACTCTAAAGTATAGCCCTCTTTTTTGCCTCGGGCAAGCTCGATGAGGAGCTTTGTCACAAGATAAGCACCATCATCAAGGAAATAATTCTCCTTCAGCGCACCGTGTCCGGAGGTTTCGATTGCCAGCTGGCTGTCCTGACCCAATCCGTTCAAACGAATGGATTCGTTGATAACATTCCGGTAACCTCTCTTGAAGCGGTGATGAATACCGCCCTTTTCCTCAATGAACTTTGCAAGTCCTGTAGAGGTGATGGAGTCGGTGACGATGGTAGTGCCGGGGTATTCACGCAGCAAAATAGCAGACAGCATGGCAATAATCCGGTTCCGGTTCAGCTCACTGCCATCGGAAAGCACGGCACCTGCCCGATCCACATCGGTGTCAAAGATAATGCCAAGGTCGGCCTTTGCCAGGTTGACAGATTCTGTGATAGCTTCCATAGCTGCCTTGTCCTCGGGGTTGGGGATATGGTTGGGGAAGCTTCCGTCGGGATCTAAGTAGCGGCTGCCCTCGGTATTTGCACCCAAAGGCTTCAATACCTTATCCACATAGAAACCGCCAGCACCGTTACCGGCATCAACCACAATGCGGAAACCCTCAAGAGGCTTCTCTTCACCGGTAGCGCTACGAATCTTATCTGCCAGTATTTTGGCGTAGGTGTCCATAAATTCACCGGAAACAAGAGAGCCGGCCTCCAAACCGGTGACGGTTTCGCTTGCGGCATATTGTAAAATCTCCTTAATGTCACCCTTTTCCAGTCCGCCACCGGCGGTGAAGAACTTGAAGCCGTTGCGGTTAAAGGGTAAGTGACTGGCGGTAATCATTACAGAGCCGTCGAACATATAACCTTCTGTAACAGTAGACATGAACATTGCCGGGGTGCTGGCCATTCCGAAATCTGTAACTTCCAATCCCTGCTGAACCATTGCTTCGCAAATCCATGTGCATAGTGCTTTGCCGGACAGACGGGAGTCACGTCCCACAGCTACGCGCAGGCCACCTGTTTTACCGGTCTTCTTTACCAGCCACAGCGCAAAGCCCCTACCGATATCCCGGCAGGCATCCTCTGTCAAATTAATGTGTTGGCCCTCAATGCCTTCCAGAGCCACACCGCGAATATCACTGCCATTTTGTAATTTGCTGTAATCCATTTGTATATCCTCCTTGTAGATATGCTAGTTGTTGTGTTTGTATTGGGATTATAACACGTTTTTCTGCAATAATCAACGACAATATGCAAAAGCATATAATACCGACATGATATTGTAAATAATAACAGATAATACATTTTGTTATTATGACAATTGACAAGAAAAAAGGAGTATCATATAATGTAACAAAATTGTTTTCAACTTAAAGCGTTGACGGCAATGCATCCTTTTCACCCGGTCCAAACTATGCTCTGGATGGTGAGGGGATTTTTGTAGCTGTATTATTTTTATTACCAATTTCATTGAGGAGGCCACGAAAATGAATGCGTATGTAGAAAGCGTAATTGAAAATGTTAAGAGGAAACATAGTGACGAACCGGAGTTCGTACAGACTGTTGAAGAAGTTCTGTCTTCTGTAGCACCCATGGTGGATAAGCACCCTGAGTATGAGAAAGCAGACTTGCTGAATCGCATGGTAGAGCCGGAGCGTATGTTTACCTTCCGTGTTGTTTGGGTGGATGATAACGGTCAGACCCATACCAATATTGGCTATCGCTGCCAGTTCAACGGTGCCATCGGACCTTACAAGGGCGGTCTTCGGTTCCAGCCCAATGTCAACCCCAGCATCATCAAGTTCTTGGGCTTTGAGCAGACCTTTAAGAACAGCCTGACCGGCCTACCTATGGGCGGCGGCAAGGGCGGCTCTGACTTTGATCCTGCCGGCAAGTCCGATGCTGAGATTATGCGTTTCTGTCAGAGCTTCATGTCTGCTCTGTACCGTTACATAGGACCTGACGTGGATGTACCTGCCGGTGATATGGGCGTTGGCGGTCGTGAAATCGGCTACCTGTTTGGCCAGTACCGCCGTCTAAAGGGCGTTTGGGAGAATGGTGTTCTCACCGGCAAGGGTTTCAGCTACGGCGGTAGCCTTACCCGTCCCGAGGCCACCGGCTACGGCGCTGTTTACTATTTGCAGGAAGTACTGAAGCATGAAGGCGAGTCCATCGAGGGCAAGACCATTGCCATTTCCGGCTTCGGCAATGTAGCATGGGGTATTTGTAAGAAGGCTATGCATTTGGGCGCAAAGGTTGTCACCCTGTCCGGCCCTGATGGCTACATTTATGACCCTGAGGGCGTTTCTTCCTGCGAAGAAAAGGTTGCTTATATGTTGGAGATGCGTTCCTCCGGACGCAACCGCGTACAGGACTATGCAGATAAATTCGGTGTTCAGTTCTTCCCCTGTGAAAAACCCTGGGGTGTGAAAGCAGACATCATTATGCCTGCCGCTATGCAGAACGATGTCAATCTGGAGCAGGCAAAGCGCATTGCTGCCAACGGTGTAAAGTACTACATAGAGGTTGCCAATATGCCTACCACCAATGATGCCTTGTATTTCCTGATGGAGCAGCCCGGTATGATCGTGGCACCCTCCAAGGCTGTCAACGCCGGTGGCGTAGGCGTTTCCGGTTTGGAAATGAGTCAGAACTCCGAGCGTCTGGTTTGGACTGCTGAGGAAGTTGACGAGCAGCTCCACAAGATGATGATTAATATTCACAAGGTCTCTGCTGAGGCTGCTGAAGAGTACGGTTTGGGCTACAACTTGGTTGCCGGTGCTAACCTGGCAGGCTTTAAGAAGGTAGCTACAGCCATGATGGAGCAGGGTATCTTTTAATGTATAGCATAACATGGCCCCCGCCGTACAGCGGGGGCCATGCCGGTTGCGTCAAAAAGTATTTTTTGATGCAACCGGCAGAGGTCAAGAAAGCCCCAAAGACAAGCAAACGGGCGGCGTCGGCGTACATAGGTACGGTAGTCCGCCCGTTTGCGCAGTAAGTCAAAATCCCTTGCGCAGCAAGCATTTTCGCACCTTTGTGTCGCTTGTATGCCCAATTGACGCATGCATCCGGAGAAAAGAACAACCCCAAATCATCAAAAATTGGATTTTGACGATTTGGGGGTTTATTGACACTCTGACATGGCCCCCGCCGTACACCGGGGGCCATGCCCATTATAATCCTATATACACAGCAAAAAGCAGGAACAGAACGGATAGAACAAACAGGAGAATTTGAAACAATCCGGTTTTTTTCAGCCACTCCACATAGCTTACCTCCGCCAGACCCAGGCCTACAACCAAGGTCCCGCAGGTGGGGTAGAGCACATTGGTGTAGCCGTCGCCGAACAGGAATGCCAAAACGATGATGTTGGTGCTGATGCCGGGTAGGGGAGCCAGCGTCAAAAGGGGAATGAGCAGCAAAGCTTTTGCTGAAGAGCCCGGAATGAAAAACTCAAACACCAAGATGAGCAAGTATAAAAGCACCACTGCCAAATAGGGCGACTGCTGACTGATGTAGGTGTGGCAGTAATAGAACATTGTGTGCAGGATATTGCCGTTTTCGGCAATGTATTTCACACTGAAGGCCAGCAGAATAATAATAATCGACGGGGATAAGTCCTTTGCGCCCTGTAAAAAGCTCTTGACGGTAGATTTGAAACTGCCCAGGGCGTTTGTGCCGATAATAAAGGAACCAACAATAAAGGTTAGCGCCATAAATACCATACCCAGTCCCAAATCGGCAAGGAAGGGGATTACAGACGACAGCACAATTACCAGCAGCACTGCACCAAAGAGCGCAAAAATCATGTTGGCCTTTTTTCGGTATATGGCGCACTCTTCTTCAGGAAGGGCGACAAAGCCATTGTTTGCGCAGGTGGCTTTGTTGGCTTTTTCATCTTTTTTTGCCATGAACACCAGATACAGTGAGGTGATCACATACAAAACACAGAAGATGGCAATGCGATACCAGATTCCGTCGAGGATGCTGATTCCTGCCAAATCGCAGGCAACGCCTACGGTGAAGGGATTGAAAATAGCGGTTGTAAAGCCTACGCCGGTGGTGATGAGTATCAAACTAATGGCTTGTACATTGCACCAATTCATAGCGGTTGCAAAGGATAGGAAAATGGGGAACAGAATCAGCAACTCTTCCTGCAGACCGAAGCAGGAGGCGAGCAGCATCATAAGCAGTGTAACAACCCAAATTAATTGATGCCGTTTGGTGTAGAATTTATCAATAATGACCTGTACAATGGCATACAGGCCGCCGGTTTTGTCCAATACCTTAAAGCTACCGCCCAGGACCAGCAGAACAGCGATGATCTGTAATACGCTGATATTTCCGTTGCCGAAAAGCAGTGCCTCCACAGGTGCAGTGATCCAGCGATAGACAGGCAGTCTGGAATTGCTTTCAATAAAGGAAAAAGAGCCGGGGATAATGCTTCCGTCTTGGTCAAACAGATAGGCACCGGCAGGAATTACGAATGTCAGAATGCCTACAAAAAGCATGATGCCGATCAATATGGCGCAGATTGTCAAAAAACTCTTGAGACCGAATTTTATTTCTTTATTAAGCTGTTTATTCTCCAATTGTACGATCTCCTTCTTTGCGAGGTTTGAACATCAGGTTCACAACCTTTTCTTTATAAATCATGGAAAGTACGACGCAAATAAGAATCAGCATGAGCATGAGATAAGAAACGACCGGTGAAGAAGAGGAGGTGATTTTTTCACCGGCCCACAGGGTAATTACAATGTCAGGAATAGGGCCGAGCAAGGTGATCAGGGAGTAGGTCCGCCATTTCATACCGCTATTGGCCGCCACCATGTGGATAATCAAAAACGGAACAAAGGGGGCAAGATAGGCCAAAAGCAGGAAGTAAACCACACTGCGGCTGCTATTTCTGATTTTTTCCTCCATCAGCTCCTGCTTTTTGCGCTGCTTGGGACTCTGGAACACACGGATACACCGCGTAAACAGAAACGCCAACTGACTGGCCAAAAAGATGGAAATCAGCACATGCAAGATTGCAAAGGGCAATCCATAGCTGACCACCGAAGCCAGTTGAATGGGGACAGAGGAAATAATCGGGAAAAAGAAGCATGCGATAATAATTAGACTAATGGCAATCACGCCGACGATACCCAGGGAAAGCACATATTCCTTAACGATGGCGACACCCGAAATCATTTCATGAAACAGGTGGATAATGACTTCCCAGTTTAAGATGGAAAACACTGTGATAATCAATAAGACACCGACAGTGAGCAGAATCAAATATTTTTGTTTTTTGTTATTACGCATGATAGACCTCATTGCTTACTTTGCACCAAATGGGGTCGTGCAGGTTGTGTATTTCTTCTGCGGCCAGCATCCACTTGGCTACTTGCTTTTCGTTTTCCAGCAATTTGAAGTTATGATAGGTGCCGTTATAATACAAGTCCATATCATATTGCAATGACATGGTGAGGGAATACACCTGTTTGGCGTTGAAGAATAATTCCACGGATTCCCCGTTTTGGGTACCACAATAGGTTAGTCCTTTGTTGGTAAGGGTTAAAGTGCCTTCGCCGTAGTATACCAGGGAATAATTGCTGGTCAGTTTCTCGGTGTTGATTTTGCCAATGCTTACTTTGCTCGTCATCACAAAGGCGTCGTCCAACACGTCCTGTGCCAGCACCTTCCGCTGCCATTTGTACCATTGGTCGATATTAGAGAAGGGAAGAACGCCCTTTACGGCGGTGATATCATAGTATTCATCCATGGAGATGGTGAAGCCGCACTCTGTACACCGCATACAGCTGCCTTCTACCACAAACTTATATTCACTTCCGCAGTCGGGGCAACGGTAGATGATGTTGTCCAAACCATAGATATTGGGCTTTTTACCACGGAAGGCAATTTTGTTTTTCCGGTGTTCGGCAAACTCGTTGTACTGAAAACGCGCAAGAAGTCTGTCGTACAGCTCCTTGTCAGTGTAGTTTGCAAAGTCGGAAGAATCAAAGAGTTTCGTGTATCTGGCAATGATTTTGCCTTTTTTTACATCGGCGGAATATCGGGTTCTCGTGAAATAGGCACCCTCCAAGGTGACCAGCGCCACAGGCAGCTTCAGCTTAGACAGAAGCTTCATGGTTGCCGGATTGATGGGGTGGGTAGAACCGCTGGTGGACTGAATTCCCTCGGGAAACAGTACAATAGAGCCGCCCTGTTTTACGGCACGCAGCAGCTGCATAGTGGCGTGCGTATCCGGTTGATAGAGCATCTTGGCAATGACACCGAGCTTTTTAAACAGGGTGTAAATAATCGGCTGAAATACATTTTGATAGCCGCACATAATGTGCAAATCAGATCTTTTCAGGCCTGCATACACATAGATATAATCGCTATGGGACCTATGCTGGCACAGAATGATCATCTGTTCGTGCTTTATTTTTTGGAATTCTTCGTCGTACTGGAATTCTACTTTTCGCATTTTACAGATGATGCGAAAGGCGAAACGAAGGGTTCGATAGAGCATTTGGTTGGGCTTCTCAATTTTGCGATATACAAATTCTGTGTGCAAATCTCTCATTGCTATCCCTCCAATGGCGCTAGTTTACCATATGGTGTGGCATTTTTCAAGAAAAAAGGCGCTTTTTGTGCAATCCGACTGGGAAAGCAAGGATATAATGTTGCAACATTGCCAATTAATGTGAAGATAATCGCAAATTGTCATTGACAATTTGCGTCAAAAGTGGTAGACTATCGGAAATGCAAATAATAAAACGCGATGACGAAACCAAGTAAGAGTTGCTGACCTTTTGCAGAGAGCTGCCGTTTGGTGCAAGGCAGTAAAAGAGGCGATTCCGAATACTTTTCCGAGCGGCTTTGCTGAACCTTGAGATAGGCAAAGACGGGTGCGCCCGATAACGCGCTACGATTTGTTGGAATCGGAAGAGGCTGCCTAGGGCGGCAAATTGAGGTGGTACCACGGGAACTCTCGTCCTCTGCTTTTTTGCAGAGGACGTTTTTATTTTTCAAAATACAAAAACGAGGAAAACACTATGGTTATTACGGATTATTTAGAGCGAAATGCGCGACTATACGGAGCCGATACGGCTTTGGTGGAAATTAATCCCTCTGAAGAACGGGACAATGCTGTGACATGGCGGGATTTTAACTTAATAGAGAATGCCAATCCGGATGCTCCTTATCGTCGGGATATGAGTTGGCGGGACTTTGACCGTCGTGCCAACCGCTTTGCAAATCTTCTGCTGAGCCGCGGCTTACATAAAGGTACAAAGGTTGCCATTTTGCTGATGAACAGTCTGGAATGGCTGCCCGTTTACTTTGGTATTCTCAAGGCCGGTTGTATTGCTGTTCCCATGAATTTCCGCTATGCTGCCGATGAAATTCAGTATTGCTTGGATTTGGCTGATGTGGAGGTGCTGGTATTCGGACCGGAATTTATCAGCCGAATTTCCGCCATTGAGGACAAGCTGGGCTTTTTGAAGATGAAGTTTTTTGTGGGCAGAAACGGCCCTGATTACGCAGAGGACTGCCTGCGCTTGATGAATTTCTGCTCCTCCAGCGCTCCTCCCGTGGCACTTGACGAAAATGACCATGCCGCCATTTACTTCTCCTCCGGTACTACCGGTTTCCCCAAGGCCATTCTTCATGACCATCGGTCATTGCTCTGTGCCTGCCAGGTGGAGCAGAAGCACCACGGACAGACGCGGGAGGATGTGTTCCTGTGTATTCCGCCCCTGTATCATACCGGCGCCAAAATGCACTGGTTCGGTTCTCTGCTCTCCGGTAGCAAGGCTGTCCTGCTGCGGGGTGTCAAGCCCGAGTGGATTTTGCGGGCAGTGACGGAAGAGAAGTGTACCATCGTGTGGTTGCTGGTGCCCTGGGCCCAGGATCTGCTGGATGCCATTGATGACGGCAGAGTGGATCTGAGCAAGTTCCGGCTGGATCAGTGGCGACTGATGCATGTGGGTGCTCAGCCTGTTCCCCCCAGTCTTATCAAGCGCTGGATGAACATCTTTCCGGGTCATCAGTATGATACAAACTACGGTCTTTCAGAATCAATCGGCCCCGGCTGTGTACATCTCGGTGTTGAAAACATTCATAAGGTTGGTGCAATCGGTAAGCCCGGTTATCTCTGGGAAGCAAAAATTGTTGACGAAAAAGGCAACGAAGTGCCTCAGGGTGATATCGGTGAGCTTATCGTCAAAGGTCCCGGTGTAATGCTTTGCTACTATAAAAACGAAGAGGCTTCAAAAGAAGTTCTCAGAGAAGGCTGGCTTTACACAGGTGACGTGGGCAGAGTTGATGAAGACGGCTTCATCTACCTCGTTGACAGAAAGAAGGACGTTATCATCTCAGGCGGTGAAAATATTTATCCCGTACAGATTGAAGATGCTCTCAGAAAACACGAAAAAATCAAAGACGTTGCAGTTATCGGTATTCCCGATGAACGTCTCGGTGAAAAAACACTTGCAATTATTGAGCTCAAGGACGGCGTAGCTTGTACAGAAGAAGAAATCAATATTTTCTGTCAGGAG
>JBGVPJ010000145.1:0-25231 GCA_045126955.1 Faecousia sp.
TTTCCTCATAAATTACCGCTACCCTCCCATATCTGCAATCGCAGCTAAAATAGAGGTAGCGGGTTTTTTATGCTCATATCGTCGGGTGTTTGCTCCGCTGCTCAAAAGCCGTTTTTTCGTCATCTACTATAGATGCGTAACGCTTGCCGACGGAAAAGCCTCCCTTGTGTAAAGGGAGGTGGATTCGCCCATAGGCGAAAACGGAGGAATTGCAATTGGCTGCCGCACAACCCCTCAGTCAAAAATCAAAGATTTTTGCCGGCTCCCCTTACACAGGGGAGCCTTTGGTTGCAATCAATGGCTCTATATGCTATAATACCCACAACGAAAGCGAGGACATTTTATGATAAAGATACTGTTCGTCTGCCACGGGAAGATTCAAGCCTAGGATGATACGCCAAGCTATGCCACCTTATACCGCGGTTTGCAAGGCTTTCTCGCCATTCATACTACCAGCATACTACTTTTGACAGAAATCACATTTTGCCCTCAACATGACGAAAACAACAGCCGCCGACCATCAGGTCGGCGGCTGTTGCATATCCATTCAATTTCTTAACTTGCGAACTCTCAAAAAACCGATTACAAACAAAACAGCACTGATAAACAGCATTGCTGTTATAACAATCAAGTGGACATTTCCCGTAACGCACTGTGCCCAGTTGTGAAAATCCACTTCATAATGGTTTTCATTCAGTCCAAACAGTGCGTTTGTGACATACCCCATACAGTAATACACACAAGACGCTAGAACTGTGCAAATGCCTGCCTTAAAGAATCCATCAAAAGAAAACATACAAATCACAGTGCAGAAAATCACGGGAATGTACGCATAAATCGTTATGAGAATTGCCGACCCAAGCATAAAGGGCTGCCAACTATAAATACACAAAAGAAGCAGTATTGTCAGCGCCAAAACTGCCGTAAAAGCTATAACAAATTTAAAGCGGGACAGCTTTGTTCTGGATAGCAAAATTGTTCCGAAAACCAATATGTACCCCATCAGCGTGCCGATGCAGGCCACGGGAAACCAATATAGCCCGTCTGTATACACCGCACAGGTATATAAGAGCAAACAAATTGAAGAGAAACTTGTTACAGTAAAAACAAGCAGTTTCTTCGACTTAAAAAACGATGTAAAGGTCGGGATAAATGAGTAAGCACAAAGAAGCGCAGTTAACACGATGAAGAACCAAGACAAAGTGTGGTTGACTGCAAGATTACAAATAAAGCAGGTCAGCAACGCAACGGCATAGGAGATAGTGGGAACCCAAAACCATGTGCCACGAATCACACGGAATTTCCGTGCTTCGTGCTTCATCTTCCGTGTGTCCGTATCTGTTGATGCGGTAATCAACTCGTGTTCGCTTATGTCAAGGACACAGCAAATATCGGAAATCAAAGTAATGTCGGGATATGACACGCCTCGTTCCCATTTGCTCACCGCGCCCTCGGTAACAAACAGCATTTCTGCCAAGTCCTTTTGTGAATAATTTTTCTCGGTTCGTTTGGCTTTTATGAACGAGCCGAATGTTTTTTTATCAGTCATATCGGTTCACCTCCGCCCATCATTCTACGGCAAGCAGACCCCGCCGTCAATGGACTGTCAAGCCACCCTGTTTTTTATGGGATGGCGGCAAATTCAAGCTATTTAATAGAATTATACTCCGATTGCGCAGGAAATTCAAGCCGCTCTATCCATTCATTCCCGCTACCCGCCCATATCTGCAAAAGCAGCTACAATGGAGGTGGCGGGTTTTTTATGCCCATTTTGTCGGTGTTTGCGACCCTGCTCAAAAGTCATTTTTTCGTCATCTACTATAGATGCGTAACGCTTGCCGACGGAAAAGCCTCCCTTGTGTAAAGGGAGGTGGATTCGCCCATAGGCGAAGACGGAGGAATTGTAATTGGCTGCCGCACAACCCCTCAGTCAAAAATCAAAGATTTTTGCCGGCTCCCCTTACACAGGGGAGCCTTTGGTTGCAATCAATGGCTCTATATGGTATAATACCCACAACGAAAGCGAGGACATTTTATGATAAAAATACTATTCGTCTGCCATGGCAATATCTGCCGCAGTCCCATGGCGGAATTTGTGATGAAGGACATGGTGGAAAAGGCCGGCCTTTCCCACCGGTTTCATATCAATTCCGTGGCTGCCAGCCGAGAGGAGGAGGGCAATTTCCTCTACCCACCGGCAAGACGGGAACTGGAAAAGCACGGCATTCCATGGCAAAAGAAGGCCGCCCGGCTGATTACCCGGGAGGACTGCGCATCCTACGACCGCATTTACTATATGGATTCCCGAAATCTGCGGTATCTGCATCAGATGTTTCCCCAAGAGACCAAATTCAAGCCCTTTCTCACCCGGGATGTGGCAGACCCTTACTATTCCGGAGATTTTGCCCAAACCTGGGCGGATATCTGCGAGGGCTGTGAAAAAATCCTGGAGGAGCTGAAGTGATGGATCTCAACAAGCTTGAGCAGCAGCTGTCCCTGCTGCCGCTATACTTTTACAATTACATCGATCCTAAAAAGCTGGAATTTTCTCCCCGGATTCGCTATATCTGCGGTGCCGAGTGTCCCATGTACGGCAAGACCTGGGCCTGTCCGCCGGCGGTGGGGGAGGTATCCCAATGCGAAAAGAAGTGCCGCAGCTACGAAAACTGTCTGATGATCGGCACTGTTGCCGAGGTGCGGGACATTGCGGATATTGCCGAAACCCTGTCCACCCGACCTGCCCATGAGGAATTGACCAATTTGGTGCGGGACATGTTCCGGGAGCAAGGTGTGGAGCCCTATATACTGTCCACCGAGGCCTGCGAAATCTGTGCGCGCTGTGCCTTTTTGGACGGACAGCCCTGCCGTCATCCCGACAGGATGCACCCCTGTGTGGAGAGCCACGGCATTAATTTGATTCCCACATTGGAGGAAAACGGACTGGAATTTCAGTACGGCGAAAACATCGTCACTTGGTACTCTCTGCTGTTCTTTTAACAATTGCTAATGTCAGAGGTCAAGAAACCCCCAAATCGTCAAAATCCAATTTTTGATGATTTGGGGTTGTTCATTTCTTCAGATTCATACGTCAATTGGGCATATAAGCCACACAAAGGTGTGAAAATGCTTGCTGCGCAAGGGATTTTGACTTACTGCGCAAACGGGCGGACTACCGTACCTATGTACGCCGACGCCGCCCGTTTGCTTGTCTTTGGGGCTTTCTTGACCTCTGCCGGTTGCATCAAAAAATACTTTTTTACAGACTGAAAAATCCCGGAACGTGCGTTCCGGGATTTTGTTTAGCTGACTTGGTTTTCGAAAGAGTTCACATCGCCAATCTCGCCCACATCAAAATACACATCCAAAATGCTCTTGGCCACAGTGGCCACAGTGGAACCGTGTCCACCCCTTTCCACATACACAGCAATGGCAATCTGGGGGTCATCCAACGGCGCATAGCACACAAAGGCACCGTTGTCAGAGGTGCCGGTGATGCCGGTTTCCGCAGTACCGGTCTTGCCGGCGACCTTGACGGGATAGTTCTTAAAGGTGGTGTAGGCAGTGCCATAGAGAGAACTGGTCACCAGATACATACCCTCGCTGTAGGCGTCATAGGTTTCTTTGGAAATATCCAAATGGCTGAGCAGCTGGGTTTTGTTTTCCTTCAGCAGCGTCCGGTAATCGGAGGAAACAACCCGATTCATAAAGGTGGCCTTGTAGCGATTGCCTTTGTTGGCCAAAGTGGAGACGTATGCGCACAGCTGTATGGGCGTGAAGCGGTTTTCCGACTGTCCGATGGCGGACAGCACCTGGTCACCGGTGTACCACTTGGCATTGTCGCCCGTGTGCAGTGCGGCCTTGCTCTCCTCGTTGGCACGGTGGCCGATATACTCCGGCAGCTCCACGCCGGTTCGTTCACCCAAACCTAATCCCTTGGCGGCGCTGTCCATAGCCTTTAAGGAGATTTTGTAACCCAACTCATAGAAAAAGTAGTTACAGGACATTTGCAGAGCATGCACGGCGTCCACAAGACCGTGGGTTGAGCCGTAGTTGGTGTACTGCAGACATTTCAAGGGGAAACCCGCACCAAGCTTCTTGAAAACGCCCTCGTCCTTGATTTGGGTTTTGGCATTGATTAAACCCGACTCCATGGCGGCAACCACCATGCTCATCTTGTAAGTGGAGCCGGGGGGATAGGTGGCAAGAAGCGCACGGTTGAACAGCGGGTTATATTCGTCCTTCGACAGCTCCTCGTAATCCCGGAAGAAGTTAGACAGGTCGTAGGTAGGATAGCTGCCGCAGCCGAGAATTTGGCCGGTCTTTACGTCCATAGCGACGAAAGCACCGCCACCGGCATCGTGGCCATCCTTGGGTTTTCCGTTCTTACCCGGTTCCTGGTTACGCAAATCCTCAATAACCTGTGCCAGCCGGTCCTCGCCGGCCATCTGCAGATTCAGATCGATGGATATTTCCACATTGGAGCCGGCTTGAGGTTCTTTCCAATACTTGGACGAAATCAGCGTGCCGTCCAATGTGACCGTGTCCTCACGCCAGCCATCCACACCGTGAAGATACTCCTCATAGATTTTCTCAAGGCCGTCCTGGCCTACCTCGGCATCCATTTCGTAGCCCAGATCCTGATAATACTCCCACTGTTCCGCATTCATGGCACCCACATAGCCTAAAATATGGGCGGCATACTTGGTGTTATATTCCCGAACAGTGGAAGCCTCTACCTTCATGCCGGGGATATTCAGTTCCACGATGGCAGAGAGCTCTTCGTCATTGGCATCGGTAATAAACACATAATTGGGCAGGCTTCCCACACATTGGCGCAGACTCATCTCATACCGCAGACCGATGACCTTTCGGGCCTCATCGTCGGTCCATTCCTCCGGGATTTTGTATTGCTCCCGGAGCTTTTCTATCAACAACGGTGCGGTGATATCCGAGTCCAACCCCCCACGATAATTCAAGAACACTTGAAAATAGTTTTGCCAGGTGGCGTTATACTGGTCAAGGGTATAGGTAAAGGGCCGCTCTCGGGATACGGGGAAGTGCTCGGTGTACTCAATACCCGCCTCTTCACAGCGCTGTACCAGCCGCAAAAGGTTGTTGTTGGTGCCGTTGGCGGTGAGGAGCACATAATGGTTAATTACCAAGTCGTAGCTGGCCCGGTTACTCACCAAAAGGTTGCCGTTTCTGTCCAGAATATCACCCCGGGCAGCCTTCACGCGGGTGAGGGTGGTAAATGTGTCCTGGTTATCGGTTTTGCCGCCGGTTTCAATGATCTGCAGATCGTAGAGCTTTAGGGCAAATGCGCCCAAAATCACTGCGAAGATCACCAAGAGCACGGTGGCGCGAAATTTGCTTAATCTTTCCATGATTGGCCTCCAATGGTGCTGATTGCTTTCAAAACGGGATAAAGAACGGGAACGGCAAGCAGAGAAAGACCTGCGGTGATCAAAAAGCCGTGGAACCGGGACAGAGGTGTCAGCTTCAAAAACAGGCCTAAAACAAAATTGACCAAGGTATACCCTACCATCGCCACGGCCGTGCACAGCAAAGCTGAGGAAAAGCTCTCCTGCAAAAAGGCTTGGCGGAACAAACAAACCCCTACACTCAAAAAGGTGATTGCCACCATGGAGTACAGACCCGGCGCCGTACCGGAGAATAGATACAAAAGACTTGCAACCAGTGCAAAAACACAGCTTTTTTCTGAGCCCTCTATGATGCAAATCAAGAAAATAACACAGGGCACCAGCTCTGTGGCAGCCCCCTGTAGCCGCAGTCGACTCAGCACCACATCCTGCACCAGCGATAAAAACACCAATAAAGCGGCATAAAGTCCCCATTTAAGGGCGTTTTTTCGCTGATTTGGGGTGAGCATCAAATAGCTGAGCAGGTTAATCCGGGCCTTATCCGGACGAAATTCGTATTTTTTTGCCATAGCAATCACCCGGCATTGTAGTCGGTCATAATAAAGACCTGTTCCAGACTGCGGATGTCTGCGGCAGGCTTTAAGAGAGCATACTTGGCAACGCCTGCGCCGTCAAAGCCTGCATCCACCACGTGGCCCAAAATCAAATTCCGGGGGTAGACCGTGGAGCCGGTAGTGACCACCTGATCATTGTTGCGAATGGTGGCAGAGGAGGGCAGATAGTTCATTCGCAGAAGTCCCTCCAGGCCGGAGGCGTAACCGCCTTGCACCATACCGCTGTGGCCGGAGGCAGCGATGGTGGCACTGATTTCCAAAGAGGAGTCCAGCACGGATTTGACCACCGCATAATTTGTGCCCACCTCGCTGACCAAGCCAACCAGCTCTCCGTAGGCGGTGATGGCACACATGCCCGGCTGAATACCCACGTTTGTGCCTTGATTAATGGTAAAGACACTGCTCCAATCCGCAGAGCTGGTAGAAATAATGTAGGCATCCACCAGCTTGTAGTCCTCATTGGCCTCGATCAGCTTCAGTGCTGCCCGCAGGCGCTCGTTTTCCTGCTTGGTAGCATAGGCATCTCTTGCCTCGTCCTCGATTTCTGCCAGCTGGGCCTTCAGTGCCTCGTTTTCTGCCAGCAGAGATTCGTACTCAAAAATATAATTGTACAGCTGCTGGGAACGGTCTACCAGCTTGCTGATGCCGGTGCGGAAGGGTGTCAGTACACTCTGCACCAAGTTTTGGGGAAGGTTCATATCTGTCAGAGAGCTGACCACGCCCAGTCCCACCGCCAACAGCAGCGCTATCAGCAGAACCATCCGTATTTTATTGGTAAAATAATGCCTCATACACTCTCCTCCATCAGCTCCGGGGCAACAGTTCGTAGCATCTGTCCCAGCCGACACACCGGCAGGCCCATTACATTATAATAATCTCCCACAATTTTCTCTGCAAACAGTGCCGCACCCCCTTGAATGCCGTAGGCTCCCGCCTTATCCATAGGCTCGCCGGTGCGAATGTAGGCGAGAATCTCCCGGTCCGTCAACTCCCGGAAGTGGATGTCCGTGACCTCGGTGCAGACGGCAGCAGAGCCGCCCCGAAGGACGGTCAGTCCCGTCATCACCTGATGGTCCTTGCCAGACAGCAGGCGCAGCATTCGGAAGGCATCGGCTTCGTCCTTAGGTTTGCCCAGCACCCGGTCACCGCATACCACAATGGTATCGGCAGCTACAACCACATCACTGGGGCCATGGAGAATGGCCTCTGCCTTCAGACGGCTGACACGGGCCACTTCCTCAAAGGGGGGCTTGGCTTTGTCCATGGTTTCGTCAATGTCCGCTACCCGAATGAGAAAGGGAATACGGAACAATCCCAGCAGCTCCTTGCGCCGGGGGGATTGAGATGCGAGAATCAGTTGCATAATGGCTCCTTGTAAATCAATTCTTTGTCATTCCACACCCCGCAGATACAGCCCTCTGGTGCAGGCACCGGGGTCGAAGGGGGCGGGGGTGCAGTAGGAGGACAGGATCCGGTCCACCTCTCCGGGGTTTTCCGTGGTAAAGTATAGCCGGGTGGCCCAAAGGCCCAGCCGTGACAAATCCTCCTGCCGGTCCAGCCAGTAGAGCTTTTTGCCGTTGAGCAGTACGCTTCGGCAGGTATCGCCGTCCTTGATGACAGGGAATTCTGCACCGGTTTTGTCCGTCAGCTTGACAGGACCTGCCTTGCAGGAGCACTGACCGGTCCGTCCACGAATCAGACAGTTTTCCGTAATCATGAGCGGCAGCCGGCCGTAGACCAACAGCTCACAGGGCACAGCCTTGCTTACATCCCGAATTTGGGGCAGCGTCATCTCAAAGCTGAGACAGGCCGACCGCAGAAGCAAATCCCGGGTGCAATTGACGGCACCGGAATTGTACAGGTTCAATCCAAAATCGCCTCTTGCCCGCAGACCGCACTCCCGCAGAGGGAGTAACAATCCTACATTACCGATGAGCGCCTCACGGACACCCAGTTTTTTGATGTTCAGCAGGTCCTGCCGGAGCCTTTCCAGCTCGTTATCATGAACGATTCGAGGCAGCACGGCACAGACAGTGGTTTGCTTTGCCAGATTTTGGCACAAATCTGAATCGCCACAGAGAATGTGCAAAGGCACATACAGCACAGCCGGATTGGCTTTCAGCAGCTTCTGCGTAATCTGCTCACGGGTGGTGACCTGTACGGTCAGCTCTGGCGGCGTGCCGGGACCTCTGTAGTTAGGCACCTTCTCCGGACAACCCAGCACCGGGTTTTCCCGACGGGCCCGCCGGACAGTGAGCTGATTCAATACATCCCGCCGCAAAGCATTGATAACAGCGGCGGACAGTGTCAGTCCCGGGGTGATATCCGACTGCACCCCGGCGCACCGATAGGGGGTGCCACCGGTCTTTCCCAAACGGGAGGCAAGAGCCTCATGGTCTAATTCCATAGTCCGTGCAGCTTCCGGAGCAGGTCCGGACACGGTGCAGGTGTAGCCCTCTCCATCGGTGACGGTTAAAAGCGTCTGCCCCGGGTGAACCACCATCTGAAATTCCACATCCACCAAAGGATTGTCCACAGTTTCATAGCTCTGGCGCATTTGAGCACACCAATGCGCATTGTCTGCCGCATCCTTCCGGATGCCAAACATATGGGTACCGGTCCTGCCGGAATAGTAATCGGTAAAGCCTTGGCGGTTGAAGGCGGTGGAAAGCTGGTCCAGCATGGGCTGGGTCACAGTTCCCGTGTCTATGGCCTTGCGGTAGACCTGTGTGACCGCCGCCACATACTCCGGCCGCTTCATCCGTCCTTCCAGCTTCAACGAGGCAACCCCCATCTGCTCCAAATCCTTCACAAACTGCACGGTGCAGTTGTCCTTCAAGCTTAGCGGGTACTTATTTGCCCAGCGGCTGTAGCCGTAGCTTTGGCGGCAGGGTTGGGCGCAACGGCCACGGTTGCCGGAACGGCCGCCGATGGCAGCGGACAGGTAGCACTGTCCGGAATAGCACATGCACAGAGCGCCGTGTCCGAATACCTCTATTTCAATGGGGGAGTTGGCGCAGATATAGCGAATCTCCTCCCGGCTCAGCTCCCGGCTGAGTACCACCCGGCTCATGCCCATTCCGGCACAGAACTGGACACCGGGCAGAGAGTGGACGGTCATTTGTGTGGAACCGTGAAGGGGAATGTTGGGAGCAATCTGCTTACACAGCTGCACAATGCCCAAGTCCTGCACAATAAATGCATCCACTCCGGCGGTAGCGGCATGACGAATCAGCGCCACGGCCTCCTGCATTTCCTTGTCGGATACCAGGGTGTTCAGTGTCAGGTGAACGGCCACACCGCGAATATGACAGTATTTGACAGCCTCCGTCAGTGCCTGAGGGGTAAAGTTCTTCGCACTCTGCCGTGCATTGAATTGCCCACAGCCCAGATACACCGCATTGGCTCCGTTTTGTACCGCCGCACGCAGAGCCTCCATGGACCCTGCAGGCGCCAAAAGTTCCAGCATAGCTTCTTCTCTCCAAATGGTATACTTGTAAGCAATTATACCATAAAAGCCCCTCGACTTCTACCCCATTGATAAAAAATTAACAAAATTTCAAGCCTGAAAATTTGCCGTTTTCCGGTGTTCACAAAAATGTCGCAGATTGTTTTAATTTTGGTCATTGCCCGTTCAAAATCGGGCGGTATTGTATAGGCATGAAAGGCGTCCCAAGCCGCAAGGGCCCTTTCATGGGAAGAAACCTCTTTTCTACCTCTCTTTTCTATCCCTTTTGCAAGAAGAAGAAGCCGCTGCAATTTGCAGCGGCTTCTTCAGAGTGTCAATAAACCCCCAAATCGTCAAAATCCAATTTTTGATGATTTGGGGTTGTTCTTTTCTTCAGATTCATGCGTCAATTAGGAATATAAGCGACACAAAGGTGCGAAAATGCTTGCTACGCAAGGGATTTTGACTTACTGCACAAACGGGCGGACTGCCGTACCTATGTACGCTGACGCCGCCCGTTTGCTTGTCTTTGGGGCTTTCTTGACCTCTGTCAGACTGTCAAGTGTAAAACCGAAAACGGAAACAGTATCGTTGGCGCATACTATAGAGCATACTATTTGCATATAAATGTATGCGCAGTTCTGCTGAAAGAAGCGCAAACATAAAAAACAGGAAAAGAAAGGCATAATTATTAATGAATGGCGACACAAAAAACCCATTCTTGGCAAACAAGTGTTTGTCAACAGTGGATTCTTAGCAGTTTTACTAATTCATCACGGCAAGCGGGTTCGTTTTTTGTGCGCAATTTTTTGAATATTATGCAAAAAAGTATTGCATAAATATACGGATGGTGTTATAATGCTTACATCATCAAAATAAACAACCGCAACATACGGTCAAAATAGGAGGAAATGACATGAGCAAGCAAAACATTAAAAAAATCGTATTGGCCTATTCCGGTGGTTTGGACACCTCCATCATCATCCCCTGGCTGAAAGAGAATTACGATAATCCTTATATTATCGCGGTTGCCGGTAATGTGGGCCAGATGGATGAACTGGAAGGCCTGGAAGAAAAGGCATATAAGACCGGTGCAGATAAGTTCTACGCTGCCGACCTGTGCGACGAGATGGTCAACGATGTAATCGTGCCCTCCATTCAAGCCGGCGCGATTTACGAGGAATATCTGATGGGTACAGCCTTTGCCCGCCCCATCATCGCCAAGGCTTTGGTAGAGATTGCGCTGAAGGAAGGCGCAGACGCCATCGCCCACGGCTGTACCGGCAAGGGCAACGACCAGGTTCGTTTCGAGCTGGCAATCAAGCGTTTTGCCCCCGATATGAAGATCATTGCTCCTTGGCGTGAGTGGGATATCAAGTCCCGTGAAGAGGAAATCGACTACGCCGAGGCCCACAAGGTGCCCCTGAAAATCAACCGGGAGACCAACTACTCTAAGGATAAAAATATGTGGCATTTGAGCCACGAGGGCTTGGATTTGGAAGATCCGTGGAACGAGCCCCAGTACGAGAAACCCGGCTTCCTGGAGATGGGCGTTTCTCCTCTGCAGGCACCCGATAAGCCCACTTATGTGACCATCGATTTTGAAAAGGGCGTTCCCGTAGCGCTGGATGGCGTGAAGATGACAGCAACAAATATCATCTGGAAGCTCAACGAGATCGGCGGCGCAAACGGTATCGGCTTGCTGGATATTGTAGAAAACCGTCTGGTTGGTATGAAGTGCAGAGGCGTGTACGAGACTCCCGGCGGCGCCATCCTTTACAAGGCCCACAGCGTACTGGAAACCCTGTGCCTTGACAAGATGACTGCCCACAAGAAGCAGGAGCTGAGCGTCTGCTTTGCCGAACTGCTGTACAACGGCCTGTGGTTCTCCCCCCTGCGGGAGGCACTGTCTGCCTTTGTCACTGAGACACAAAAGACCGTCACCGGTACTGTCCGGCTGAAGCTGTATAAGGGCAATATGATCAACGCCGGTGTGAAGAGCCCCTACTCTTTGTACTCCGAGGAAATTTGCACCTTTGGTGAGAGTGACTACGATCAGGCACAGGCTACCGGATTTATCAATCTGTGGGGTCTGCCCACACAGGTGCAGGCTCTTATGGAGCAGGGTAAGCTGAACAATGGCTAAGATGTGGGAAGGGCGGTTCAGCAAAGCGCTGGACCAACAAGCCGATGACTTTAATTCCTCAATCCATTTTGACAGCCGCATGTTCCGGCAGGATATCAAAGGCTCTATGGCCCATGCCACTATGCTCTGTGCCAAGGGAATTATTTCTCAGGCTGACGCGGACATGATTCTTGCAGAATTGGAAAAGATTCTGCAGGATTTGGAAAGCGGTGCGCTCCCCATCGATATGACCGCCGAGGACATTCACATGTTTGTGGAGGCAGAGCTAACCCGCCGGATTGGGGATGTGGGCAAGCGTTTACATACAGCCCGCAGCCGAAACGACCAAGTGGCGGTGGATATTCGGTTGTACTTGCGGGAAGAGGCAGCTGAGATTATCGAAATGCTTCGCGTCCTTTTGGAAGCAATCCTGTTTCAGGCCAAACAGCATAAAGAAACCATCATGCCGGGATATACCCACCTGCAAAGAGCCCAGCCAATTACCTTTGCCCACCATCTGCTGGCTTATGCCATGATGTTCTCCCGGGATATTTCCCGTATTGAAGACGCTGTCAAGCGGATGAATTACAACCCCTTGGGCTCCTGTGCCTTATCCGGTACGACCTACGATACCGACCGGTATATGACCGCAAAGGCACTGGGCTTTGACGGCATCACCTTAAACAGCATTGACGGCGTGTCCGACAGAGATTTCTGTGTGGAGCTGCTATCTGCCTTTGCAACGGTGATGATGCATCTGTCCCGTTTCTCCGAGGAGATTATCCTCTGGGCAAGCTGGGAGTTTAAGTTCATCGAGCTGGACGACAGCTACACCACCGGCTCAAGCATTATGCCCCAAAAGAAAAATCCGGATATTGCGGAGCTGGTGCGGGGCAAAACAGGCCGAGTATACGGCGATTTGATGGCCATGCTCACCGTGCTGAAGGGCATCCCCCTTGCCTACAACAAGGATATGCAGGAGGATAAGGAGTGCATTTTCGACGCCATTGACACGGTAAAGCAGTGCTTGACAGTATTCCCGCCCATGCTCAGGACCATGAAGGCTTTGCCGGAGAATATGCTTAAGGCGGCACAGAAGGGCTTTATCAATGCTACCGATTTGGCAGATTACCTGACCAAGAAGGACATTCCCTTCCGAACAGCCTATAAGCTGGTAGGCCAAATCGTCGCCTACTGTATTGAAAAAAACACGGTGCTGGAAGCGCTGCAATTAGAGGAATACAAGCAATTCCACCCCCTGTTTGCCCAGGATGTCTTTGATGCTATCGACCTGCGACGATGTGTGGAAAGCAGAATATCCGCCGGCGGTACCAATCAATCATCTATAGAAACACAAATCAAACATATTGAAAAAATTTTAGGAGGAAAATAAAATGAAAAAACTTATTGCACTCGCACTGATTTTGGCTCTGTGCCTGTCTTTGGCTGCTTGCGGCGCAAAGGAAGCAAGCACCAAGATCGCCGCCCAGAAGGGCACCACCAGCTTTATGTACGCAAGTGTTCTGCAGAACACCAAGACCGTATCCTACGACACCTTCGCTCTGGCCGCTAAGGATATGATCAACGGCAACGCTGATTACCTGTTCGTTGACAAGACCACAGCTAAGGCTCTGGCAAAGGAAATTGAGGGTCTGAAGATTATTGAGATCGCTCTGTCCAGCGAGAACTACGGCATCGGTATCGACAAGAACCAGGCTGACCTGAAGACCAAGATCGACAACATTCTGTCCGAGAAGGCTGCTGAGATTGACGCCATCAAGGAAAAGTACATGAACGGCGAAGAAGCCAAGTACGTTGGCATCACCTCCGGCACTAAGGACGGCAGCAAGGCTGACAAGCAGCTGGTTGTTGCTACCAACGCTGAGTTCGCTCCTTGGGAGTACAAGGAAGGCAATCAGTACTTCGGCATCGACATGGAGATCGCTAAGCTGATCGCTGACGAGCTGGGCTTGGAGCTGGTTATCGACGATATGGAATTTGATGCAGTTGTGGGCGCTGTCGGTAAGCAGAATGTTGACATTGCTATGTCCGGTATCACCATCACCACCGAGCGTATGGGCGTTATCAACTTCTCCACCCCCTACTACACCGAGTCCATCGTCTGCGTTGTCAAGGCTGACAACACCGAACTGGATTCCGCCGGCACTGTCGTGGATATGCTGAACATTATCTGCGCAAACAAGTAATTAAGTAAATCAGAAAAGGTAAGCGAAGGCTTAGTCTAAACGCTAAGCCTTCGCTTTGGTTAATACTATGAATATAACACAAATGTGGAATGAATTTATCAAGCAATTTATCACCAATCACGGCTATGAGAATGTGTTGAACGGCCTGTGGATTACGGTGCAGATTGCTGTGTTCGGCTTGTTGATCGGTATTTTGATCGGTACGCTGATTGCCGTGGTGCGGGTGATGCCCAAATACAAGCTGTTGCCCAGAATTTTGGATAAGATTTGCGTATGCTACATCGAACTGTTCCGGGGCACACCTATGGTGGTACAGCTTTTGATCGGTTACTGGGTATTGCTCCCTGCGCTGGGCATTACGGTGGATTCCGGTGTTCCGGTGGCAATCATCGTGTTCGGCCTGAACAGCGGTGCTTATGTCAGCGAAATTATGCGCAGCGGTATCCAATCCGTGGATCCCGGACAGATGGAAGCCGGTAGAGCGGTGGGTTTGACCTACGCCACTACAATGCTGAAAATCGTTGTACCCCAGGCGATAAAGAACATTTTGCCCACGCTGGGTAACGAATTTATCGTTTTGATTAAGGAGACCTCCATCGTCAGCTTTATTGCAGTAACGGACCTGTATAAATCCTTCAAGCAGTTAGGCGACCCCACCTACGAATACACAATGCCCTATTTGATGTTGGCGCTGACCTATTTGATTATGGTGCTGTTGATCTCTTGGGGTGTCAGATTGCTGGAAGCAAAAATGAAGAAGAGTGAAAGATAATATGGAAAAACAGTTGATTTTATCAGTTAAAAATTTAACTAAGCAGTTTGGGGATATCCAGGTACTGAAGGGCGTTGATTTGGATGTCTATGAGGGCGATGTGGTGGCGATTATTGGCCCTTCCGGCTGCGGCAAATCCACCTTCCTCAGATGCATCAACTGCTTGGAGGACCCCAGTGGCGGTTCGATTATGTTTGAAGGCGAGGATTTGGCGGACATGAAGGTGGATATCAACATCCACCGGCAAAAAATCGGTATGGTTTTCCAGCAATTTAACCTGTTTAACAACCTAAGTGTGCTGGAAAACATTACACTTGCGCCTGTAACCATCGCGAAGAAAAAGCTGAAGAATCGGAAAGAGCTGGCAAAGGCGAAGGAAGAGGCCAACAAGAAGGCCTTAGAACTTCTGCGCACCATTGGCTTGGAGGAAAAGGCAAACGCCTATCCCTCTCAGCTCTCCGGCGGTCAGAAGCAACGTGTTGCCATCGTCCGTGCGCTGGCGATGAATCCGAAGGTGATCCTCTTTGATGAGCCCACCTCCGCTTTGGATCCGGAAATGGTTGGCGAGGTGCTGGACGTTATGAAGAGTTTGGCAAAGGCCGGCATGACCATGGTCGTGGTTACCCACGAAATGGGCTTTGCACGGGAAGTTTCCAACCGGGTGATCTTTGTTGATGACGGCGTTATCGCCGAGGAAAATACCCCCGAAGAATTCTTTGGCAATCCCCAAAACGAGCGATTGAAATCGTTCTTATCAAAGGTGTTGTAATATGAAGGGTAGAGATTTTTTGAAGCTGCTGGACTTTACGCCGGCAGAGATTATGCAGCTGATCGACTTGGCGGCAGAGCTGAAGGCCAAGAAGAAAGCGGGAATTCCCCACAGACTCCACGAGGGCAAGAACATTGCCTTGATTTTTGAAAAGACCAGCACCCGTACCCGTTGCTCCTTCGAGGTAGCGGCTTATGATTTGGGTATGGGCGTTACCTACTTAGACCCCACCGGCTCCCAAATCGGCAAGAAAGAATCCATTGCCGATACCGCCCGTGTGCTGGCATCTATGTATGACGGCATCGAGTACCGGGGCTTTGGGCAGGAAATCGTGGAGGAGCTGGCAAAGTATTCCAAAGTGCCTGTTTGGAACGGTCTTACCAACGAATTCCACCCCACCCAGATTTTGGCAGATATGCTGACCATTCGGGAGCGGTTTGGCTGCTTGAAGGGCATTAACTTTGTATACATGGGCGATGCCCGATACAACATGGGCAATTCTCTGATGGTGGGCTGCGCCAAACTCGGCCTGAACTTTACCGCTTGTTGCCCGGAAAAATATTTCCCGAACAAAGAACTGATTGCACAATGTCAAGCGATTGCGGCGGAAACCGGTGCAACCCTGCGGTTTGAAACGGATCCTGCTACAGCGGTCAAGGATGCAGATGTGATTTATACCGATGTTTGGGTATCTATGGGCGAGCCGGCAGAGGTTTGGGAAGAACGGATCAAGGAGCTGTACCCCTATCAGGTGAACGGGGAGCTGATGGCAAAGACCGGCAAAAAGGCCACTGTATTTATGCACTGCCTGCCTGCTTTCCACGATTTGAAAACAAAAATCGGCGCAGAAATAGAGGAAAAGTTCCATATAAGCGCTATGGAAGTCACCGATGAGGTGTTCGAGAGTGAACAGTCCATCGTATTCCAAGAGGCAGAAAACCGTATGCACACCATCAAGGCAGTCATGGCTGCCACATTATGAAGCACGCTATAAAAACACCCGGCACCGCAAGGTGCCGGGTGTTTTCATGGGATAAACTACACGATTTGATACGGGAGCAACGCTCGTCCGCGTTGCATTTAGATGGTTCGAGTCCCTTTGCCCGCTTTCCCCTCATGGCTTTTATGCGCTGTTGGCGCATGGGACTCTCCCACGGCCTAAAAAGTGCCCACCGGACACTTTTTTGCTTCGCTTCGCTCAGCCGCTCTCTTCGAGTCCCCTTACCCACCGCCTAAAAAAAGTCAGCCATGAAGGCGGTCTTTTTTTATGGGGTGGGTAATGGGACTCGAACCCACAACGCCCGGAACCACAATCCGGTGCTCTGCCAATTGAACTACACCCACCATATTTGATTGCTGATGTGGCACGCCAGGAGGGACTCGTTTACGTTTTCGCCTCTGGCGAAAACAAAGGTCCGCCTCCGTCAAGCCGTCGGCGACAACGCTCGTCCGCGTTGCATTTAAATGGTTCGAGTCCTAAGAACTGCGTACCATTGTGCAACTGCATCGCCTTTCCTGACATTTGCCAAAATTAGTGGCACGCCAGGAGGGACTCGAACCCCCGACCTACTGCTTAGAAGGCAGTTGCTCTATCCAGCTGAGCTACTGGCGCATTTCTAATGGAGCGGGTGACGGGAATCGGACCCGCGTATCCAGCTTGGAAGGCTGGTGTTCTACCATTGAACTACACCCGCAAATCCTCGTCCTGAGTGATTCAGCTATAAGATATTAGCACAGGAAACGAGTTCTGTCAAGGCTGAAAGCCCAGAATTTTCGGAATTTTTTTATAAATCACATCAGCAACCGCCCCGTCACCGCAATTGCACACGGTTTCATACCGATTTGCCACCACTCCGTCCGCCGGGCAGTAGGCATAGTCTGCCCCGTCCAGCATGGGGATATCGTTTCCGGCATCGCCCACACACACCAAAAGCTTCTTCCTCAGCCGTGCCTGCAAGGCCCGTGCCGCCTTGGCCTTGGATACCCCTTTGGCGTGGACATTCAGCAGCTGCACGCCGGAGCGAAATACCACCAGCTTATCTCCCCACAGGGATTCGATTCTGGCTGTGATTTCGTCGTATAACCGGCCGGCATCCGCTCCCAGCTCCCTTGACTGGTCGGTAGGGAGCTTACCCTTCGCCTGCACATTGAACTTTGCAAAAACGCCCACATCGTCACCGGGCTTTACCAGAGTGTAACTCCAACCCCGCTTTTCATACAGTGCGATATCTACATCGGTGGGATTAAGCAGGTAATGGGTTTTCAGTCCCTGTACCGCCAAATGGACCTGCGGATACTCTTTTAACAGCAGATTCAGCACATCCCAAGGCTCCAAATCGATGGGGTGCAGGTCGATGACCTCCCCTTTGTAATAGGTAAGACTGCCGTTCATCAGCAAAAAGGGCACATTTGCCGGAATTTCCTCCATCAGCGCCTTGGACAGCACGGCACTGCGGCCGGTGTTCACCGTAAAGCTGCCGCCGTTTTCCGTAAAATAGCGGATGGCTTCTATATTCCGTTGGGGAACCGTTCCGTCCGGACCGGTGAGGGTGCGGTCGTAATCGGCGGTGAGCAGCACATCTTCAAAGGGTTTCATGGGTTATCTCCTGCTTTTAAGAATTTTTGGGATTTTGTCGTAAATCACATCGGCAACCGCCCCGTCACCGCAAGGGCACACGGTCTCATACCGGTTTGCAACCACACCGTCCGCCGGACAGTAGGCATAGTCTGCACCGTCCAGCATGGTGATGTCATTCTCCGCATCGCCCACGCACACCAAAATTTTCTTTCCCAGCCGTGCCTGCAAATCCCGTGCGGCTTTCAGCTTGGATACACCCTTGGCGTGCACATCGATAATGCGGGGCGCCGCCCGGAAGGTGACTACCTTATCGCCCCAGAGCTCCATTATCCGGGCATCCAGCCGGTCAATCTCGGAAAGCTCCTGCTCTGTAGCATCAAACATGGTGGCGAGCTTACTATAATGGGGTTTTCCAAAAAGGGCGCATTTTAAAAACGGCCCCAAATCATCTCCGTTCTTTGCGGAGGTGTAATGCCAACCGACAGCCTTGTAAAAAGCGATATAATCCGGCTTTTCGTCAATCAGATAATTGTCGGACAGTCCCTGTACCTCCAAATTCATCTCCGGAAATTCCTCTACAAGCTGATTTAGCATCGTCCACATATCCAAATCAATGGTTTTTAAATGGGTAAGCTCTCCATTTTCCAAGCAGGCACTGCCGTTCATCAGCAACAGGGGCACATTCACCGGAACCTTCTCCAAAATCGGCCCGATGGTGTTGACACAACGGCCGGTATTCACCGTAAAGCTGCCGCCGTTATCTATAAAGTACCGGATTGCCTCCAAATTCCGCTCCGGGATGGTAGAGTCCGGCGCGGTGAGGGTGCGGTCATAATCCACAGTCAATAAAACGTCATCAAAAAGCGCCAATTAAGACATCCTCTCTAATTTTTCTAAAACTTCTCTAAAATAGTCCGGCAGGTCGGCCATCACCACCACGGGATGCCCGTCCCGGGGATGGGCAAAGCACAGCACGCCGGCGTGGAGGCACTGGCTGGACTGACCCAGCTCCGGCTTTTTGTGACCGTAGACCGTGTCCCCCAAAATAGGGTGACCCATGTGGGCCATGTGGACACGAATCTGATGGGTGCGTCCGGTCTCCAGATTGCACCGCACATGGGTATAGCCCCGGTAACGGGCCACCACCTGCCAATGGGTCACCGCTTCCTTGCCACCCCGCTGGGTGACGCACATCTTTTTCCGGTCGGTGGGATGCCGACCGATGGGGGCATCCACGGTGCCGGCGTCCTCCTTCAGATTGCCGCAGACGATTGCCTCATAGGTGCGGGCCATGGAGTGGTCCTTTAACTGGGAGGCCAAAACCGTATGGGCAAGGTCGTTTTTGGCCACCGCCAAAAGACCGGAGGTGTCCTTATCGATTCTGTGGACAATGCCCGGGCGCAGTTCCCCGTTGATGCCGGACAGTTGGTCTGCCCGTGAAAACAGCAGGCCGTTCACCAGGGTATCCTCCTGATGACCGGCGGCCGGATGGACAACCAGCCCCTTGGGCTTGTTGATAACCAGCACATCTTCATCCTCATAGACAATGTCCAGCGGGATATCCTTGGGCACAATATCCACAGGCCGTGCCTCGGGAATCTCCAAAGACACGGTGTCGCCCATATTCAGCTTGTCGTTTTTCTTGCCGGGTTTGCCGTTAAGACGCACACAGCCCTCCTCCAACAGCCGCTGGGCAGCGGAACGGGTCAACCCTTCCGCAGAACGGGCCAAAAAGGCATCCAAACGCTCTCCCGACACATCGGCAATCAGTGTCATTTTTTGTCTTCCTTCCAAAAGGCCTTGTTGAAAAAAACCAGATGTGCGATGAGGGCAATGCAACCGCAGGTGATGAAGCTGTCTGCCACATTGAATACGGGAAACTCCATAAACTTGGTTTCAATCATGTCCACCACATAGCCGAACCGCACCCGGTCAATCATATTACCCAAACCGCCGCCGTATACGGCGGCAATGCACCACCGTTCAAAGGTGGTAAAGGGCATGGCTTTTTTCCGGTATTCCCACACAACCAGTACGGTAAAAATCACAAAAATAACAGCAAACAGCCACTGCATCCCCTGAAAAGAGGAGAAGGCGGCGCCGTAGTTATGCACATGGGTCAGACCCACCACGCCGGGGAGTACTTCCACCTGACCGTGGAGGGGAATGTTGGCCAAAACCAGTGCCTTGGTAATTTGGTCGGCAGCCACAATGCCGGCGGCAAACAGCACCATAAACAGAGTTTGCATAGCAATTCCTCCAAAAGGACATATTTTTAATAGTGTAGCATTTTTTTGCACAGAAGTCAAATATCCGTATGCACAGCAAGACCGTTCGTGGCCTGCCTGTCTGCCGCATATTTTTCTGTTTTTGGGAAATACTTTCCTCAAAAGGCGGTGGACACATGGAAGTATTCTCCTGCAAAACAAAAATCATCTCCGGCACCGGTGCGATATGGGAGCTGGGACAGCTGGACTGTACCCGTCTGCTGATTGTAGCGGACCCCTATTTTCAAAAAACCGATGTGCCGGACAAAATCAAAAAGGCCGTAAAGGCGCAAGAATGGGAAGTGTTCTACGATGTAACCCCCGACCCCACCGTGGCGTTGGCGGCAAAGGGCACTGCGGTGGTGCAGCGGTTCAAGCCGGACACCATTGTGGCCCTTGGGGGCGGCAGCGCCATGGACTGCGCAAAGGCCATGGTGTACTTTTCCGGGCAGAAAATCCGGCTGGTTGCCATTCCCACCACCTCCGGCTCCGGCTCGGAGGTGACGGACTTTGCGGTGCTGACCCATGAGGGCACCAAGCACCCCCTGATAGACCCGTCGTTACAGCCGGAGGTGGCTGTTTTGGACGGAAATCTACTGAACACCCTCCCCGCCGGTCTCATTGCCGACGCAGGCTATGACATTGTCGCCCATGCGGTGGAGAGCTTTGTGGCCGTCAATGCGGGGGCAATCTCCCGGTCCTTGGCACGGGATGCCTTTGCCGCGGCATATACGGCCCTGCCGGCCTCCTTTGCCGGCTCCACCAAGGTGCGGCAGCGAATTCATTTGGCGGCAACCATGGCAGGCGTTGCCTTTTCTCAGTCGGGACTGGGCCTGTGCCACGCCATGTCCCATGCCTTGGGGGGCAGGTTTCATGTTACCCACGGCAGACTCAATGCCGTTTTATTACCGGCGGTGGTGGAAGCAAACGCCGCCGCTACCGCCCAGTACGCAGAGCTTGCCCGGGGTGCAGGCTTAGGCGGCTCGGCAGATGCCATGGGGGTTCGGAACTTAAAAAATGCCCTCATCCGCTTGCGTAAGGAACTGCAGCTGCCCCAAACGCTGGCACAGGCCGGCATAAAACCCCGGGAGGTAAAAGAGGCCGCGCCGTCTTTGATAGCGGCAGCGCTGGCAGACCCCTGCTGTGAAACCAATCCGGTGCGGCCAGATAAGGCCATGGTGCAGAGCATCCTGCAACAGGTGACGGGCATTGGATAGACTGGTGAGCATCGGCTTGGATGTGGGTACCACCACCACCCAGCTGATTGTGTCGGAGCTGCAGGTGGAGAACAAAGGAAACGCCTTCTCCGTGCCGGAAATGGTCATCGGGGCGCGAAAAATCCTCTATGAAAGTCCGGTGATGTTTACTCCGCTGCGGGGAGATTTGGTGGATGGAGAGGCCATTTCCCATTGGGTGGAAACGCAATATGCCGCCGCCGGCATCACCAAAGACGGGGTAGACACCGGAGCGGTGATTATCACCGGAGAGACCTCCCGGAAAGAGAATGCCCGAGAGGTTCTCAATGCCCTCTCCGGCTTTGCCGGGGAGTTTGTGGTGGCCACGGCCGGACCGGATTTGGAGAGCATCCTCTCGGCCAAGGGGGCAGGGGCGGTGGATTATGCCGCAAAAACAGGTAAAACCGTCCTCCACATGGACATCGGCGGCGGCACCAGCAACCTCTCCTTTATCAAAGACGGAAAAATCCTCCGCACCGGCTGCTTAAATGTGGGCGGCAGACTGGTAAAATTCGATGCAGCCGGAGCTGTCACCTATATTTCTCCGGTTCTTGCGGGACTTTGCGATTTGCACTTGGGGCAGATTCCCCAAAAGAGCCAACTGGAGCAGGTGACCGGTCTGCTGGTGCAGGCGCTGGAAATGGCGGCAGGTCTTCTGCCTGCCACCGAGCTTTTGGACAGGCTCACCACCCGGGAAAACGCCCATGTATGGCACTGCCGGCAGGCGGAGGTCATCTCCTTTTCCGGCGGTGTGGCCGACTGCATCGGAACAGACCGGCCGCCCTTTGCCTTCGGGGATCTAGGGGTGCTGTTGGGGCACGCAATTAAAGAAAGTGCTTTATGCCGGGGAGATTATCGGCTGGGGGAACAGACCATCCGGGCCACGGTTATCGGAGCAGGGTGTCACAGCGCCCAGCTGTCCGGCTCCACGGTGTATGTTTCCGGTGTGTCCCTGCCAAGGAAAAATCTGCCGGTAGCGGCGCTTCCCATGCCGGTAAGCGCCGAAAATGTGGCAAATGCCTATTTGGGACAGGATGCTGACACGGCGGTGCTGGCCATTCCCGGTTATCCGTCCCCGTCCTATGGGCAGGTGAAAGCTTTGGCGCAGACACTGGTGGACGGAAGCGGAAGCAAGCCCCTTTTGGTGTGCGTGGAAACGGACATGGCAAAGGCGTTAGGGCATGCCATCGGTCTGCTGGCGCCGGAAAAGCCCTGCCTGTGCCTTGACCGGGTCAAGCTTTCCAATGAGAGCTTTTTGGACATCGGCACGCCGGTAGGTCCTGCCCTGCCGGTGGTTGTCAAAACGCTGATTCTTTCACAATGAGAGGTAATATATGAAACTGAAAACGACCCTGTTGGGAAAAACCTACACATTTCAGAGCGTCAAGGAGGTCCTTGCCAAGGCCAACGAGGAGAAGACCGGCGACAGATTAGCAGGCTTGGCGGCGGAAACCGCCCAGGAACGGGTGGCGGCGAAGGTGGTGCTCTCAGCACTGACATTGGAGGATTTGCGGGAGAATCCGGCCGTTCCCTATGAGCAGGACGAGGTCACCCGGATTATTCAAGACGATGTGAACACCCCCGCCTACGAAAAGCTCCGGAATTGGACGGTTGCGGAGTTTCGGGAGTGGTTGCTCTCGGAAACCACCACCGCCGATGACATCCGCAAGGCAAGCCGCGGACTGACTTCGGAGATGGTGGCGGCGGTATGTAAGCTCATGAGCAATTTAGACCTCATCTACGCCGCCGCCAAAATTCCCGTCACCGCCCACTGTAACACCACCATCGGACTGCCGGGCACCCTGTCCTGCCGTCTACAGCCAAACCACACCACCGACGACCCGGACGGCATCACTGCCTCGGTGCTGGAGGGGCTGTCCTTCGGCGCGGGGGATGCGGTGATTGGACTGAATCCCGTTACCGACTCTCCGGAGCAGGTGGGGAAAATCCTTCGCCGGTTTCAGGAAATCAAGGAGCACTGGGAAATCCCCACCCAAATTTGCGTGCTGGCCCATGTGACCGCCCAAATGAAGGCTGTGCGCTCAGGTGCGCCCTGTGATTTGATTTTCCAGTCCATTGCAGGCAGTCAAAAGGGCAATGAGGCCTTCGGTTTTTCTGCTGAAGTCCTGCAGGATGCCAAGGATTTGCTGTTAACCGACGGCACCGCCGAAGGACCCAATGTGATGTACTTTGAAACAGGACAGGGCTCGGAGCTCTCCTCCAACGCCCACCACGACACCGACCAGGTGACCATGGAGGCCCGGTGTTACGGTTTTGCCAAGCGGTTTTCGCCCTTCCTGGTGAATACGGTGGTGGGCTTCATCGGCCCGGAGTATCTTTACGATGCACGGCAGGTGACAAGAGCCGGCCTTGAGGACCATTTTATGGGCAAGCTCACCGGCATTTCCATGGGTTGTGACTGCTGTTACACCAATCACATGAAGGCGGACCAGAATTCCATCGAGAATTTGGCAACCCTCTTAACGGTTGCCGGTTGCAACTACTTCATGGGCATCCCCCACGGAGATGACATCATGCTCAATTACCAAACCACCGGCTTCCGGGATACGGTGACCCTTCGGGAGTTAACAGGCAAGACCGCCATTCCGGAATTTCACCGGTGGCTGGAGAGAATGGGTTTTTTGGAGAACGGAAAGCTCACCAAAAAGGCCGGCGACGGCTCTTGCCTACTATTTTAAAAAATTGCAGAAATTTGAGGAGTGTCTCCGGCGGGTATCTTTCTTGTCCCGGCAAGAAAGATACGAAAGAACCGGCTCAAGGGGCGCTACGAGCCAATAGCGCCCCCTTGAGAATCCCCCGCCGCCTCGTCGTGAGTACAATGCACACTTGAAGGCTTTTTTACAGGAGCGCTGAAAGGGTGGAGGATTCTTAAGGACCGGTAGGTCCTTGAGCCGTCTGGGGGTCCGGGACCATACGGAAGGTCCCGGCGGCTCTTTGCATACTTTCTCGCCGGAGAGAAAGTATGATCTTCGCAAAGGATCAACAATAAGGAGCAAGCGTATGAACAAACAAGAACTTTCCGCACTGGTTGCGGAGCTTTTGGGACAGATGGAGCCCATGGTCAAGGGCAGTGACTACAAGCCCACGAACCCCGGCCCGGAGGCAAAGGACTGCCACCATACAGACGGGGATTTTGTGGAGGATGTGTCGGAGCTTGATTTGCGGAAGCTCTATATGGTGGATTCGCCTGCCGACGAAAAGGCATACCGCCGCTTAAAGGAGCGCACGCCGGCAAGACTGGGCAGCGGCAGAGCCGGTCCCCGGTACAAGACCCTCACCATGCTCCGCTTTCGGGCGGACCATGCGGCGGCGCAGGATGCGGTATTTTCCCTCCTGCCCGATGATTTTGGGGAGAAAAACGGTCTTGTGTCCGTGCAGACCCGATGTAAGGACAAGGACCAATATTTAACCCGACCGGATTACGGCCGCAGCTTCGACGAGGAAAACGCCGCCAAGATCCGCGCCGCCGTTTCGGGAACGCCCCGGGTACAGCTGGTCATCGGGGACGGCCTATCCTCGGCGGCCATTGCCGCCAATGCCATGGACTGCGCCGCCGCCATTCGGGACGGCCTGAAGGTGCGAGGCATCGACCTTGGCAAGGGGATTTTCGTAAAATTCTGCCGTGTGGGTGCCGGCGATGCGGTGGGCGATATCACCGGATGTGAGCTGGTGTGCGTGCTGGTGGGTGAGCGGCCGGGTCTTGTGACCGACAAGAGCATGTCCGCCTATATCACCTACAAGCCCCACACCGGCGTGTCCGAATCCTCCCGCACGGTGGTCAGCAACATCCACGCGCAAGGCACGCCGGCGGTGG
>JBGVPJ010000146.1:0-5924 GCA_045126955.1 Faecousia sp.
GGTATAATGGTATGGCCAAGGTCCGCAGCCATTCGGTAACCGTCTCCGGTGGAGCCGGTGGATGGGTAGGAAACACCGCCGGTTGCCAAAATTACCGCATTTGATTGGAAGAACCTGTTTTGTGATTTCACCCCAGCGACAGCACCGCTGTCTGTTAGAATCGCTTGCACTCGTTCTGTCTGCACATGTACCTTCAGTCGATGCATTTCGTTTTTCAAGCATTCCAATACCGATTGGGATTTATCGCTTATAGGAAACACTCGGTTGCCCCGTTCTGTCTTTAGTGGGCAGCCGCGGCGTTCAAAAAATTCCATCGCCTGCGTAGGCGGACAAGCCTCCAAAGCGCTGTAAAGAAACCTGCCGTTTCTTGGGATGTTTTGCAGAACATCTTGTGTAGAACAGTGATTGGTCACATTGCACCGGCCCTTACCGGTAATCAGCAGCTTTTTACCCAAACGGTCATTGGCCTCCAAAAGAAGCACACGGCTTCCTTGTGCGGCAGCGGTAATGGCCGCAAACATGCCTGCAGGACCACCACCAATGACAATTACATCATAATTCACGGCTTTTCCACCCTGTTTTCATAGATATGATATTCTTCCCAAACGTGTTCCAAAGTATCAAAATTCTTTTCCAGAACCATTTCCTTGCCTGCAGCCAAAGCAACCAACAATGCATTAACCACGCTTAATGGTGCTACAAGGGAATCCACGAAGGATACCATGTCACTCTTGGCAACCAGCACATAATCGCCGCACTGGGCTAAGGGGGATGAATAGCTGTTAGTAATGGCAACCACCGTTGCTCCTACACTGCGGCAGTACTGAGCGCCCTTGATGGTTGCAGTGGAATATCGGGGAAAGCTGAAGGCAATTACCACATCCCCTGCCTCCACATTTATCAGCTGCTCAAACATCTCACCGCCACCGGAGGTAGTGATGATTTGGATGTCCCGGAACATATAATTCAGATAATAACCAGCAAAATTTGCCAGTGCAGCCGCAGAACGAACACCAATCAAATAGATTCGTTTGCCCCTTTGAATTGCATTGACAGCAGCAGAGAAGTCATCCCGGTTCATGGTTTCTGCGGTTTGGCGCAGCTTCTCGGCATCCGACTCTAAAACCATGGAAACCACATCCCGGTCAGCAAGTCTGTCATTGGCAATTTCCAGCCGTTGTGCGGATGTCAGACGGTTTAGCACCATCTCCTGCATGGCTTTTTGCATGCTTGGATAACCGTCATAGCCCAATTCTACGGCAAATCGAACCACTGTGGATTCCGAAACATTCACAGTCTTTCCCAATTTACTGGCAGTCATAAAAGCCGCCTTGTCATAGCCTTCTATTATGTAAGCAGCAATCCGTTTTTGTCCCTTGGAAAAGGTTGGCATTTGCTCCTGTATAATGTTAATAATGTCCTCGTTCATTACATCCTCCGTAAGTGCGATTTCCTTACTTATTGTAGCAAATTAAACCCTTTTTTGCAAGATATAGCCAGGTAAATTGCAAAAAATCATTCATGTAGCCTTTGAATCTCCGTATCTGTAAGTATGCGCCACTTCCCCAATGGGAGACTTCCCAACTTTAGAGTTCCCTCCCCTGTCCGAATTAGCCGTAGAACAGTCATGCCGGCAATGGCGCACATTTTACGTACCTGTCGGTTTCTGCCTTCGTGTATAACCACCTCCAGCTGCGCTTTTCCTGTCTCGTCACAGGAGATAAGTCGTACTGTGGGCTTTGCAATGGTGTACCCATCAATGGTCACCGGCTGACTCAGCTTTTCAAGGCCTTCCGACGAATAGTTTTTAACAAACACTCTGTAGGTTTTGTTTACCTCATGCTTGGGATGCATAAGCCTGTTTGCAAATTCTCCGTCATTTGTAAAAATCAGCAATCCCTCCGAGTCCATGTCCAGACGTCCGACAGGATACACCCGCTGACCGCAGTCAGCCACCAGCTGTGCCACATTATTCCTGCCTTTTTCATCGGAGAGGGTGGTCACATAGCCTCTTGGCTTGTTGAGCATAATGTACGTGTATTCACCGCCGGACGGGAGCGGTTTCCCGTCCAGCATAATGATATCTATATCTGGGTCGGCACTTTCCCCAAGAAGGCACACTCGACCGTTACAGGTCACTCGTCCTGCGGATATCAGTTCCTCTGCCTTGCGCCGGGATGTGATCCCACGTGATGCTATGATTTTCTGTATGCGGTCGGTCATGATTTTCCTCCTTTGAAAAGCTTCTCCCACAGGGAAGGTTCCTCTATTGATTCCATTTCCACTGTTTGTCCAAAAATAAGGGGTATTTTCCCTACTGTCTTTCCGTTTAAGCACACATATGCAAAGCCTGCCTCCTGTCCCTGTACGACCGGAGCATACACAAAGCCCGGCTCCGAGAACACTAGTTCCGGATTTTCACCCGGTGCGAGGGCATAGGAAAAGTCAGCATTGGCTAAAAGTTCCACATTCCCAGTATTGCCGGAAATAATTTCTACCGTTCCCAAGCAATCTCCGGTATACACTAGCTGCTGTACAGCATAATTGGCAAAGCCATCCTCCATCAGCTGCTGATGGTCACGCCAGTCGTTTCGGTCATTCATTGTAACCGCAATCAGTCTGCGCCCCTGTCGGGTACAGCTTGACACCAAAATTCGCCCAGCCGCCTTTGTAAAGCCGGTTTTAACGCCGTCAGCACCTTCCAACAGCCAAAGAAGCTTATTGTGATTACGCAAAACCCGGTTGCCCACAGTCACAGTTTTGGTGGAAACTGTCTTAGCAAAAATAGGATTTTCCATGGCATAGGCAGCTAAAACCGCCATATCCCGAGCTGTTGAGTAATGTCCCGGACTGTCCAAACCATTTGGATTGACAAAATGCGTATCTTTTAACCCTAGGCGATGTGCCTTGTCGTTCATCAGCTCTGCAAAGCCCTCCACGGTACCACCGCAGTAGATGGCAAGAGCAACCGCCGCATCATTGCCACTGTGGAGCATCAAGCCGTACAGCAAGTCCTGAACTGTCAGAACCTCTCCCGCCTTTAAATACATGGAGGAGCCCTCTATTCCGGTTGCTTCCTGTGGAATTCGTACACGGTCCAGCACATTGGTTTGCTCACAGACCACAAGAGCGGTCATAATTTTTGTGGTACTGGCAATAAGACTCTGTTTATCTGCCAGTTTTTCATAGAGCACGCGACCTGTCTGTCCATCCAGCAAAATGGCACTTTTGGCAGACATGGCTTTACAGGGAAAAACCAGGGTAGCAGCCAGTAATGCAGCTGCCACCCCGGCAAAAAATCGTTTCATTTGAATCACCCGAGGGTATTATCCCCCATGGCAAGTAGATTATTCTGCTTTTTTCTCCATCCGGGAGTCAATAAAGTTGGCAATTTTATCCAATGTATCCGGTACCATTTCCACAATCCGATCAGCAGTTGTATTTGCCGGAGTTGCAACCGGCAACATGCGCACACTGCCTTCCTTAACAATCAAGAATGCGACAGGTGTCACCTTTACACCCGCACCAACGCCGCCGCCAAAGGGGTTTTCATGATGGTTAACATTCTTGGACACAAAATCGGAGCCGCCGCCGCCTAAGCCAATACTAATTTTGGATATGGGTATGATGGTCACACCATCGTTGGTGGTAATGGGGTCGCCCACTACAGTATTTGCATTCACCATTTCGCGGATTTTAGAAATGGTATTGTCCAGCATATTGGGAAGATTTTGGCTCATAATTAGACACCGCCTTTTCTTGTTTTTTTCAATTTCAGTAAATGTTTCAGGATTCGAATGCCATGCCAGGTCAGCAGGTGCACTGCTCTGCCGAGGGTGATGGTTGCATCTAACCTGGCGTAAATGAGTGTTTCATTCGAGGTAAAATCACACGCAACCTCTAAATCCCGTTTTTTAATTACAAACAGCCGTTCCAGCTGAGGCATGAGATTTCCCAGCGCAGCCCAGGCCTTTCCGTAATTGACAGCCAAATCACAAGGGTCGTCACTGGCAAGTATCACCTTCAGCTCCAAATGATTTACACGGATTTTTCTGCGAAAATGACCAAGGAACTCAATAACCGCCTTAATTACCGGCTCAAAATCACGAAAGCTGCCACCCTTTTTGGCCTTTGACTCCGATTTTTTAACTTTCTTTTCTTTGGGTTTCTTCGTTATTCCTTTCTGCTTTTTTACTTTGGGTTTGCCGGGAAAGACCAAAAGTTTCATCGGTCCGACAAGCACCCACACACCTGGCTGCTTGTCACGGTAAATCGCACAAAATCCCAGTGGAATACATGATAGAACAATAACCGCAGCCAACGCAATCAGCCAGCCCATGCTTAGACCCCCTCTAAGGTCACTTGTCCGCCTTCTGCTTGCTCATCCTGTACTTCCGGTTCGCCCAAGCTTACCTTTTCAATGACAGGCAACTCTTCTAATGAGCTAAGGCCAAAGGTACGCAGAAAATTGGGGGTTGTCCGATACAATATGGGTCTTCCGGGAACATTCAGCCGTCCTGCATCCTCTATAAGCTTTTTGTCCAAAAGTGCACCGACGGAATAAGCGCTGTCCACACCACGGAGCTGCTCCACCATAGCCTTTGTCGCCGGTTGATAGTAGGCAATAATCGTCAGCACTTCCAACTGAGATGCGGAAAGCTTGGGTGGCTTCCGTGTTTCCAATGCCTTGGTAATGTAGTCCGCCATCTCGCCGGAGGACACCATTTGATAACCGTCCTCCAAGCGAATAATGCGAATTCCACGGCGGTTAAACGCAAGCTCGTCGGCCAGTGCGTCGGTAGCCTGAATGATTTCCTTTTTCTCCACCTCCAGGACAGTCGCCAGCTGGGCAATTGCAACCCGTTCGCCGGCAGCAAATAAGATGGCTTCAATGGCCCTCTGTAATTCAATTAGTTCCATTTACGTCACCTCCCTGGGTTGTCAGTCCCGCTTCATCCAGCAGGCGTACATTGGGGTTTTCTCCGGAGACATCATCCTCCAAAGAAACGGAATTGGTCTTACACAGTTCCAGTATTGCCAAAAAAGTTGCAACAATTTCAGAACGGCTGCGGCTACCTTTAAATAAATTCTTCAGTTTTTGGACACCGCGAAGTACCAAATTGTGAATCAGCTCCCGTGCCTTCTTGGTAACCGAGTACGGTTCCTTGCCCACAATGCCTTTAAAATTCACAGTGGGTGGTGGCAGACGGCGCTGGTTGCGCTCCGCAATCTCGTCCAGCGCCCGAAGCATATCCTCCGGAACATGTTGATAGCGATAGGTATTGTCCCGGCGCAGAGGCTCCGGCGCCTTGGTAAAGAGGCACCGTCCAACCTCGTTTCGGGGTTCTAGGTCCGTAACCGCCATGCGAATTTGGTCCATTGCTTCATGACGCTGCCGCTCAATCAGCGACTGACGGAGCAAATCAAGCTCATTTTCAGCCTCAACGGCCTCTGCGGCGGATAAAAGCATTTTGGTCTTAATGAGCATCAAATGGGAGGCCATAGTGATAAACTCGCTGGCAAGCTCGATGTCAAGCCTCTTCATCTCCTCCAGATACGCCAAATACTGCTCCAAAATTGCCGTGATGGACACATCCTGAATCTCTATTTTGTTTTTACTCAGTAGTAGAAAAATAACATCCAGAGGTCCTTCGAAATCCTCCATCAGTTCACTTCTGGTGTGGACAATTCCCTCCAGGCGGTACTTTGGTTCTCCCATAGTCGCTCCTTGCGCATACTTTCACATAATATTTAGTTTATTATACCAAACAATCCCTCATCCTGCAAGTAGTAGTGTAAAAATTCCCAAAGTGGAAAAAAGATTGCTTTTTTTGACAAAATGTGCTATAATTGCTCAAAAAGAATTGGAGGGATGGCAATGGCAAAGAAGAGCAGCCGGTATAAACAGATGGAGCGCTATATGA
>JBGVPJ010000147.1:0-17927 GCA_045126955.1 Faecousia sp.
ATTTTGACTTACTGCGCAAACGGGCGGACTACCGTACCTATGTACGCCGACGCCGCCCGTTTGCTTGTCTTTGGGGCTTTCTTGACCTCTGTCAGACTGAAAAACCGGGTTGGAAGTCCAACCCGGTTTTTATTGATTGATATACATCAATAGCTCCTGCATATTTTGGGCAATGGCGACGGCACCGGCCTGCTCCATAGCGTTCACCTGACCGTAACCCCAGGCCACGCCCACAGTGGGAATACCGTGTGCGGCGGCACCCAGTACATCAAACTCCGTGTCACCCACCATGAGAATATTTTCCGGGGTGCCGATTTGTCGCAAAAGGTAGGCAATCACATCGGCCTTGTGGGAGCGGGTACCGTCCATGGTGGCACCGCAAATCATCTCAAAGTACTGGGAGAGCTCAAATTTAGCAAGAATTTCCAAGGAAGTGCTCTCCGGCTTGGAGGTGGCTACGAACAGTCGGTGACCTTGCTTTTTTAGGGTGTCCAGCAGAGCGTGAATGCCGGGGTAGGGAGTGTTTTCAAATTTTCCCACTACCAGATATCGGCTCCGAAAAACATCAATTGCCTCCTGTGCCTTATCCTCCGGCACACCGAACTGAATAAAGGTTTTGTCCAAAGGCGGACCTACAAACACTCTCAATTCCTCCCGTGAAGGGACAGGAAGACCGAAGTGCTCCAAGGCTAGGGCTGCACAGTTCATGATGCCTTCTCCGGAGTCTGTGAGGGTGCCGTCCAAATCAAAGAAGATTGCTTTCCGGGTCATATATTGCCTCCTGTTGTTTTTGCTTTGATATCGCATCCGGCGATGAAGGGCGATCCTTATTTGCGCAACAGCCAGGCGGAGATTGCAGGCAGAAGATTCTGACACCTGCTAAAGGTATTGTAAATGTCTCGTTCCTCCATGGGGGAAGTGCTGCAGCCGATTTCCAGAGTGAGGGAGGGGATGCCCAAGGCATCCATGGCCCAATCCTTATATCCTGCACCGGTGGTGCCGTCACTGCGCATTGGACGGTAGCCGGTTTCTTTTTCAACGGATTGCGCCAATGCCAGTGAGAGCCGGTTGACCGGCTGTTTGTTGCCGTACTGGTAGTAAATCACACTGCCGGAAGAGTGTACACTGATGGTGACATCAAAGTTGTATTTCATTGTGTAATCCCGCAAGGCTCTGCTTTCGGCAGCAGAAAACGGCTCGCTTCCGCGGTATTTTTCGGAAGACGGGACAGGTCGCTCCAGACTGTTTGCCCAACCGGAGGAGAAGTTCCGGTTTAAATCCACACCCAGCCCGTTTGCTTTCCATTGTTCTGCGTAGGTGGATTTGCCGTAGGAGGTGTAGCCTGTTGCACGGTCATTTTGATAGATAGCCGTCTGTGTGCTGTCAAGCTGTTTGCTTTGAGATATGATAACCCCGTCGGGATTGGACATGGGAATGATGTGGTAACACACATTCCCGGACGCAAGATAATTCCGGCTGAGAGAAAAATCGGCAAGCGCTGTTAACAGCCATGCGCTGAAATGCTCCCGTCCGTGCATGGCGCCCTGCATGAGCACATGGTATTCCGCATCCGGGTTTCCGATTTGCAAAACCGGAATATCCCGTCCTAACTCGCTTTTGCCGATAACATCGGTATGCACCAGATCGGGATATAGGGCTTGCAGCTTTTGCAGATCCTCCAGCATCTGCTGATAGGAGTATTTGGTTGTGGGCGTAATGACGGACAGCTGGCTGGGAATATACTGTTCATCTGTCGGCTTTATGTAATTGGACAGCACATAGCCCTGCTTGTCAAGGTAGGTTACAAGGGCATATTTTCCGTACCATTTATCCAAAGAGAGGCTGGCACCCACCGGTATTCGGGTTATGATGGAATCTCCGCCCGGTGTTTTCCGCATATTAATGTACTCGTTGCAGATGGGGGTCCAAACGATGTCCTCTTTCACAGGCTGAATATAACCTGCGGAAACGTAGCCCCGCTGCCCTTGGTAGTCCACCCATCCATAGGTGCCGGACCAGCCGAGAAGTGTCATTTTTCCCTTTGCGGGGATGGTTCCCAAAAGCTTGCCGTCTATATTGGGCGCTGCACGCATGTTGATAGAGTCGTTGCAGTCAGCATACCAGAGAGAAATTACCGCCGGATCAAAGCACATCTCCACAGGGTACTGGGTACTGTCGGCAAAATTCCACCATTCTTTGGTGTAGCCTGTAAAACCGTTCTTTTCCATGATATTTTGCAGCAGTTTGGCATTGTTGGCGGCTGCGGGGGTGCAGTCGGAATAATCCCGGTCGGCAAGCTGGGAGAAGTCGTCATATTTGGAGGGCATTTCCAATTCCTTGCCCTGGGCATCTACTAAGGTGATATCCAATGTGTTGCCACGGCTGTGACTGCTGAAGCCATTGTCGGGGTTGGTAACATAATCTGCGTTGGGATAGAGCGCCCACAGCTTAAACTGAGCGGAAACCGGTCGGAATCCGTCCCATATCTTGATGTACAGTCCTTGCTTTGCAAGGGCATGGCATACATTGTGGAGCTTCTTGATGGTTCCGTAACGCAAATAAACATCTTGAAAGCTGTAAACGGTTTTTCCGGTAAAATTATCCTCAGTGGCGTATTTTAAGTCAATGACAAGCTGGGGAAGGCATTCCTTTACCAGAACCAAATCGCTGTCATTATAGGGGAGGTTCAACGGGGGAGGCGGCTCATCCGGCTCTGTTTCCGTTGTGTTTGACTCGGATTCACCGGTGGTATTTCCTGTGGATGTAGGATTTCCGGTTTCGCCCGAAGCTGACCGCCTGTCGCAACCTACCATGGAAATCAGTAAGGTCAATATTAATAAAAGAGAGAGTATCTTTTTTAGCATACATACCTCCGGTATCGTGCAATACTTTTCTTAAAAATCTCTGCTTTGTATATACGAAGAAATTATAGCACACAATTAAAAAAACCGCAATATTATTACAATTTTGGCATGAATATGCACCCCACTTGATAAGTGGGGTGCGGTATTATTTTATAACTTCTGCACATTTAGTGCCCGGATAGCGTTGAGTACCGCCAGTACCATCACGCCCACATCCGCAAAAATGGCAAACCACATATTGGCAAGGCCGAATACGCCCAAAATCAAACAGGCAAACTTGATGCCTAACGCAAATACGATATTTTGATAGACGATGCTAAGGCATTTTCGTGAAATCTTGATTGCCTTGGCAATTTTTGCGGGGTCATCGTCCATCAGCACCACATCTGCTGCCTCGATGGCGGCATCGGAGCCCATAGCCCCCATGGCAATGCCGATATCTGCCCGGGAGAGCACCGGGGCATCGTTAATGCCATCGCCCACAAAGGCCAGCTTGCCGGTATTTACTGACAGCAACTCTTCTACCTTGGTAACTTTATCCCCGGGCAGAAGCTCACTGTACACCCAATCAATGCCTAAAGCCGCTGCAACGGAATCCGCGACCGCTTTGCTGTCACCGGTGAGCATAACAATTTTCTCTATGCCGACAGCTTTAAGCTTAGCAATGGCCTCCTTTGCATTGACTTTTTCCACATCGGCAATCACAATGTGACCTGCATATGCCTTATCTACCGCCAAATGGATGGAGGTGCCAACCTGCGTACAATTCTCATAAGGGATATTCAGCATGTCCATGAGCTTATCGTTGCCCACAGCCACGGAAATGCCGTCCACGGTTGCGGTGACGCCGTTTCCGCTGATTTCTGTAATGTTACAGACTCTGTTGCGGTCAAGTGCTTTCCCGTAAGCGGCAATGAGGCTTTTGCTGATGGGGTGGGAGGAGGCGCATTCTGCAAGAGCGGCGTATTCCAACAGCTTTTCCGGCTCTATGGTATTATGGTGGATGCCTGTCACCTGAAATGTGCCTTTCGTAAGGGTACCGGTTTTGTCCAGTACCACAGTTTTGGCCTTGGACAGGGTTTCCAAATAGTTGGAACCCTTGATGAGAATGCCTTCCCGGCTGGCACCGCCGATGCCGGCAAAGAAGCTTAAGGGAATGCTGATGACCAATGCACAGGGGCAACTGATGACCAAAAAGGTAAGCGCCCGATAAATCCATATATCCCAACTGCCGGGATTGCCCAGTAGCAGATTGGCACTAGGGGGGAGGAGGGCCAGCGCGAGGGCGCTGTAACAGACGGTTGGGGTGTAGATGCGGGCAAACTTGGCTATGAAGTTCTCAGATTTGGACTTTCGGGATCCGGATTCCTCAACCAGCTCCAAAATTTTGGATACGGTAGACTCTCCAAATTCTCGGGTGGTGGCAATTTTTAGCACACCGGTCATGTTGATACAGCCGCTGATAATTTCGTCGCCCTCCCTGACCTCCCGGGGAAGGCTCTCTCCGGTGAGGGCGCTGGTGTTTAAACTAGAGTTGCCGGATACCACAACGCCGTCAATGGGTACTTTTTCACCCGGCTGCACAACAATGATACTGCCAACGGTAACCTCGTCCGGATCTACCTGCAGGAGTATCCCGGCCTCCTCAATGTTGGCATAGTCTGGACGGATGTCCATAAGGGCGCTGATGCTGCGGCGGCTTTTCCCGACCGCATAGCTTTCAAACAGCTCGCCTATTTGATAAAACAGCATAACCGCAATGGCCTCTGTAAAGTCATAGCTTTTTTGATACAGCGCTAACATGATGGCACCTACTGTGGCCAGCGCCATGAGAAAGTTTTCATTAAACATCCGCCGGTTGCAGATACCACGCCAAGCCTTTCTCAAAATATCATAGCCAATGAGAAAGTAGACGCCCAACGAAAGGGCGGATTTGGGTAGACTGGGTAGGGGAGTGAAATGCAATGCTGTCGTTACGATTGCTGCAATGCATATCCGGAGCAGCTTGTTTCTTTGCTTCAATGACATAAATTCCTCCACTAGAGACTAAATTTAGAAGAAAATTTCGCAGTCTGGCTCCACTTTTCTGCAAACCTTCAGCACGTTCTCCATGACTGCACGGGGCTCAAAGCCGTCTGCAAATTCCACCGACATCTTTAGTGTCATGTAATTAACGGTTGCATTCGCAACACCCGGCACTTTTTTCGTAGCCTGTTCCATCAGGTTTGCACAGTTGGCACAGTCGACTTCGATTTTATATATCTTTTTCATACAGATTCCTCCAATATTTAACAATTAAGTATACATTTAATCGTATAATTAAATTATACGATACGAAAGCCTATATGTCAAGTGCACATTCGGAAAAATGATCGGCAAACAAACAATTAAAAGATGAAATACTTGTTTCATGGTTGCGGTCGTGGTATACTTGTTATATTACAGCCAAGGAGGCAGGAAAAATGTCCAATATGCAGTTACCACACTGTCACACCCACACCGGTGATGCCGAGAAGCTATCCGAACAACTGACCCATTTGGACGATTTCCAAACGGTGGCAGAGGTGTTTAAGCAGCTGGCCGACAGTAGCCGAGTGCGTATTTTTTGGCTTCTTTGTCATTGTGAGGAGTGCGTCATTAACATTTCTGCGCTGGTTGATATGTCCAGTCCTGCGGTGTCTCACCATCTGCGGCAGCTGAAAATCAGCGGCTTGATTGTCAGTCGTCGGGAGGGGAAGGAGGTCTATTACAAGGCCGCCGACACAGAGGAAAGTCAGCTCCTTCACCGTACCATTGAGAAAATCATGGAGATGACTTGCCCTAAATAATTGTCAATTTCGCTTGACAGAAGTGGCGCTTTTTGTTGTTGCAATTGCTATTTTACCGTGCTAGAATAACCGAAAAAGAACACCCAAAGGAGTCATCACAATGGAAAAGCTGTCCTTTGCATCTGATTATATGGAGGGTGCACATCCGAAAATTTTGGAGCGTCTGCTGGAAACCAATCTTGTGAAAACCCCCGGCTACGGTACGGATGTCTTTTGCGAATCTGCCCGGGAGAAAATTCGCCATGCTTGCGATGCACCGGAGGCGGAGGTACACTTTCTTGTGGGCGGCACCCAGACCAATGCCATGATTATCAACTATCTGCTTCGCCCCTACCAGGGGGTTATTGCACCGCAAACGGGACATATCGCCGGTCATGAGGCCGGTGCCATTGAGCACGGCGGTCACAAGATTCTCTGCGTCCCGGAGCATAACGGGAAGCTGACCGCAGAAGCGGTTAAAAAAGTGGCAAAGGACTTTCAAAATGACGGTAACCGTGAACACATGGTTATGCCCGGCATGGTGTACATCTCCCAGCCAACGGAGAGCGGAACGCTGTATTCCCTTGCCGAGCTGGAGGAGATATCCCGTGTTTGCCATGAAAATGCACTGTACCTGTATGTGGACGGTGCGCGGCTGGCCTATGCATTGGCTTGCCCGTCCAATGATGTAACCCTTCGGGATATGGCACGGCTGTGCGATGTGTTTTATATCGGCGGCACCAAGTGCGGTGCACTGCTTGGCGAAGCGGTGGTCATTCCCAAGGCAGGCCTCATACCCCATTTATTCACCCTTGTGAAACAGCACGGTGCCCTTATGGCAAAGGGCAGGGTATTGGGTATTCAGTTTGATGCTTTGTTTACCGATAACTTGTACTTTGAGTTGGGGCGTTCTGCGGTTGCCTATGCCGATGCCATTCGGCAAAAGCTACAGGAAAAGGGACTCCAGCTGTGCTACGGATCTCCTACCAATCAGGTGTTTGTACGGCTGACGGATACCGTGCGTGCCAAATTGGAGGAACAGGTAAATGTGAGCTTTTGGGAAAAGCCGGATGATACCCATACTGTCGTCCGTCTTGCCACCTCTTGGGCAACTACCGGGGAGGATGTGGCAAAACTGTTGGAAATTTTAGAATCAATTTGACAAAAATCCACCTGCGTATTACAATAATCCTATCTATTTTTTGAGGTGATTTCTATGGAACAAAAACTGCGTACTGAAACCCTGTGTATTCAGGCAGGCTATAGCCCGGAAAGCGGCGAACCCCGCCAAATTCCAATTATTCAGAGTACGACCTTTAAATATGCCACTTCCGAGCATATGGGCAAGCTTTTTGACTTGGAGGCTTCCGGCTACTTCTATTCCCGCCTACAGAATCCTACTTGCGATATGGTGGCGGCCAAAATTGCCGCTTTGGAAGGTGGCGCTGCCGCTATGCTCACCGGCTCCGGACAGGCTGCCAACTTCTATGCTATGTTTAACATTGCCTCTTGCGGCGACCATATTGTGTCCTCCTCCGCAATCTACGGCGGCACCTTCAATTTGATTTCCGTTACCATGAAGCGGATGGGCATTGAAGCCACCTTTGTCAGCCCCGATGCTACCTATGAGGAAATTTGTGCCGCTATCCGTCCGAATACCAAACTGGTATTCGGTGAAACCATTGCCAACCCTGCGTTGAATGTGTTGGACATTGAGGTGTTTGCCAAAGCTGCCCACGACAACGGCTTGCCCTTTATCATTGACAACACCTTTGCCACACCCGTCAACTGCCGTCCTATCGAATGGGGGGCAGACATCGTCACCCACTCCACCACCAAGTATATGGACGGCCACGGTGTTGCTGTGGGCGGCTGTATCGTTGACAGCGGCAAGTTTGACTGGACCAAATACCCCGACCGTTTCCCCGGCCTGTGCACCCCCGATGACAGCTATCACGGTGTCACCTATACGGAGCGCTTTGGCCTTGAGGGCGCATTTATCACCAAGTGTACCGCTCAGCTGATGCGTGACTTGGGTTCCATCCAGTCTCCTCAGAGCGCATTCTATCTGAACCTTGGCTTGGAGAGCTTGCCTTTCCGGATGAAGCAGCACTGCACCAATGCCCTGACCATTGCGGAATTCTTGAAGAACAACGAGAAGGTGGCATGGGTTAAGTACGGCGGACTGAAGGGTGACAAGTATTACGAGCGCACCCAAAAGTACATGCCCAACGGCTCCTGCGGTGTGATTTCCTTCGGTCTCAAGGGCGGCAGAAAGGCGGCTGAGGTGTTCATGAAGCACCTCAAGCTAGGCTCTATCGAGACCCATGTGGCAGACTCCCGCACCTGTTGTCTGCACCCGGCATCTGCCACCCATCGGCAGATGACCGACGAACAGCTGGAGGCTGCCGGCGTAGGTGCCGACTTGATTCGGCTCAGCTGCGGTCTGGAAAACTGCGAGGACCTGATCGCTGACTTGAAGCAGGCCATTGAAAAGGTGTAACAACCGAATAAGGACAAAAAACCACCGGCGAAGGAATCCTTCACCGGTGGAAATTTTTATAGACTGATAACCACGGATACTACGGCAAACAGTACCATTGTCACCAATGTCAGCGCCGACAGGGCAGAGGAGATCTGCACACGTTCGTTGGGTTCGTCAGCAAAGACAGGAATGATGTAAGGAGGCGGCAGAATAAACAGAAGAACCGCAGCGCCTTCGAAGATCATACCGTTCAGCACAGTTCTGTTCAGGCCTACCAGCACAGCCAGCATAATACCGGCAATGATCAGACGCATGGCAATAAGTCCTCCGGTCTTTCTCCAGGGAATCTCCTTCAGAACCAGATCATAACCCACACACAGCAGGATAATCATGCCGGTGGGAGCGGAGATAAAGCTGGTTACAGAATCTACGATTCCACCCACACCCCATGTGTGCAGTTGGGAATACAGACCGGTAGCACCGGTCAGAATACCCAAAATGACAGCTACCAGGGTGGGGGAAGTGATAACATCCTTCAAAATGGATTTTAGGTCGGTTTTACCCACCAGCAGAGTCTTATATAGGGTAAATACAAACAGTTCCTGACCAAGCACCAGCATGGCGAACTTAGATGCGCTTTGCTCGGGGAACAGCAACGCAAACAGGGAGAAACCCAGCATGCCTGCTTCAAAGCCGGAGGCAAGGAAAGGGGCAAGGCGGCTGTTCATTTTGCTGACCCGGATTGCTAGGAACCCTGCCAAAAGCATGACAGTGCAGACCACAAAAATGATGGCTGGTAAAATTAAAGAGCTCAGGGAATACTCCGCGGTGGCAAAAGCGTTGAACAACACAAAGGGAAGGGTCAGGTTGATAATGACCTTTTTCAGTGTGTCCACGCCTTCGCGGGTGACAAACTGACGGCTTCTGCAAAACATACCCATTGCCAGCGCCAGAAACACCGGCAGTGCGGTTTCAATCACAGTAATAAAAGCATTCATATGGATTATTTAATAACGCCTTTTTGCAGGATGATGTTGGCATAGATGGCGGTCTCGCCGGACTGGAGAATGCAGTAGCAATCTTTGGCCTCATCGTAGAAATCGAAGCGGTCAATGTTACCTACAGCATCAGCGCCACGGGCATCATGCTTGGCAATGATGGCCTTGTACTCGTCCCAAACGGGAATTTCCAAATCCTTATCGCACTCCATTTTCTCCATGAGGACGGCGGGCTTCTCCACATAGGTATCCAGCGGAAATACCTGCAAAATGGCATCCAGCAGCTCGGGAACACCGTGACCGTCGGCACGGAGGAAGATGGCGTTCTTGGCCTTAGCCATAGCGGAACCGGGGAAGTTGCCGTCGCCGATGCAGATGCGGTCAGAGTGACCCATTTCAGCCAGTACCTTCAGCAGCTCGGGTGAGAGAATGGCAGGAATATTCTTTAACATAACAGATTACCTCCTGTAAGTTGGTTTTTCAAAAAGTGGCGGTCACCGGACCGCCACTTTTTATTGGGATTATTATTTGTACATGGGACCGTAGGTAGCGCAGGCACGGTAATCCTGGCCTTCCTTGTCCATGCCGAATGCATTCCAGCAAGCGGGACGGTAAATGTCGTCCTCGGGAACGTTGTGCATGCATACGGGGATACGCAGCATGGAGCACATGGTGATCAGGTCAGCACCGATGTGGCCATAGGAGATAGCACCGTGGTTGGCGCCCCAGTTCATCATGACCTCGTAAGCGGTCTTGAAGGGGGAGCCTTCCTTGCCGTCGCAGCGAGGTGCAAACCAGGTGCAGGGCCAGGTGGGGTTGGTGCGCTCCATCAGGGTATCGGAAACTTCATCGGGCAGGTTGACAGTCCAGCCTTCTGCGATCTGCAAAACGGGGCCCAGACCCTTAACAAGGTTCATACGAATCATAGTGCAGGGCATTTCGGCCTTGGTGGTGTAGTGGCTGGAGAAGCCGCCGCCGCGGAAGTTATCCTGGCCGGCCTCGCACCATACGGTAGCCTCGGTCATCTTCTTGATGTCTTCCTCGGTGACCTCCCACCACTTCTTCATGGTGGCGTTGCCGTTCTCGTCGGTGCAGACACCGGAAGCATCCAGACATGCAGCGCCGGAGTTCAGCAGGTGGATGATACCGTTGGACTCTGCAGCCTTGCCTTCCAGCTTGTAGCCGGTGACGCGCTCGGTAGCTTCGCCGGACCAGTAAGTACGGACGTCAGCGAAGATCTGTGCGCGATGGGTCAGCAGACGCATCATCAGCATGCTCATGCCGTTGAGGATATCGTTCTCAGTAGCCAGGGTGTAGGGCTCACGGGCGCCTTCGTAGTCGAAGGTGGAGGACAGCAGTGCCTCGGGGTAGTCACAGTTGGGCCAGTGGTCGGTCCACTGACGCTGACCCTGGAAGCCGCCGGCGATGGCGTTGTGGCCAACCTTCTCTTCCTCGAACTTGTCGGACAGGTTGGGGTTACCGGCCATCAGGTCCTTGATGATGCAGTACATCTTGACGGTGAACTCCCACTGCTTTTCCTTTTCCTCGGGAGTAAACTTGATGCGAACCTTCTCACCCAGGAATTCGACTTCCTCGGGGTTGTCGTCGCGGCCTTCCTTGCAGTGCTCCTTGGTCCATGCCAGAGCCTTCTGGAACTCTTCTTCGTTATAGATGCCCTCTTCCATACGGCGCAGGATCTCAACCTCATCGACGGATTCTACACGCATACCGAAGTATTCTTCCAGCATAGCCTGGTCCATAATGGAACCGGCGATACCCATACACTGGGAGCCGATCTGCAGGTAGCTCTTGCCACGCATGGTAGCGACAGCAACAGCAGCGCGGCCGAAGCGCAGCAGCTTTTCCTTTACATCCTCGGGCATCTGGGTGACCTGGTCACGGTCCTGAACCTCATGACCATAGATACCGAAAGCGGGCAGACCCTTCTGTGCGTGACCTGCCAAAACAGCAGCCAGGTACACAGCGCCGGGACGCTCGGTGCCGTTGAAGCCCCAAACACCCTTAATGGTGTGAGGATCCATGTCCATGGTCTCGGAGCCGTAGCACCAGCAGGGAGTGACGGACAGGGTGATGGACACGCCTTCCTTCTTAAACTTGTTAGCGCAGGCAGCAGCCTCGGGTACGCGGCCGATGCAGGTGTCAGCCATAACGACCTTTACGGGCTCGCCGTTGGAGTAGTACAGATTCTCCTCAAACAGCTTCTTGGCGGATTCAGCCATTGCCCAAACCAGGGGTTCCAGAGATTCACGCATCATCTGGGGGCCACGGCGGCCGTCAACGATGGGGCGAATGCCGATTACGGGATAATCGCCAACATATCTATTCTTTGCCATTGATTTTTCCTCCTAATTTTGTGTCGCAGAGTGTGCGACTAATTTATGTTTTTATAAAAACGCTGAATGCGTTTTATACGAAATTACTCGGGCGCAATGCTGCATTTGAGCTGTGTCACGCGGGGTGACCCCTCAAAGCCTCCCAGCCGTTCTATCAAATACCGGGCGGCCAGCTGACCGATTTCCTGCTCCGGCTGATGCACCACCGGCAGTGGGGGTTTAAGCATTGTGCAAATATCCACGCAGTCAAATCCAAATACGGCGATATCTTCGGGAATCCGCATACCCTGTTCCCGGGCCGCAGTGATAACACCCATGGTGATGTCATAGTTGGTGGCAAAGACAGCGGTGGGCGGGTCGGGCAGATTCATAAGTGCCTCCAAACCGTAGTAGCCGGTGGCAAATTCATTTTGACCGCTGATGACCAGCTGATCGTCGTAGAGAATACCCAAATCCGACAGAGCGCGCAAATAACCCACAAGCCGTTCCTTGGCAGAAAAGACCGCCTTGGGACCGGTAATGATGGCAATGCGGCGGTGACCTTGATTTGCCAACCTTAAAATAGCCGTGTAAACCGCATCGGCATTGTCTACCAGCACGGTATCACCGGGCAGTCCTTCTAAGCTCCGGTCAATCAGCACCGTGGGTACGCCGCAGTTGGCGGTCAGCTCATAAAACTCCTCTGCCGACAGATTCTCCGGCATATAGATGAGCCCGTCCACACCGGTGGAAATCAAGAATCGCAGGTTGTCCCGCTCCAAGCCGTGGTTGGCGCTGTAGCATGAGATAAGGCTATGATAGCCGTTTTCCCGGAGAACCTTGTCCAAAGCGGTCATCACATTGCCAAAGAAGGGGGCGGTGATGTCCGGCAGCAGCACGCCGATGGAACGGCTGCGCTGGGTCTTCAGATTCCGGGCAAAGGGATTGACTCTGTAGTCCAATGCGGCAATAGCGTTACGGATGGCTTCCACATTTTCTTCCCGCACATTGCCGCCGTTCATATATTTGGAGATGGTGGAAGGGGAGACCCCGGCCATCTTTGCTACATCTTTTATGGTTGCCATGGCTGATTCCCCAATCATCAAGTATCGCGAATCGATTCGCGCATTACAAACACAATACAAGAACTACCTGCCTATATAATATAAAAACAAATTTGTGCTGTCAATACAATTTTGTAAAATAGTCCTTGATTTTTTTAGTAAACTTTATTATAGTATTAATGAGTATTTGGCGGGGTTTGCCCTTGCACCAATGGTGCCCTGGCGCCAAAATCCTATAAAATGGGAAATACATGAGCGAATCGTTTCGTTTTTGCGGGCGATTCGTAGCAAAAACCATATAAATGACGGCTTGAACCGACCGATACCACTTCGGTGGTGCCGGTTTGTTCCAAAGCATGACAGGGAAAAGTATACAGGGGGTTGCAAAATGATGAGAAATCTGTTAGCATTTGACTTGGGTGCCAGTAACGGACGGGCCATTCTCGGCCAGTTTGACGGTGAGAAAATCACCATGAAGGAGTTGCACCGCTTCGAGAATAATTACGTTGAAATGAACGGTGTGTTTTACTGGGATACTCCTTATCTTTACAACCAGCTAAAGCAAGGCTTGCTTGCCTTTAAGCAGGGTGGCTACGGCAAGTTGGATGCTTTCGGTATTGATACTTGGGGTGTTGACTATGGCCTGCTTGATAAGAACGGCCATTTGGCGGGCGTGCCCCGTTCCTACCGCTTAAGTGTGCAGGAAGATGTGGATGCGGTGAAGGAGAAGATTTCCTCCGAAACCCTGTATGCTCGCACCGGTATAAACACCGACCAGAGCTACAACACGCTGTATCAGCTCTACCGCAGATTGCGGGAGGAGGATTCTGCTTTGGATGTAGCAGATACCCTGCTGTTTACCCCCGACCTGCTGGGTTACTTCCTCACAGGCAGCAAGGGTACGGAGTATACCATCGCTACTACCAGCCAGCTTTACAACCCCACCACCAAGGATTGGGACTGGGAAACCATTGAGGAGCTGGGTCTGCCCAAGAAAATTTTTACCAAGATTGAAAAGACCGGCACCATTCGTGGCTATTTAAGAGATGAGCTGTGCGAGGAGCTGGAGTTGAATCCTGCCGCTTTTGTGGCAGTGGGTAGCCATGACACCGCCTCTGCGGTAGCGGCCATCCCCGGTAAGGGTAGCTTCGCCTTCTGTTCCTCCGGCACATGGAGCTTGTTTGGAGTAGAAACCGATAAGCCGGATCTGAGCACTGAGGCGGCTGCAGCCGGTTTCTCCAACGAGGGAACGATTCAGGGCGGCTTCCGTCCTCTGTACAATATTGTAGGCATGTGGATTGTTCAGGAGTGCCGCCGTGACTGGATTAAGCAGGGCATGAAGCTCTCTTGGGACGATGTGGTGGTAGAGGCCCGTAAGGCCGAGCCCCTGCGCTCCATTATCGATACGGATGCTCCCGAGTTTTATGCCGGCGGCAATATGGAAAAGAAAATCCAGGAGTTCTGCCGCAAGACAAACCAGCCTGTTCCCGAAACTGTAGGCGAGGTTGCCCGTTGTATCTATGAATCCCTGGCATTGAAGTACCGCTATGCCTTGGAAGGCCTCGAGAAGATGAAGGGCGAGAAGATTCAGTCCCTAAACATTGTCGGTGGCGGTATCAACAACAAATTCCTTGACCAGCTGGTAGCCGATGCTTTGGATAGGGAAGTGGTGACAGGCCCTGTGGAGGGCGCTGCCATCGGTAACCTCTTAACGCAGGCAATGGCACTGGGCGATATCAAGGATTTGGACCACCTCCGTCAGGTCGTTCGCAATTCTGAAGCTGTGGAATATTGGCAGCCCCATCACACCGCAGAATGGGAAGCTGCTTATAATAAGTTACTTACACTGTTGAAATAATCTAAGGAGATGTCAATATGAGCGTAGATATGACCAAGTGGCAAGAAATTGCCAAGGCAAACATTCACAATCGTCCGACAGGCACCGGCCGTTTGGCAGGCAAGATTACCATCGTCACCGGCGCAGCACAGGGCTTTGGCAAGGGTATTGCCGAGGAGCTGTACAAGGAGGGCGCAATCATTGTAATTGCAGACATGAACCTGCCTCTGGCTGAAAAGGTTGCCGAAGAGATGGGCGAGCGTGCATGGGCAATTGCTGTCAATGTGTCCGATGAGGACAGCTGTGCCAATATGGTTGCACAGGTGGTTGAGAAGTTCGGCGGTTTGGATATCATGATTGCCAATGCAGGCGTGGTTCGTTCCGGCCCCATTGCTACCTTCGAGAAGAAGGATATGGACTTTGTTACCTCCATCAACTATACCGGTCTGTTCCTCACCTGTAAGTATGCCGCCATTATTATGGAGGCTCAGCATGAGGCTGACCCCGATGCGATGTTTGACATCATCGCTATGTCCTCTAAGTCCGGATTGGAAGGCTCCAACAAGAACTTCGCTTATGCAGGCTCTAAGTTCGGTACGATCGGTCTGGTGCAGTCCTGGGCACTGGAGCTGTGTGCCTACAATATCAAGGTCAACGCCATCTGCCCCGGTAACTATCTTGACGGTCCCCTGTGGTCTGACCCGGAGCGCGGCCTGTTTGTCCAGTATCTGAATGCCGGCAAGGTGCCCGGTGCCAAGACGGTGGAAGATGTGCGAAAGTTCTATGAGGCCAAGGCTCCTATGAACCGTGGCTGCTTGCCCATTGACGTTGCCCGTGCGGTGATGTACTGCGTGGAGCAGAAGTACGAGACCGGTCAGGCATTGCCTGTCACCGGCGGTCAGGTCATGCTGAACTGATAGAGGCAAGTTATGATTGATATAGAGATTCTTAATAAGCTCAATGCCCCTACTAAGGCAGAGCGACTGGAGAACCTGGCTGAGGTGCTGAAGACTGCTGTTTTCCCTCCCATGGTGCCTCAGTACATTAACAATCACATTCATACCACCTATTCCTTCTCCCCCTACTCTCCCACAGCGGCTGTCTACGCCGCCAGAATGGAGGGCCTGTGCACCGCCGGCATCATCGATCATGACTCCATATCCGGTGCTGAGGAATTTCTGGAGGCGGCCAAAATGGTGAATATGCCTGTCACCATTGGCATGGAGGCTCGGATTTCTATGGACGGTACCCGCATGGAGGGTCGCCGTACCAATAATCCTGACCAAATTGGTGTCAGCTATATGACCATTCAGTCCGTTCCTCACAACCGGATTGCACGGCTTACTGAATTCTTCAAACCCTATCAAGCAGCCCGTCATGCCCGTAATCGGAAGATGATTGCCTGTATTAACGAGCTGGTGGGTGTGGAGCTGGACTATGATCGGGATGTTTTGCCTCTTTCTCAAGCAGCTGACAATGGCGGCGTGACTGAGCGGCATCTGATGTATGCACTGGCCATCGAGCTTGTAAAGCAGGTTGGTAAGGGACAGGGCATGATTGATAAGCTGACCCAAATGGGTATAAATCTGTCTGAAAAACAGCAAAAGATGCTCTTGGATACGCAGTATCCTTTCTATGAGTACGATGTTTTGGGTATACTGAAGGGTGTCTTTGTTCCCAAGATTTTTATCGATGCCACCGATGAATGCCCCAAGCTTTCCGAGATGGTGAAGCTTTGCAGAGAAATAGATGCTTACCTGTGCTATGCTTACTTGGGTGATGTGGGCGATTCCGTCACCGGCGACAAGAAAGCACAGAAGTTTGAAGACGATTATATCGACGAGGTGTTCCAGTGCTTGAAGGAGGAGGGCGTCACCGCCGTCACCTACATGCCCACACGGAATACCCCCCAGCAGCTTGCCCGTTTGCGTAGCCTTTGCGAGGAGCACGGTATGTTCCAAATTTCCGGCGAGGATATCAACTCTCCCCGGCAGAGTTTCGTCATCAAGGCAATGGAAAACCCCATGTTCCAGAATCTCATTGACGCAACCTGGAAGCTCATTGAACACGAAAAAAATACTTAAATTCAATATATTAGGAGGATACTAATTATGAATACCAAAGCGGTAAGAATTCATGGAAAGAATGACCTTCGTCTTGAAGAGATTACTCTGCCCGACGTAGGTCCCGATGATGTGCAGATTGAGATCATCTGCGACTCCGTATGTATGTCCACCTATAAGGCGGCTCTGGAGGGCGAGGATCACAAGCGGGTTCCCAACGATGTGGCTGAAAATCCTACCATCGTAGGTCACGAGTTCTGTGGCAATATCATTGCCGTTGGCGAGAACTGGCAGCATAAGTACAAGGTTGGCGATAAGTTCTCCATCCAGCCTGCGCACTTCTACAAGGGCTCCCAGTTGGCACCCGGTTATTCCTACAAATACTGCGGCGGCTCTGCTCAGTACGGCAATGTGCCCATCGAGACACTGCTGTCTGACTGCCTGCTGCCCTATAACTCCGATACCTACTTTTATGGCTCCGTTGCAGAGCCTATGAGCTGTATCATCGGCACCTTCCATGCCATGTATCACACCAAAGCCGGTTCCTATGTCCATGATATGGGCATTGTCGAGGGCGGCAAGATGGCACTGTTAGCTTCCGTCGGCCCCATGGGATTAGGCGCTATCGACTATGCTCTGCACTGCGACCGCCGTCCCAGTCTGCTGGTTGTTACCGATATTGATGATGCCCGTCTGGAGCGCGCTGCTTCCATCTATACTGTGGAAGAGGCAAAGCGCTGCGGCGTTGAACTGCACTATGTGAATACCCGTATGGAAAATGCTACCGCTTATCTGCGTGAGCTGACCGGCGGCACCGGTTATGACGATGTCATTTGCTTTGCCCCCGTTAAGCCTGTTGTGGAGCAGGCCGACGATATTCTGGGCTTTGACGGCTGCCTGAATTTCTTTGCAGGTCCCACCGACAGCCAGTTTAAGGCAAACTTTAACTGGTACAATGTTCACTATCTGTATACCCATGTTGTAGGTACCTCCGGCGGTAACACCGATGACATGCGCGAAGCTATCCAGATGATGAATGCAGGTAAATTGAATCCCGCTTCTATGATTACCCATGTCGGCGGTTTGAATGCCGTCGTTGACACCGTGATGAATCTGCCCAAGATTCCCGGCGGCAAGAAGTTGATTTACAATCACATTGAGATGCCGTTGGTTGCTATTGCTGACTTTGAGGAGCTGGGTAAGAACGATCCAATGTTCGCTGAGTTGGATCGTATCTGCAAGGCACACAATGGCTTGTGGAACGGCGAGGCTGAAGCATACCTGCTGGCAAACGCCCCCAAGAACTAATTTTTCCAACAATTACGGCGCCTCTCAACAGAGAGGTGCCGTGTTTCTTTTTGGACTTGCAGCCTGTAAACACAGCGCATACAAGGCAGAGAACAAGCAGCAGCGAAAGGGTTTTCTTCATAAGCAATACCTCCTTTTACAGCAGAGGGATTCCCGCTTGTTCACAAG
>JBGVPJ010000148.1:0-4700 GCA_045126955.1 Faecousia sp.
TCCATGATGATGCCGTCATAGCGGCGACCGCGGCGAATCTCCCGTTGAATAAATTTCATGCAATCATCCACAATCCAGTGGATAGGCCGATCAGCCAGACCGGATGCTGCAGCGTTTTCCTTTGCCCATGCAACCATACCCTTGGAAGCATCCACATGAAACACCTCCGCGCCGCCTGCAGCTGCCGCCAGTGTGGCACCGCCAGAGTAGGCAAACAGATTCAGCACCCTAGTAGGACGGCCGGCAGAGGCCACCTGTTCCCGGATAAAGTCCCAGTTAGCTGCCTGCTCGGGAAAGACGCCGGTGTGTTTAAAATTCATGGGTTTTACATTAAAGGTCAGAAAGTCTTTGTAGTGAATCTGCCAGCGCTCAGGCAGGTTGTGGTCCGTCCAGCGACCGCCGCCGGTAGAGGAACGGACATACCGCGCATCATACTTCTTCCATGCAGGATCACGGTGGGGGGTGTCCCAGATGACCTGAGGGTCCGGGCGCACAAGGATATACTCTCCCCAGCGCTCCAACCGCTCACCGGCCGCGGTATCCAGCACTTCATATTCTTTCCAACCATCGGAAATCCAAATCATCTGTTTCTCCTTTGTTGTGAACAATTACGGCCCTACGGTATTATCAGAATCGGGGGTATACTCAGGACCATCGGGTTCTACTGGGTTATTGGGATTTTCGGGATTTACAGGATTGTTAGGAGTCCCGAAATGATCTGCAACATACCGCTCCCAAGCCTGCTGGGTGTGCAGGGGGCAAACCATATACGGCGCCATTACACTCTGCTCCAGATTGTTCTTAATACCCTTAAACCAGCCGTCACTGCCGTCCGGATTGATGAAATATACATAATCGTTACGCAAATAATCCCTCAGCAGTCTATAGCGTTCGGCTTTCAGAATTTCATCAATATCCTTCTGCGTCATCTTTACAAGACCATTTTGTCTTATAGCAATTGTGGAATCCACTTCGGCAAATTTCCTGCACCATTCCGTGCACACACCGCCGCCGGAGCAATAATCCACCATTACATGCTTATCACAGTATTCTGTGGGTATATCCTCGGGATACACCTTGGACTCGCTTGTGGCAATAAAGCTGTCGGGGTCCAACGGCGCAACCATACGAATATCATGAACACAAGCATCCGTTGCCAGTTTGCCGGAGCTCAAGCAAATGTTGACGCTCTGCATTTTTCTGGGATTATACAGCAAAATATCGCTCTTTCCGCTGTGAACGGGGCCCATAACCTTCTTAAACAGGACAGCGGCAGGGTTATTGACATTGGTGCAACGAATCACTTCCGGCTGGTCAAAGCCACACCAGACAGCTGCGGTATAGTAACCGGTAAAACCACAGTACCAGCGGTCCTTGTTATCGCCGGAGGTACCAGTCTTGCCGGCAGTGGTAATGCCGTGAGAATAGTACAGATTGGCCTCTGTACCGGTACCCTCATTGGTGGCGGCAGTCAGACAGAAATTCATATAGTCGACAGTCTTTTGGCTGAGAATCTGCTCAGTCTCCTGCGTATTGTCTAAAACCAGATTGCCCTTGCTGTCATATACCTTGGTAAAGGTTCTGCCTCTGCGGTAAACACCATCGTTAGCAAAGGTAGCAAAGGCACTGGACATATCCCGGACGGTCACGCCCTTGGTCTGTGCGCCCATAGCCAAAGGACCAATGCCGATATCAGTGTGGACGGCACCGTTGGCACCGACATATCTTTCGACCAAGGTGGACAGCCGGAACTTCTCCTGGGCAAACTTAAAGGCATAGCTTTCGCCAGACTTATCCAGTGTATGGGCCGCAGCCGCATTTACGGAGCGCACAACTGCACGGTAGATTGTACGTGCATAGGAATAGGTCCGGGTATCATTCAGCGGGTACGCGCTGTTCGTTCCATAGCTTAAGGGCAAGTCCTTGACCACTGTTGCCGGAGTAATAGCACCGGACTCAAATGCAGGTCCATACACAGTTAAGGGCTTAATGGAAGAACCGGATTGACGCTCAGAGTCCGTAGCGCGGTTCCATGCATCGTGCTCTCTTTTTTCACCAACGCCGCCGGCCATGCCAACAATGTCACCGGTGCGGTTATCGATAATCACCATAGCAGACTGCAGCTGCTGACCGCCACGGGTATCGGGAATTTCCTTCAGATTGGTATAGATGGCATCCACCTTTGCCTGTACCTCAGGATCAATGGTGGTATAAATAGAGTAGCCACCCTTTTGAATGTGCTGCATCATTAGCTCTCTGGTGCTGGTATTCCATTGGAAACCTGCCTGCTTAGCCATTGCCTTTGCAACATCTTCAAGAACAGTGTCGCCAAAATAGGAATAGACGCTCTTGGAGTTATCCTTTACAACAGAAGTCATTGTGCCGCACTGAGGGCAATAATAATTTTCGTTTTCTTTTTTATAGGTGCTGACAACACCCCGGTAGCCGCATTCTTCATTATCACAGCTTGCCAGGCGATCAGCCTCATCCACGCCAACCTTCAGCACCAGTTCCTGAGCAATCGCTTCCTGATACTCATCCTCACTCAGCCAGCCGTACTCTCGCATGGTCCACAGGACGTTCTCTTTCCGCTTTTTGTTGTTTTCAAAGTTCTGGTAGGGGTCATAGTAAGTGGGAGAATTGGTAATGCTGATTAAGCTTGCACACTCGGCGGTTGTCAGCAGTTCCAGTTCCTTGCCGAAATAAGTTTCCGCTGCGCTGCGCACGCCCCGACATCCCTGACCCAGGTAGATGCAGTTCAAATACATCTCCATGATGGTGTCCTTATGGTACTTCTTTTCAAGCTGCAAAGCGCGGAAAATCTCCAGCACCTTTCGCTGCACCGTCACGTCATCAGCAGTTTCGTCTTCCAACAACAGCAGGTTTTTAATCAACTGTTGGGTAATGCTGGAACCACCCACAGAGTCATCGCCGAAGAACATTCTGGCGCAAGCTTTAATGGTCGTCACCCAGTCCACACCCTGGTGCTCATAGAAGCGGTGATCCTCAATGGAAACCGCCGCATGAATCAAATCCTTAGGAATGTCTTCCAAATCAGCCCATTTGGTACTGGTGGTGGCGAAAATCTGCTGGTAAACCTGAATATCACCGTTCTTGTCCACGCAATACATGGCTGACGACTTATCCAGTTCAACATCACCGATGTTCATACCCGCCATAGGGAGGATATCCTCCTGCAGGTAATTTCCAAGAATTCCAACAAACACAAACGCACAGACAATGCCTATCAACAACACTGTTACTACCGCGCCAACAATCACCTTTAATGTGGAGAATACAATCATCCATACACGGTGCAACAGACTTATACTCCAGTGGGGCACCCAATTCTGTCTGGGCGATCCATTATTCTTCTTTTTTTGTTCTGCCATTTTATAACCTCCATTGTTCCGGCCAAGTGCCGACACGGTAAAAAATCGAATGTATATAGTATGTGAGCATACCATGGCTTATACTATTATAACATATCCAAATACAAAACGAAAGACCCAATTTGTGAAAAATCTTTTAACACCTGTAGTATATCCATTTCCCGATGAATTTTTCTTACCTAAGCTCTCATAAAATGCTTTTGGGCGTATATAATAGAAGCAGTAATCGGTTACCACTTGATTTTTCTGTGGTCTGCGGTTAGAATATACCTACAAACAATATTGGAGGTATTACCCATGCCTGATGAATACGGTTCTGATTTTATCACTATTGTAGATGAGGACGGCACAGAGTTTGAGCTGGAAGTTCTGACTACTATAGAATATAACGGCATAACATATTTGGCTGTCACCCTCGCCACCGACGAAGAAGAGAAAGATCTTGAGATCAGCATCCTTAAGTCGGTTGAAGAGGAGGGTGAAGAAGAGCCTCTTCTGTGCGCCATTGAAGACGATGAAGAATTGGAAGCCGTTTACAGTCTTATTATGGAACAGCTCTACGCAGAAGACGAGGACGAAGAATAAGCATGCACTTCCTGCTTGGTGCGTAATGTGTCCTGTTGGACCCACATTTATAATTAGGGATGTTAGACTTCCCGGTCGGATTGCAGACCTCCCGTCCATGCTTTGACATAGGACGGACGTTGGGAGCAGCGAAGGCCCGGAGCGGCAACCCACCTGCCATTTCGTGCAGGTCATAATCGGACACGTACGGCTAAAGCGGGTACGGCATGGGGGGGCGTTGCCCCCCATGTTTTTTTGAATTGGTGAATTATAAAACTGAAATTGTAAATTTTTTTATTTTTCCTAATATAGCCACACAATCTACTTGCAACTATCGAGTAAATGTATTATAATACTTGAGTCTATGCGCCCTATTGGGCAAAAAATACCATTCGTAATATATGAGAGGATTTGATTACATGAGCGCATCCAATAAGAAAAAACTCCGCAAGGAGAATGCCGCTGCCTTACTGACTGAAAAGCAGCAGAAACAGCAAGCGGAGGCTAAAAAGCTCAAAACCATTTCTGTTACCTTCGTTGCAATCATGCTTGTGATCGCCTTAGCCGCCGCCAGCATTTTGGTTGTCAGAACAGTGAATAACACCGGTATCATTGACAGAAATACCATCGCTGCGGTTACCGGCGAGCATGAGCTGAACAGTGTTCAAATAAACTACTACTTTAACGATTATGTAAGAAGCTTGTACCAACAGTGGAAATCCTCTTATGGTCAGAGTGTTTCCT
>JBGVPJ010000149.1:0-2045 GCA_045126955.1 Faecousia sp.
GACCCCCCAGGAAACGGACAAGCTCTTTGCTGTGCTGCGCCGTATGCGGGAGGATAACAAGTCGGTTATCATTATTACCCACAAGCTCCATGAGGTGCTGTCTCTGTCTGACCGGGTATCGGTGCTTCGTAAGGGAGAATATGTGGGTACGGTCAACACCGCCGAAACCAACGAAAGTCAGCTCACCGAAATGATGATGGGTGTAAAGGTGGAACTGAATATAGCCCGTTCCCAACCGAAGGATATCCAGCAGCGGCTGACGGTGGAAAATCTATGCAGCGTTAATGAGGAGGGTCGCACCATCCTCGACGGCGTATCCTTTACTGCCTATTCCGGTGAAATTTTGGGTATCGCAGGCATTGCCGGTTCCGGTCAGCGAGAACTTTTGGAGGCCATTGCCGGTCTGCATCATCTGACTTCCGGTGATATTTCCTACCAAGACCCCAAAACCGGCAAACAGGAGAATTTGCGGGATAAGACCCCCTTGCAAATTCGGGATTTGGGTGTTCGTCTTTCCTTTGTGCCGGAAGACCGGCTGGGCATGGGTTTGGTTGGCAACATGGACATTGTGGACAACATGATGCTCCGTAGCTACCAGCGGGGACGGGGTATATTCCTACACAGACGGGAACCCCGTGACTTGGCTCAAAACATTATTGAGGATTTGCAGGTAATTACGCCAAGTGCCTCTACCCCGGTACGGCTGCTTTCCGGAGGCAACGTGCAGAAGGTTTTGGTTGGCCGCGAAATTGCGGCTGCACCTACCGTTCTGATGGCAGCTTATCCTGTGCGAGGCTTGGATGTAAATTCCTCCTATACCATATACAATCTGCTGAACCAGCAGAAGGAAAAGGGTGTGGCAGTTATCTTCGTAGGCGAAGATTTGGATGTACTGCTGGAGCTGTGCGATCGGATTTTGGTGATTAACTCCGGACGGGTTACAGGCATTGTAGACGGACGCACATCCCGAAAGGAAGAAATAGGTCTACTGATGACAAAATCTAAAGAAGAGGGGGATAAGTAAAATGGCAAAAAACGAAAAAAAGCGCGCCCCCCTGCTGCACATTGTGAAACGCGACCAAAGTATAATCACTTGGTACTATAAGCTAACAATCCGGGTGGTTGCCGTATTGCTGGCAATGCTGGTGTCCGGTGTGCTGATTACAATGCTGGCAGAAGCCAATCCTTTGGAGGTTTATGCCTCAATGTTTGACGGTGTGTTCGGCTCCTCCCGGCGTATTTGGAATACCCTGCAAGGCGTGGCAATGCTGCTGTGCGTTTCCTTGGCGGTAACTCCGGTGTTCAAAATGAAATTTTGGAACATCGGTGCCGAAGGACAGGTGTTAATTAGCGGTCTTGCTTGCGTCGCCACCATGATGTTTTTGGGGGATGCCATGCCCACGGGACTGCTACTGGTGGTGATGACCGTTGCCAGCGTGCTGGCCGGTATGATTTGGGCACTGATTCCCGCTGTATTTAAGGCCTATTGGAATACCAACGAAACCCTGTTTACGTTGATGATGAACTATGTGGCTACCCAACTGGTCGCCTGGTTCTTAAAGGCATTTGTGAAAAACGGTTCCGGTGTATTAACCCCTATGCCCGAGCACGGCCTGCCGGTAATCGGTGATCAGCCGTATCTTTTGAACATCCTGCTGGTTGCCGTAGTCACCATCGCGGTGTATGTATATATGAAGTACAGCAAGCAGGGCTATGAAATTTCCGTGGTTGGAGAAAGCGAAAACACCGCCCGTTACATTGGCATTAATGTGAAAAAGGTGGTAATGCGGACCATGATGATTTCCGGTGCGATTTGCGGCATTGCCGGTCTGCTTTTGGTGGGAGGCACCAACCACACCATCAGTACCACAACCGTTGACGGCCGTGGCTTTACCGCTATTATGGTGTCTTGGTTGGCAAAATTCAATCCCCTGGTTATGGTGCTGACTTCCTTCTTGTTAATCTTTTTGCAGATGGGTTCGCAACAGATATCCACGGATTTCCGCATTTCCAGTTCCATTGCAGACATTGTTACCGGTATCATT
>JBGVPJ010000150.1:0-4057 GCA_045126955.1 Faecousia sp.
GCATTTTGTAGAATCTTCCGCCGTTGCTCCAGCTGTTCATCCTCGCCGGGTTCCAAATTGGCTTTGGAAATCTCCTCAATCTGATAGCGCAGGGTTTCCATACGGCGAAGCTTTTCTCCCTCGTCCATGGTCATCCGCTGAATCTCACGGCGTAGCTCACTCACCTGTTCGAAACGGACCATGTATTCGTTTCTCAAGGTTTCATTCTCACTGAACGCATCCAAAAAAACAAGATGGTTATTCTCATCAAACAAAGAGGCGGAATCATGCTGTCCGTGAATGTTAATCAGTTGGATACCAAGCTTTCGAAGAATAGAAACAGTCACAAGTGTACCGTTTACCCGACAGACATTTTTACCGTCAAGATATACTTCCCTATGGACAACTACCTCTGAATCATAGGGCACGCCGTTTTCAGCGAACCACGGAAGCTCCGGCACATCCGTAAAAACGCCACGGACGGAGGCTTTGGCAGTTCCTGTTCGAATCATATCCCGGTAGGCCCGTTCTCCCAATATGGCAGAAATCGCATCAATCACAATGGACTTACCTGCACCGGTTTCACCGGTTAAGATATTGAAACCAGCATCGAAAGAGATATCTGCGCACTCGATGACCGCAATATTTTCAATATGCAGAAGACTCAGCACGCCAAATCCCTCCTTAGTTCAGCAGGCTCTTAATTTCACCGCAGAAGGAAGCGGCTGCATTCATATCACGCATAACGACCATCACTGTGTCGTCACCGGCAAGGGTGCCTACCACCGCGCTCATATTCATTGCATCAATTGCAGAGGCCGCCGCGGAGGCAAGACCCGGCAGGGTGCGGATAATAATGATATTCTGTGCATAATCAAAGTTCACCACACACTCCCGGAAGATGGTGTTCATACGGGTGGAAAATGTACCGCTAAGCTCATTGGAAGACGTGGTATAGCGGTAGGTACCAAGACTTGTCAGTTCCTTGACAATGCGTAGCTCCTTAATATCTCTGGAAATGGTTGCCTGTGTGCCGTGAAAGCCTGCATCCTGCAGAGCAGCCAACAGCTGTTCCTGGGTTTCTACATTTTTATTGGAGATAATCTCCAAAATTTTTGCCTGTCTTTGACTTTTCAATTGCTCCACCTCATCCAATTCTAAATTTCATATTGACTACATCAAAAAAGCTGCGATCCTTCAAACGCACCAGCTTGGTGCACAGATTTGACTTGCGAATAGTTGCCACGTCTCCCATGTTCATCCGCAGTGCTTTACCGCCGTCCACGGACAGGTAGGCGTTGCGTCTTGCATTGCTGGTCATAGCAACGGAAACTGACCGTTTGTCAGATACTACAATACAACGACTGGCTACATCATGGGCGCAAATGGGAGTCACCAAAATACTGTGGGCATCCGGCTCCACAATGGGGCCGCCGGCAGATAAACTGTAGGCTGTTGAACCGGTGGGGGTTGCCAATATAATGCCGTCACCGCTGCACTCAAGGGCCTGCACGCCGTCACATTTTACTTCCAAATGCACAATTCTTGCCACCGCGCCCTTGGTAATTGCAACATCATTTAAGCACAGGTCATGGAAAATAATATCCCGGTCACGAAGAACCGTCACGTCTAACATCATTCGGTTATCAATGGTATAGTCACCGGTGGCAATCCGTGCAAGCTGTGAAAGCTCCGTGCTTTCCAGCTCTGCCATAAAGCCCATGGTTCCGATATTTACACCCAAAATCGGAATACCATGCCGTGTTGCCGCCTTCGACATATGCAAAAGTGTTCCGTCACCGCCAAAGCATACTACCATTGAGGCGTTGGGCAATTCTCTGTCCATACGGTTAAAGCGAATATCCCGGGGCAAATCATAGCCTCTGTCCACCTCAAATGGTAGACATACACGGTATTCAATGCCTGCGTCCTTCAAAACTGCCATCGCATCACGGAGGGTCTGAAAGTTCTTATCCCGATAGGGATTGGGGGATAAAATCACACGATTCAATTGTTTCACCCCTTCAAAGTTTCATGGGCATCAGAAACAACCGATGCTGTATTCGGTATGATGCCGGGTTTATTATCCAGTGTCAAATGGGCCAAAAACTCGATATTCCCCTCTGGGCCCTTCACAGGGGAGAAGGTCAGGCCGAGAATTGTGAAGCCAATCTCTTGAGTTAAGGCTACAAAACTGTCCAGAACTTCCTTGTGGATAGCCGGGTCGCGAACAACGCCCTTCTTGCCTACCTTATCTTTTCCTGCCTCAAACTGTGGTTTGATTAAGCACAGCACCTGCCCGGTAGGCTTTAGGAAGGTCTTGATAACAGGAAGTACAATCCGCAAAGATATAAAACTAACATCGATTACAGACAAATCCAGTGGCTCACCCAAATCCGCAAGAGTTACGTAGCGCACATTGGTGCGCTCCATCACCACAACCCGGGGGTCAGAACGGATTTTCCAGTCCAACTGTCCGTAACCCACATCAATGGCAAATACCTTGCTTGCTCCCTGTTGGAGCAGGCAATCCGTAAAACCGCCGGTAGAAGCACCGGAATCACTACACACATAACCGGCCGGATTCACACCAAAATCACGCAGAGCCTTTTCGAGCTTCAATCCTCCGCGGCTTACATAGGGACAACCGCCGGTACGCACTTCAATATCCAAAGCTTCATCATAGGAGATGCCGGGCTTGTCTGCCTTCTGCCCGTCCACATACACAAGTCCACTCATGATAATGGCTTGGGCCTTTGTACGGGTATCGGCGTACCCCTTTTCAACAAGAAGTACATCCAGTCTCTTTTTAATTTTCATTTTGATGTACCTCCATAACAAATGCTTTAATTGCTTCGGCACTTAATCCGTAATGGTCATACAGCGCATCCACAGCACCATGACACACATAGTTGCTTCCCAAGTCAACACCGCGCACACGGCAATCCGGACGAGATTTCTGCAGTTCATAGGCAAGCTCTTGACAGATACCACAGTGAGCGCTGATCTCTTCCAATACAACAACCAGGCTGTTTTTCGGCAACATTTTTGTTACCCGGTCAACAGGAAGCGGAGAAATGGTCATTAAACGCAGAACGGATGCCTCAATCCCCTGCTTAGCCAGCGCATCAGCCGCCTCCATGGCGTTCTTCAGCAGTACGCCATAGGTAATCAGTGTCACATCATTGCCCTTTCGGTGACAAGTGACCGCCGACTCAATACCAAACACCCAAGCGGACTCCATATAACCTCTGTCGCCGCCTCTGGGGTAGCGGATTGCCACAGGTCCGTCCTGCTCCTCCACTGCCCAATGGAGCATCTTTTGCAGCTCCAGGCAAGAAGCCGGCGCCAAAATCGTCAGCCCCGGTGCATGACGTAAAAAGCCTACATCGTATATACCGTGATGGGTCTCTCCGTCCTCGCCAACAAGGCCTGCCCGGTCGATTGCAAAAACTACATGCAGTTTCAGCATGCAGATATCCTGCAAAATCATATCGTAGGCCCGCTGCAGGAATGTAGAGTATAGTGCCACCACCGGCACCATTCCCTGTTTAGCAAGGCCGCCTGCCATGGAAACCGCATGCTCCTCAGCAATGCCCACATCGAACAGTCGCTTGGGATATTGCTTTTTGTAATCCAAAAGTCCCGTACCGCCGGGCATAGCCGCTGTAATAGCACAAACCCGGTTGTCCTTTTGTGCCAGCTCCAACATAGCATTTCCAAAGCTCTCGGAGAAGCTAATCCCGGATTTACTGAGAGTCTCTCCGGTAACCGGATCAAATTTACCAATCCCGTGGAACAGCTTGGGATGCTCCTGAGCAGGTGCATACCCTCTTCCCTTTTGGGTCATAACATGGAGCACCACAGGGCGTTTCATATCCCGTGCAGTCTGCAAAAGCATAATCAGCTTTTCTGTATCATGACCGTCAACGGGTCCCAGGTAAGTAAAACCCATACTCTCAAAAATGGTAGCGGGAATAAGCATTCTGCGCAGGCGGTCCTTTGTTAAGCGCAAGAATCGGGACACAGCTTTTCCTCCCGGAACCTTGGCAAGGAAGTCCTTAGTGTGCTGTTTCAT
>JBGVPJ010000151.1:0-8165 GCA_045126955.1 Faecousia sp.
AGTCGAAGAGTTCGTCACCAAGACCGGCTGCGACTCCCTGGCCATCGCCATCGGCACCTCCCACGGTGCTTACAAGTTCACCCCCGAGCAGTGCACCCGTAACGAGCAGGGTATCCTGGTTCCTCCCGCACTGCGTTTCGACGTACTGGAAGAGGTCACCAAGCGTCTGCCCGGTTTCCCCATCGTTCTGCACGGTTCTTCCTCCGTTCCTCAGGAGTACGTGGCAATGGTCAATGCCAACGGCGGCAAGATGCCCAATGCCATCGGCGTGCCCGAGGAGCAGCTGCGCAAGGCCGCTGCCCTGTCCGTCTGCAAGATCAACATTGACTCCGACCTGCGTCTGGCTCTGACCGGTACTGTCCGTAAGTACTTCAACGAGCATCCCGACCACTTCGACCCCCGTCAGTACCTGAAGCCCGCCCGTGCAAACATCAAGGAAATCGTTCGCCACAAGCTGGTTAACGTTCTGGGCTGCGCCGGTAAGGCCTAATCCTATATAAAACCATTGCCCTCCCGGGTTTCGGGAGGGCAATTTTCATGCCTATATAGCCTCACGTTCTATCTCTCAGCCGGATCCAAAGATATGGTGACCACGGTGGCATCGTCCTGTCCTCCCAGCTCACCGGCGGTCAGCAGCTCCACCGCCACTTCCCCGGAGCTTTTTCCTGCACAGTCTACACAGCATCGCAATGCCGCTGCTTCTCCAATGCCGTCGCTGACCATCACCAGCATTTGCCCGCGGCGCAGCGACAGCCGCTCCGTGCTCTCCCGATAGTCGGTAACGGAAAGACCGGGAGGCGGCCCTGCGGTGCCGATTTTCTCTGCACCTGCAGGGGTTATCAGATAGGAGGGCATTGCACCCCATTTATAAAGGAAAACCCTGCCGCTGTCCAGCTGAATCTCCGCCAAATCCACAGTCACAGCGCCTGCCCGATCCCGGAGGGCACAGATGCTGTTGATACTCCGCAGTGCATATTCTGCGGGGTAGCCGGCAGACAGCATCCGCCGGAGCATCACACCGGCTGTGCGCCCCTCCTGCACCGCGCCAATGCCCGTGCCCATCCCGTCACACAAAAGCACATAGTACCGTCCTTCCGTGCCGGAAAACCGCAGACATCTGTCCCCGTTTTCCTCCTCCGGACGGTTGCCGAATACCGCCACCCGGGCAGAATATACCGCCGTAGACTCCGTTTTTCGGGCGAGTCGATCCGACAGCTCCTGTAAAAACTCCGACAAAAACTGATACTGCTGAATGACCGCCGCCCGGTACTCCCGTTGCCGTTCCCTGTCTGCCCGAATGGAGCGAAGGTGCTCCTGCGACCGATGCAGCTCTGCCAAAAACCGTCCGCTTTTCCGGCAGATGATGGGTAGTTCCTCCGGCTGGAGCAACGGTTTGTGGAGAAGAATACCCGGTAACAGACCAATCCGCTGGGCATCCTTGCAGCCTTTTCGGTTGGGACAATTGCTGCAGGCCCGTTCTGCTGCCCGAGTGACCAAAGCATCCTCATCCACCGGCGCCTCCGGTGCTTCCAAAAGCAGCTGCTGGGCCTGTGCCAGCACACCGGCAGCCAGCTCCAGCCGCACCTGCGCAGTGCCCGTCTCTCCGCGACGATGGGCAATTTTTCCGGGCACCGGGAGAAAGCCTCCCGTCACCGAACCGAAAATCAGCGGTGTCAAGGGCAATACATCCCAAGCGTTGCACAGCCACATAACCAGCACATATGTAAGACCCGGAGCCAGGCTTCCCGCCCAGCCGAGGGGTTTTGGTAATAACCGTATGAGATACGCCAGCACCAGCACCGCCGTCATGGGCACCGGGGTCACCTGTGCCAAATCCAGCGCAAGGCCGGCAATTGCCACTGCCGGAAATGCTCCCACCATCGCCAATACCCCGGCGGCAAAGAAACCCAAGCTAAACCAGGGCACCGGCACGAGCTGTACCAGCGCCAGCACCGCTATGCCGCAGGCCAGCCATTCCAGCAACGGATTGCGCCCCCGTCGTATTTGGGCAAAGAGCCAAGCGGCGCCGGATGCCAAGCACACGCGAATTAAATATAGGGCAATGGGGGCATCCTCCATGTCAAGGGCCTGAAATACCACTCCGCAGGATGCCACAATAAGGCCTGTGATGGCAGGTAACAGCAGTGGATTATCCCGACTGATACGCTTGTTCCCCAACAGCAGGGTAATCAACAGACCGGCCGCTATCCACACCATAGGCTGCTGAAGTGCACCCCAAAACACCCGATAACCTACCACACTGCCCACTGCTGTCAGCACCGCCGCCCAACCACTGCAGGCACACACCAAAGACAGGGACAGCGGCAACATTCCCTGTTCTAAGCTTGCCGCACTGAGTACAAAGCCTGCGGCCAAATACCCGCCGCCCCGAACCAGTGCATGTACCCGTGGGTCTACAACCCACCGCCGCAGGGTGTGTCGCCCTCGGTGCATATAGGATTGAATTGAAATCATGGTTGTCACGCTCCTGTTGCCTATGTATACCAAAATTCTATCACGCAGGAAGTAATTTTTCTGTCGGAACAGGTTATCTAAGAAAGATTCTTGCGTACAATTATAAAAAGGTGTATAATAAAGAAAAATTTCCGGGAGGTGATGGCTATGGCAACGGAATATGAGTGGAAATTCAAGGCAACCCCGGAGATGCTTGCCGCCATTGACAACACTTTTACAGGTACAGCCACGGAAATTGCCATGGAAACCACGTACTATGACACCCCCTCCGGCGCCCTGTCCGCCCGCCACTACACCCTGCGCAGAAGACTGGAAAACGGTGTGTCCGTGTGTACCCTGAAAGCACCTGCCAGCAGTGCCCGTGGCGAATGGGAGACGGAATGTGAAGGTATTCATGCCGCCATTGTGAAACTGCTGGCACTGGGCTGTCCGGAGGAATTGTCCCTATTCGCTGCAGAGGGACTTGTCCCCATCTGCTCTGCAAAATTCACCCGCCTTGCCAAAACGGTTTCCTTTCCCGGCGGAATGGTGGAAATCGCCCTTGACCAAGGCTGTCTCATGGGCGGCAACCGGAAATCACCCCTTTGCGAAGTGGAGGTGGAGCTGAAGTCCGGCCCCACAGAGCTGTGCGACAGCTTTGCTAAAGCCTTGGCGGCGCAGTTTTCTCTGGAAGTAGAAGAAAAAAGCAAATTCCGCCGCGCTTTGGCGCTGTATAAAGGAGAATGATATGCTGGATACCCTATTTGCTTCCTACGACAGACTGGTGCTCTTTGATACAGAAACCACAGGTCTTATCTTTAACCGGGATGAAATTATTGAATTTGCCGCCGTGGCGGTGGAGCTGCAAAACGGTGTGCCTACCGTGGTGGAGGAATATGACGAGCTGATTGCCTTAAGTCCCGACGGCTTTGTACCACCCAAAATTCAGCAGCTTACCGGCATTTCCAACGAGGATTTGCGCAGTCGGGGCATCCCCAAAACCCGGCTCTGCTGCGATATTGCCCGTCTAATTGCCGGAAAGACCCTTCTTTTGGCCTATAACGCCCATTTTGATTTGAGCTTTCTGTTTTATCTGCTCCTGCGGGACGGTGACCCTGCTATTTTAAAAGGTAAGGACAAGCTGGATTTGCTCACCGTTTACAAGGACCGCCACAGCTTTCCCCATAAGCTGTGTAATGCCATTGAATGCTACGGCCTTGACGACAAGGTTGTCAACTCCCACAGGGCGGTGGACGATGTGCTGGCAACCTTCGAAGTTATGAAAGCCATGGAAGCAGAAAAAGCTGATTTGGAATGTTATGTTAACCTATTTGGTTACAATCCCAAGTATGGCATTGACGGCAAGCCCATCGGCTCCGTTACATACAAACCCCAGCGGTATGATCCCACAGAACCGCTGTACCGGCTGTAAGCAGCTGTATTCGACCTCAAAAAACTGCCTGTCGCTTTGCGCAACAGGCAGTTTTGATTTTTAATTCAGTACGATTTTGTTGAACAGCTGCAGTGTGTCATCAAAACGGTCCGTTTCTTTGGGACAGCCGAAAACGCCAATCAACAGCTCCCGTCCGTCCATCCGGAAAGCAGACAGCAGACAACTGCCGGCAGAGGGCGTCTGTCCGGTTTTCAGTCCCACAGCATAGGGGCAGTAGTAGGGTGACTCCGGGTCGATGAGGGCATTGGTGTTCTTCCATTCGATGGTTTGGTCGTGGAGAACTACCTGATCCTTTGCCATGGAGGCATACTGCATCACGGTCTTATCCGCCATAGCCAGCTTACCCAGGACAGTCAAGTCGGCAAAGGTGGTGTAGTGATTTTTGTTGTGAATTCCGTCGGGGTTGACAAAGTTGGTGCCGGTCATGCCCAGCGCCTTTGCTTTGGTATTCATTTGCGCCACAAAGGCCTGTACCGCAGAGTATGCACTTAGGCTCGAATTGTTCTTTATCACCCGACCGGCCTCACAGGCCAAAAGGTACGCCGCGTCGTTGCCACTGGGCAGGAGCATGGCTTCTATCAATTGTTGGACAGTAAGTACATCGCCCGTTTTGATTTTGGCAACCGAGGAGCCCCATGCCACCAACTCCAGCGCGCTGCCGGCGGTAATTTGATCATCCGGCTTTAGATACTGCATAGCCACATAGGCGGTAAACAGCTTGGTGATACTGGCGGGGAAAATCCGATCGGTGGTGTTTCCGGAAATAATAAGGAATGTGCCTGCATTGCAGTCATACACGAAATACTGCTGTGCCAGTAGCTTTCGGCTCTCCGGATATGTATTCCAGGTGGGTGCCGGCAATGTGGTTTCCTCCGTTGTGGTATTGCCGGTGGTATTGCCGGTGATATTACCGGTGGTATCGAAGGTGCCGGAAGTGCCGTCTTCCGTAGAAGGTCCTGTAGAATCTACCGGCTTGGACAGGCCGGCACAAACAATCAATACTGCCACCAGCAGTACCGCCAGCACAGCCAGCTCCAAAAACATCAGTTTCTTCATGGGTTGTCCTCTCTCCGTAGCTATTTTGCTCCATTATACACCTTTAAACGCAAAAAAGATAGTCCTGTCAGAAGGAATAATTTACATTTAACTGGGAAAAATAGGGCAATTCCTCTTATATGTCCCTTGACTTTTTCTTGTTAAATTGATATATTAGTAAAACCATGAGGGAGTAATTCCGGACAACGCCAGTTGTCTGTAGCATTTCGTCAATCCGGCTTTTTAGCTCGGAATGCTTTGTAAGAATGAGACTCATGCACAGCTTTTGGCATGTGCATGAGTCTTTTTTGATGTATCATATTGAAGGAGAGTTGTTTTGATGCAAAAGACCTACACCCAATCCACAGAACAGGTTCTAAAGAATCTGGGTGTGGATACAAATGGCCTGAATAGTCAACAGGTACAGCAGCGCCTGGAGAAATACGGCCCCAACAAACTAAAAGAGGGCGAAAAACCCACCCTGTTACAGCGGTTCCTGGCACAGCTGAAGGATCCCATGCTGATCATTCTGATGATTGCTGCAGCCGTGTCTGCCCTGACTGGTATGATTTCCGGTGAGAGTGAGTGGGCAGAAGTCATTATCATCATCGCCGTTGTGCTGCTCAATGCCATTCTGGGCGTGATTCAGGAGAGTAAGGCTGAGGCCGCTATCGAGGCCCTGCAAACCATGACCGCTGCCACCTGTAAGGTGATTCGGGACGGCAAGCAGATCGTTTTGCATTCCGACGAGCTGGTTCCCGGCGACATCGTGGTGCTGGAAGCCGGTGATGCCGTCCCCGCTGACGGCCGCATCATTGAAAACGCCAGCCTGAAGATTGAGGAGGCCGCACTCACCGGTGAGTCCGTGCCGGTCAACAAGATGATTGACGCGCTGAACCTGAAGGGCGAGAACGACGATGTGCCTCTGGGCGACCGGAAGAACATGTGCTATATGGGTTCTACTGTGGTTTACGGCCGCGGCAAGGCTGTTATCACTGAGACTGGCATGGATACTGAAATGGGCAAGATCGCCGGCGCTCTGGCAGCCACTGCTGAGGAGCAGACCCCCCTGCAGAAGAAGCTGGACAGCCTGGGCAAGACACTGAGCTTCCTGGTGCTGGGTATCTGCGTCTTTATCTTTGCATTCAATCTGATCATGGCAGGCGATTTCCATCTGAATGCCATTTTGGAGACCTTTATGGTCGCCGTTTCTCTGGCTGTTGCCGCCATTCCTGAGGGACTGGCTACCGTGGTTACGGTGGTTCTGTCCATCGGTGTTACCAAGATGAGTAAGCGCAACGCTGTTATCCGCCGTCTCACCGCTGTGGAAACCCTGGGCTGCACCCAGGTTATCTGCTCCGATAAGACCGGCACCCTCACCCAGAACAAGATGACCGTTGTGGAGCATATGGGCGAAACCAACCTGCTGGCCACCGCTATGGCTCTGTGCTCCGACGCCAAGCTCAACGACAAAAACGAGGCTGAGGGCGAACCCACCGAGTGTGCTTTGGTGAACTTTGCCTACGCCGTGGGTCTGCATAAGGCCAATTTGGAGGCCGCCACTCCCCGTGTGGACGAGGCTCCCTTTGACTCCGGCCGTAAGATGATGTCCACCATACACGCTGTGGGCGACAAGTTTGTTCAGTACACCAAGGGCGGCCCCGATGTGGTGCTGGCCCGCTGCACAACCTATATGGACAACGGCGAAGTGAAGCCCATGACCGAGGAAAAGCGTGCCGAAATCATGGCTGAGAATAAGCGTCTGGCAGACAAGGCTCTGCGGGTGCTGGCCGCTGCCAAGCGGGATTGGGATACCCGTCCTGCCGATAACACTCCCGAATTTTTGGAAACAGACCTGTGCTTTGTGGGTCTGACCGGCATGATCGACCCGGTGCGTCCCGAGGTCAAGGCCGCCATTGAGGAGTGCCGCGCTGCCGGCATCCGTCCCGTGATGATCACCGGTGACCACAAGGACACCGCCGTTGCCATCGCAAAAGAGCTGGGTATCATCACCGACGCCTCCGAAGCCATCACCGGGGCAGAGCTGGACAGCGTCTCTGATGATGATATTTGTGAATATGTGAAGAAGTTTGGCGTTTACGCCCGTGTACAGCCGGAGCATAAGACCCGGATCGTCACTGCGTGGAAGGCTAACGGCGCCATCACTGCTATGACCGGTGACGGCGTGAACGACGCACCCTCCATCAAGTCTGCCGACATCGGCGTGGGCATGGGCATCACCGGCACCGACGTGACCAAGAACGTAGCCGATATGGTGCTGGCTGACGATAACTTCGCCACCATCGTTACTGCCGTGGGCGAAGGCCGCCGGATCTACGACAATATCCGCAAGGCCATCCAGTTCCTGCTGGCCTCCAATATGAGTGAGGTTCTGGGCGTGTTCGGCGCTACACTGCTGGGCTTTGTGCTTCTGAACCCCGTACACCTGCTGTTTATCAATCTGGTTACCGACTGCTTCCCCGCTCTGGCACTGGGCATGGAGGAGGCTGAGCCCGACACCATGAACCGTCCTCCGAGAAATTCCAAGGACGGCATCTTCTCCGGTGGTCTTGGCATTGATGTGATCTATCAGGGCGTTTTGGTCACCATCATCACCATGGTCGCCTATCTGATCGGCGCCATGATGGATCCGGAAGTGGGCAGCTTTGCCGCTTTGCGTGCCGCCGGTGAGTCTGGCCACGGCATGACCATGGCGTTCTTGGCCATGAGCATGTGCGAGATCTTCCACTCCTTCAACCTGCGCTCTCAGCGCAAGTCCATCTTCAGCCTGCACACCCACAATAAGATCCTGTGGGCCGCCATGCTGGGTAGCCTATTGCTGACCACGCTGGTCATCGAGGTGCCTTTTATCGCAAACGCCTTCGGATTTACCCCCATCGGGTTTGCTGAGTACGGCATTGCACTGGCATTGGCCATTCTGGTCATTCCTGTTGTGGAAGTGGTCAAGCTCATTCAGAGAAAAACCGCAAAGAATTAAAAACAACGAAAGAGCCGATGTTGGACATTGCCCAACATCGGCTCTTTTTGTATAAAGAAAACCACGCGTTAGACGCGTGGTTCCATAAAGCCTATGGCGGTGAGCAATAAAAAAGATACAGACGATGTTATGGAAAGGAGTAAGCAGTAGTGATAAAGAGGAAAGCCTCCCTTGTGTAAAGGGAGGTGGGTTCGCCGCAAGGCGAAGCCGGAGGGATTGTAATGA
>JBGVPJ010000152.1:0-5770 GCA_045126955.1 Faecousia sp.
TGCGGAGCTTGCTCCCACTGCATGCAAGGATCCCCGACAGATTTTCATCAAGTCTGTCGGGGATTTCTATCTAAAAAACGGTAATTATCCTAATTTATAGGTGTTCAAAGACCAATTATGTCCACAAATATTTTTCTTTGCCTTTATGAAATCTTGAATTGCGGTAGCCTTTTCTGCATAATAAGAACTACAAATTATATCCCCATCTTTGTTATATCCGAAAAAGCGATATACAGAATTAATGTTTAAGATTTCTCCAATCAATTCTACTTCTTGTATTCTGGGTTCACAATCGGGCTTTGAAAACGGTTTACCTTCGCTCATTGCTTCTTTCATTGCCGTGGTAGCGTCATCTTTAGTTTGAAAAGTACCTATAAGAGACTCTGCCTGATATTTTTTGCCACATTCTTCTTCGGTTCTACTAATATACAAATCATACAGAAAACTCATATGTTTTCCCCTTTTCAAATTTTATCGCCAGTTTCGCATTTGTATAACAAACTCACAGGGCAAAGCCCATACCCCTAAAGATGAACGAGCGCATCCAAAGGCTCCCTTGTGTAAAGGGAGCTGTCGCGTTAGCGACTGAGGGATTGTTTCCTGCTATTTGGGGCTTTTTTACAATCCCTCCGTCAGCCTTCGGCTGCCACCTCCCTTTACACAAGGGAGGCTTTTTGTTAGTCCCATTATAACACAAATCGGCAGAGAAAACAATGTCTCTGCCGAAATTTATGGGTATCCGTAGGGGAGACCTGCGGTCTCCGGCGGGCGACCATTGGTCGCCCCTACGGTAAACATCCTTATGAGAACCAGACTAAAACGCACCTCTTTTTGTTATGCTTAAAAGGTCTGTGTGATGATGCCGCTGCCGACCACCATGGTGTCTTGATAGAGCACAACTGTTTGCCCCGGTGTGATGGCTCTTTGCGGACTGTCAAATACTACCCGGGCGTTGCCGTCATCCTCGGGATACACCGTCGCCATCTGCGGAATATGACGATACCTTGCCTTGGCGGTCACCCGAATGGGCGCAGTCAAAGCAGGGAAGGGGAGCCAGTTCCAGTCTTTTGCCAAAAGTGTTTGGGTGTACAGGGCCTCCTCCGGGCCTACAGTTACGGTGTTGGCGGCCATATCCTTCCGGCACACATACACCGGTGCTCCCATGGCAAGTCCCAGTCCCTTGCGTTGGCCTAGGGTGTAGCGGATGGCGCCGGTATGATTGCCAACCACGTTGCCCTGCAAATCCAAAAAGTTACCCGATGCATAATTTTTGCCGGTATAACGGCATATAAAGGCCATGTAATCCCCATCCGGAATAAAGCAGATGTCCTGACTGTCCCGCTTTTTGGCGGTGAGAAAGCCTTGCTCCTGAGCAATTTCGCGAATCTGCCCCTTGGAAAATTCGCCCAAAGGGAAGAGAATATGGGACAGCTGGTACTGATTCAGACAGGCTAAAAAATAGGACTGGTCCTTTGCTTCATCCGTGGCTTTGTACAGAAGATACCGGCCGGTGACCTCATCCTGCCGTATTTTTGCATAGTGACCGGTGACGATATAATCACAGCCTAATTCCAACGCCTTATCAAGGAGAAACGTGAATTTGATGTGCCGGTTGCACGCAATACAGGGATTAGGCGTCAGTCCCTGCTCATAGGAATCGATAAAATTTCCCACAACAGCCTGTTTAAAAGGTGTTACCGCATCAAAGGTATAAAAATCCATACCCAGCCGCTCTGCAACGGCTCTTGCATCTTGGATGTTTTGCTGACTGAAATCCTCTCCAAGCATGGTTTTATCGCACATCTGAGCGGTTGCGCCCATACAGTGATAACCGGCTTTTTGGGTGAGATATGCCGCTACGGAGCTGTCAACGCCACCGCTCATGGCAATCAGTGCATTTTTCGGTTTCATAGGCGTCCTCCTAAAATAGTAAATTTATCATATCATAAACGGTGTAAAAAAGCAACGCAGACGCAGGTTTTTAATGTGAACGTAAATATTATGTAAACGCAAAAAGTGCTGAAATTGTTAAAAAATGGAAAAAACACTGTAAAAATGCATAAAACATGAACATTTTAATGAGTGAAATGGTAACAAAAATGTAACAAAATCAAAAAAAGGGTTGAAATGACACCTACGGTCTGTTATAATAAGCTGGCAATGACATTGAAAGGAGACAATTCCGGTGAAAAAACGGGTTGCCAGTATTCTGATAGCGATTGCATTGTTGCTTGGTATTGTATCAACAGGTACGGTCAATACATACGCAGAAACTACATATACCACCAGCAGCAATTGTTTACAGGTTTTAAAGTTATATGAAGGCTTTAGTTTGAAACCGTATTGGGATTACACCCAGTATACCGTTGGATACGGCTCGCGCTGTCCCGACGATATGGTGGATTACTATATGGAGCACGGCATTACAGAGAAAGAAGCGGAGGTTCTTCTGCAAAACTATCTGAAAGCCATGGAGCATGACATTCAGGTCAAAATGATTGACAAATATGGTCTGAAGCTGAAACAGCATCAATTCGATGCTCTCGTGATGTTCTCTTATAACTGTGGTACGGCTTGGGTTTATGAAACCAACGGTACATTCCATACTGCCATAGCGAACGGTGCAACCGGTAATGATTTGGTACGGGCGTTTGCACTTTGGTGCAGCGCCGGCGGTGAGGTACAAACGCATCTGTTACGCCGCAGGTTGAATGAGGCGAATATGTACATGAACGCTGTCTATCCTACCGATAAGAATCCGCCCGCCAATCTGTGCTATGTACTCTACGATGCCAACGGCGGCACCACCTCGCCCCGTACCCAGGGCTACGATACGAATCTTCCGGCAAAACCATATCCAACACCTGTCTATGAAGGCTACATATTTCAAGGCTGGTATACCGCTAAAGTCGGCGGAACGAAGGTAACGGCGTTGGATGCCTCCCATCATGGCAAAACACTGTATGCCCATTGGATGGATTCGGATGGAAATGTGCCTTTACCAAGTGCACCTGCTCCGGAGAATCCGCTTCTCGTTACTGTGGTTGAGGAGCAAGCCAATATTCGCAGCGGTCCCGGCGCAGGCTATACTCTGTTAGGTGTAGCTACCAAAGGTCAACAGTTTGCAATTACGGAAACAGGCTATGGTACCGGATATACTTGGGGAAAGTATGAAGGAGGTTGGATTCCTCTTGCATTCACAAACTATGAAACAGCCCTGAAAGAACAGATAACAGCGCCTGTCCCGCCGAAGGTTATCGGCACAGTCAATGTGCAGGATTGGCTTCGTGTCCGCAGCGGTCCGGGTACGACTTACGCAATTGTGGGTTATTTAAAGCCTCAGCAGCAGGTAGAGATTTTGGAGCAGAAAACGGTGGACAACCGGAAATGGGGCAAAGTTTCCAACGGCTGGATTGATTTGGCATATGTCGTTCTGGAGAGTAGCGCACCGGAGACCGATGTTGAAGAACCTGAGCAGACCGTTTGGACAGGCAAGGTTATCGCAGATGAGTTGCTGATTCGTAGTGGTCCCGGCACCAATTATGATGTCAAAGGCTATTTGGTGGAAGGCACCACTGTTACCATTACCGAGCGGCAGACGAACGGCACTATGGTGTGGGGTAAGATTGCCGAGGGCTGGATTTGCATGAATTATGTGCAGTTGGATGCATCCTCCGCTGAACCGGAACCTGAGCCGGCGATTATTACGGGTACCGTGAATGTGCAGGACTATCTGCGTGTTCGCAGCGGCCCCGGCACCAAATATGAGATTGCAGGCTATTTGAAACCCAAGGAAAAGGTTACCATTACGGAAACACAAACCGTAAATGGCGTTGTGTGGGGTAAAATTGAAACCGGCTGGATTTCTATGGCCTATGTGATTGTGGATGAGAAACCGGAACCGGAACCGGAGCCAACGCCAACACCAACGCCAACGCCAACGCTCACGGGTACAATAACCGCAGACTGCTTGCGTGTCCGTAGCGGTCCCGGTACTTCATATTCCGTTGTAGGCTATCTGTATTACGGTGAAAAGGTGGAAATTCTGGACGAAGCCACTGATTCCAATGGCTACAAGTGGGGTAAGATTTCCAACGGCTGGATTCATCTGGGCTATACACTTATCAAATAACAAAAAAGCGTGCGCTTCACGTAAAGCGCACGCTTTTTGCATAAAGAAAACCGCAACGTAAGTACAGGATTTCTGCGGATAAATAAAAACGGCATTGCGTTACGCAATGCCGTTATTTAGATGCAAGGAGAAATTAGATAGCCCGCTCAACCTTGTTGGAACGGAGGCATCTGGTACAAGCGTACACATGGCACGGGGTACCATTCACAATGGCCTTGACCCGCTTTACATTGGGTTTCCAGGTCCGATTGGAACGTCTGTGGGAGTGAGAGACCTTAATACCAAAGGTAATGCCCTTGCCACAATAATCACACTTCGCCATTCTACTGCACCTCCTATCTGCATAATAAATCAACTTAATTACGCCATCAAACAGGCGCTTTGATATGATACCAAACATTGTCACAAAATGCAAGTGTTTTTTTGTATTTTTTTTAGTTTTTTAAAATATTGTTGCTATTCTCGCTTTTGACCGTTATAATAATTCTTAATATACGATAAAAAAAGGGGACAGCGACGATGTTTAATGCGTATAGTGTGCCACTGACCACCCTGGTGAAGGAATTTGACCTGGAGGTTGCCTATAAGGCCAGTGATTATGAATCCATTCAGTTGACCGTTGCCGACGTATCAAGACCCGGTCTGCAGCTGGCCGGTTACTTTGACCACTTTGAGCCTATGCGTTTGCAGGTTGTGGGCAATGTGGAGGTCAGCTACCTGCAGAAGCTCACGGAAACGGAACGGGCCATGACCTTGGACCGGTATTATGCCTATAAGTTTCCGGCACTGCTTGTGACTCGGTATAACCCCCTGGAGTCAATTTGTCTGGAACTGGCACAGAAGCATAACATCACCATTTTACGCTGCCATGAGGCTACCAGCACCATTGTGTCAGCCATTATTGCTTACCTGTCCGCTGCGCTTGCTCCCAGAATTACCCGCCATGGCGTACTTATGGAGGTTTATGGTGAAGGTATCCTGTTGTTGGGCGAAAGCGGCATGGGTAAGAGTGAGGCAGCGGTGGAACTGCTCAAGCGCGGACACCGGATGATTGCCGACGATGCAGTTGAGATTCGCAAGGTATCCGGCAGTAAGCTTATTGGTACAGCACCGGATTTGATCCGCAACTATGTGGAGCTGCGGGGTATCGGTATTGTAAATGTTGCAAAGCTGTTCGGTATGGGTGCTGTCAAATCGGAAAATGAAATTAACCTGGTGGTCAACATTGAACCATGGAAAGAGCGTGAGGCCTATGACCGCCTGGGTCTTGAGGAGCAGTACATGGAGATTTTGGGTGTGCAGGTGCCTATGAATACCATCCCCGTCACTCCGGGCCGTAATTTGGCGGTGATTTTGGAGGTTGCGGCTATGAACAACCGTCAGCGGAAGATCGGCTACAACCCCGCCAAGGAGTTTACCGAGCAAATCGACAGCCACTTCCGGCAGAATAATCTTTAACAATCGGAGCAAGTCATGAAAGAATTTACCATTGGCCCCAATGACAGCGGCCAGCGGCTGGACCGGTTTTTGGGCAAGGCGGTGCCTCTGTTGCCGGCATCCCTGGCACAAAAATATATCCGTATCAAGCGGATTAAGCTCAATGGCGGCCGCGCAGAGCGGGATAGCCGTCTGACAGTC
>JBGVPJ010000153.1:0-11412 GCA_045126955.1 Faecousia sp.
GTATCTATGTCGCCGCCACCGGTGTACTGATGGTATACCGGATTGCCCTCGCCATCCCGCAGATAGTTATCTTCCAGCACCAGCTCCTCGGAATAGGACTGCACCTTGGCCTTGCCGCTTTCGTTAAGAATCACGGGCATACATCTGCGATCGGTTTTATACCAGAAATTCCCATCGGCAGCATCAAAGCAATACTCGCTATAGGTGTCAATCAGAGGATAGAGCACCTGAATACCGGTCTTCTCCTGCCACTGCGCAATGCGCCTATACTCCTCCTGCTCCACATCGAGGTACACGAAACCTATCTGCAAATAGGCGTCAACAACTGTGGGGAAATAGTTTGTAACCTTATTGCCGGACAGCTCCCGGGTATAGGGCGTGCCGTCTTTCAAAACAACCTGATACGGACTGTTGCGTCCGTCACCCAAGCTGATTATTTGGCCGTCCTTGCTTTCAGCGGCCACAGCCAGGCCCAGCATCTTAATATACTCTGCCTCATTATTGTTCTTATTGATACCTCCGGTGGCAATGCCGAAATTCCGAAGCCAAGTCACCCGGCTGGGTTTTTTGGCATAGGTTCCGCACATAAAGGTTGCGTCATGGGAGGTAATGAAGAAAGGCATTACAAAGGAATAGAGCACAATACAAATAATGATGATTGCCGCTACCACAGAAGCTTTGTTCTTGCGGAAGCGAATCCATGCATCCTTAAAATAGCCAATGGGCTTGCCTTCAAATTTTTTATCGGAGAGGCGTTCACCCTTGTGAATGAAGGAAAACTTCTCCTTGGGAATGTGATTTCTGTTTTCAGCCATATTATTTTTCTCCCATTCTGATACGCGGGTCAATGAAGCCGTAGCTCAGGTCAACAACAATGCCGGCTAAAAGACCTATAAAGCTGTAGAAAATGGAATCCACCATAAATACATCGTAGTCAAAGAGCTTAATGGACAGGATATACAACTCACCGACGCCGGGGATTGAGAAGATATCTTCGATAATCATGGAGCCACTCATAACGCTGATGAAGGAGCCGATGAGCATGGGCAGGATGGGTACCATAGCATTCTTCATAGCATGACGGGCGGTGGCTTGGCCGCGGGACAAACCTTTGGTGCGGGCCAGAAGCATATAGTCAGAGGTAAGGGTCTCGGTCAGCTCCGCACGGGTAAACCGGCACAGACCGGCAATTTCGCCAAAGGACAATGCCAAAATTGCAGGTATCATGGATTTAAACATCTTAGCCGTAAACCAACTGCCGCCGGCATCCGCCAGGGAAAATACGGTCAACGGCAGCAAATTCCACTTGTAATATAAAAAATATTGCACTAAGAATGCGTAAACATAGCTGGGTACGGATACGAACACCATAACACCGGCGCTGATTAGACTGTCCTGCCATTTGTTCTTCTTAATAGCGGCATAGATACCCAGCAAAATACCAAGGGGCATGGAGAACAGCAAAGCATACGCATTTACCAAAACAGTCGGTGCCAGTCTTTCCAGCAGCAGATCCAAAGCAGGCTCCATGCGCTGGATATACCAGGAGGTACCGAAGTCAAATTCTGTAATAATATTCTTCCAGTAGATGCCATACTGCACCAATAGGGGCTTGTTATAGCCCAGCGCCTCCCACCGGGAGGCAATAATCGCTGCCAAATTCTTATCCATTGGCAGCTCCTGGGGCAAAAGCCGGATAAGCATAAAGCAAATCGTCATGACTATAAAGAATACAAACAGCATCAGCAGGATTCTTTTAATCACATATTGTGTCATTTTCATGTGGAGATTGCTCCTTTCCTATCGAGAAGTTAAAGTACATCAGGTGCTAACTGCTGCTCTTCACCAAAGGTTATACAAAGACAGCTCTTGGTGAAAAACAGTGGTACAAAGACTACGGGGTGTATGGTGCAACCAAGCCAGGGGAGGCAATTTGCCCCCCCTGGCCGCTGATTGTCAATCAGAAATTGCAGAAAGGATTATTCGTAGCTCAGCTGACCGCCGGCCTTCCTGACATACTCTTCCCACTGAGCATCGCTGTAGTTATAGGTCATCAGTTCCATACCGCCGAAGCCGTACATAATGTTGTAATCTTCGGTGTAGTACTTAACCTGGTAGGACAGCAGGAAGGAGGCACAAGAACCGGCCAGAGGAATCCGGTAGTACTTGTTCAGGAACTCACGTTCCATAGTAGCGGTAACATGCAATTTCACATCGAAGTCAGCATTGGCGTAGGGACCGACACCAACCAGTGCCCGGGACCAATCCTGCCAAGTCATGGTCACGTCTTCGCCCTTGATGTTGATTGTCAGCTCCTCAGTGGAGGGATCCCAGCAGCCCAGCTCGTTCAGATCGTATTCCTCGGTGTCGCAGTAAACCTGCATATTACGGAAGGGATAGAAAGCGGCACCGCCCCATGCGCCATAACCGATGGCATACTCACCGGCGGGAACGCGGTCATGACGGGAAGGAATGTTGCCGATGGCCTCCAGAGTGATCTTGCCGAACCCGGAGCCTTCCATAGCTGCATTCAGGTACTGGTTAACCTTGGTGATTTGGCTCATGTTAGCGGAATCCAATTCGCCGCCGGAATAAGCAACACGGATCTTGATTTCTTCGCCAGCCTTATACAGACCGGCAGCAACCAGCTCATCACAAGCGGCCTTCATCAGCTTCTTAGCCTCGGTGAGGTTGTAGCCGTTGATGGACTGATACGCTTCCTTCAAAGTTGCGTAGTGCTTGCCTGCGCCGTACTGTACGCCGTACAGCTCACAAATTGCCTTCATGGCGGCTTCGGAGCTGCGGTAGGAAGAGTTGGGATCGTTGTAAACGTCGTAGTGGTACAGGTTGTTCATCAAAGCGTAAGCAGGCTTGTAACCGGAGGTAGCGGTAACCCAGTCAGCACGGTTCATAGCCAAAGAGAAAGCCTTACGGAAGTTGTAGTTAGACAGAACAACAGTGTTCTGGTTTCCACCGGCCTTGGCATCCAGAGCCTGCAGCATGGCTACATTGGAATTGAAGAAGAAAGAGTTGGTGTAAGTCTGGTCAACCTTGTGCATCTGCTGGGATGTTGCATAGTTAACAGCCTGGTCGGCGGGGGGTGCCCACTCGGTCAGCTGGCCCTTCAGGAATGCCAGCTTAGCAGCTTCGTCGGTCATCACGTCCACAACGATATTGGTGGTCTGGTAGGCTTGAACCTTCCTGCCGTCTACCAGGTAATCGGTCTCGGCATACAGAGTGCCGTCAGCCTGCTTCTTGAACTCGTAGTAGTTCTCATTCTGCACGAAAACAACCTGCTTGCCGGGCTGCAGAGAATCAATGCGGTAAGGTCCGTAGGACATGGTGGTGTCTTTGCTGGTGCCGTACTTGGTGGTAGTCAAAGTGCCGGTGGTATCCTTGCCCTTCTCGTACAGGTCCTCGTAAACCAGCCAGTTGGAGGTGCAGGAGGTCAGGAAGTAGTTGTAATCGATCTGTGCCTGGGTGACATAGCGGATGGTGTACGCATCAACCTTGTAGCAGCCTACGGTTGCGTCATACGCAACCAGCTCGCCGAACTTGCCGTTGTTGACCCACAGAGCTTCCTTCAGGTACGATGCCTGCTTATCAGGATCGGTAATGCCGAACACACCGCTCAGCAGGCCGTTGACCAACTTCTTTACAGTTGCCACATTATCCTTGGTAACAGGCGTGTAGCCATAGGGGTTAGCAGCATTGGACAGAGCCTTGACTTCTGCATCGAAGCCCATCTTGTATTTGCTGTTCAGCTGTGCCAAGCTCATGGAATGCAGAGTCATGGAATCGCTGGTTACATTGATGAATACCTTGCCGTCAGCAATACCCTTGTCAAGATTGAAGGAGTAATCGCCAACCTCGCCCTCGCCGTAAGGGGGAACCATGGGGTCATACAGAGGAGCACCGGAGTTGTAGTAGGTGTTACCGCCGGCAACAGCGGACTCGCCGTTGTAGTACAGGTTTGCCCGGTAGTTACGCATATCGGGATCCAGCAGAGCCTTCATGGAGTAGATGTAGGTATCCGCATTGATCGCTGTGCCATTTTCCCACTTCATGTCGGGGTTCAGCTTGATTTCAAAAACGTAACCTTCGTCGATGTCAGCAGAGGTCTTGCCGGTGGGCAGAGTGACCTTATATTTATCCAGGTCGCCCTTGTGGTCCTTGGTCACGTCAGTGACAGAAGTGGCGGCTTTAAATACCCACTGATAAATGCCGTTCTCGGAATCCTTGATGGACATGGTTGCCAAAGGCGTTTCCAGATAACCCAAAATGGCGTTATCGCTCTGTTCTTCCCATGCGTGGGGATTCCAGCAGTCGCCCAACAGGGTGGTGTAGGTGCGGAAAGTGTAGGTCTTATTATTGTTTTTGTCGCCGGGGGCATTGTTAGGCTTTTGTGATTTACAGCCGGCCAAGCATGCCAAGACCATAACCAGAGCCAGTAACACTGCCAAAAGCTTGGTGCTCTTTTTCATTGTTTTCCTCCTAGAAAATTATATATTTTACCGCTTAAAAGACACCCGAAAATTGATGCTATCATAGTGTTCCCCATATTGCGCATAAGTTTCCGTTTATTTAGTAAGGCAAAGTCTCCCAATTGGGAGACTTTGCCTTACTAATAAAAAAGGGCGTGTTGCAAAATGCAGCAACACGCCCCAACACTATGCTAAAATCTACGTCCTACGGACGTAGGGGCGGTCATTGACCGCCCGCGGGCGACTAATAGTCGCCCCTACAGGTTCTATCGGACATTTTGCTTCTTTTGCAACACGCCCTTTTATAACGGATTTTGTTTAATTTTTGCAAAGCGCCGGGGATATTGACTGGGTGTATGGGCGACTTTTTTCAGCACGATGACCGTATGGGCGGTGCCATCCACGGGAAATTCCACTACCCGTTCCAGCTTTAGTCCCAATTTGGCAATGGCGTTTTTCGCCTCTGCCAGCTCCTCCTGTGCGGCCATACCCTTCATAGCCAGCACCTTGCCCCCCACCTTTACATAGGGGGCTGTCAGCTCCAGCAGGATATTCAAACGGGCAACCGCGCGGCTGGTGGCAACATCATAGCGCTCCCGACGGAGTAGCGCTTCCTCCTCTGCCCGGGCGGTGACACATTCTGCATTCACGCCGAGGGTTGGCAGAACGCCGGCCAGCCAAGTCATCCGCTTACCCAAGGAGTCAAGGAGGGTCAGCTCTACCTCCGGACAGGCGATTTTCACGGGCACACCGGGAAAGCCTGCACCGCAACCCACATCAATCATCCGTTTGCCCTGTAAATTTTCCAGTGTCAGCAGGGAAAGACTGTCTAAAAGGTGAAGCTTTGCCACCTGCTCCGGCTCTGTGATGGCGGTCAGATTCATTACTTTATTCTGTTCCACCACCGCCGCGCCAAAGGCGCACAGGGTGTCCTGCACCTCATTACTTAAGGATAGCCCCAACTGCGGCAGGCCATTGGCCAGCGTCTTCTTCATGACTTAGGCATTGGGGTGGTCACTTAAGTCCACCTGTGTCTTGTCCATGGGGTTGAAACTATCTTCCTCAACCACCAGGGTCGGAATCACGATTTCCTGAATATGCCAGCTTGTCAACAGATCGCAGACATCCGCATCCTTCAAAGCTCTCTTACCAAAGAATTGGGCGCACTGCTTTAAATCGTTGGTGACGTATTTATCCTCTTTATCTGCCACACGGCCGGCAGAACCGGCTCCGGTGACCAAATCCAGCTTTTTCAGCGCCTCCAGACAGTAACGGTAGCTCATAAGCATGCCGGAATACTGGAATTGAATGTCCGAATTGGTTCGGCAGGCCAGATAAGCCGCAAAGCTGGCATCCCGTTCAATGCCGATGCTCATTCGGTGTGCCATTTCCTGACACATGGCAAAGGGCAGCATCACCGCCGGCAGCTGGGGATTTACCGCCGCTTCACCGGTAATCGGTACGGTGACGCCGGTAACACCAAAGGAGGTAAACTGATTTGCCCAGCCTAATTCTTTCACCGGCACAATAGAGCCGGCAAATACCGATAGTGACTGGTCATACACAAGGGAACGGAATCCGTCACCGGCCTTGGCCGCCAGTATTTCAAAATCGTCATATATCACATTGCCGCTCTCGTCCCGCGGCACCTGCTTTGACAAAGCATTGGCCTGGTCTCGGTAGTAGGCCGCTGCGTTTTCCAGCTCCGTGACGGTATAATCCGTCTCATACAGCCGCACATCCTCCGACAGAGGACCGGCAAATTGGTTCAGACCGAAAATGCCAAAATTCAAGAATATCACCAGTGCCACCGTTGCGCAAACCCAACCGAACCACTGGATGGGATTCCATTTAAAAACGATCATCAGCACCAAAGTGGTAATTACCAGTGCCAGCAGTACCAGCAACAGTACCTGCCACAGGCAAAATTGCACACTGCTGCTCCAATCTGTCAAAAACGACTGAGCCATCCGGGTCACATAGGGATAAATCATGTCCACCAGAACAGAATGGCCCTTGGCAAACTCCCGCAGGGCCCAGGTGAACAGGCCCAGCAGCGCGGCAGTCAAATAACCTCGCCAATATTTCAAAGGACAACGCCTCCTTTACGCATTCATTGCTTTTGGATATTTCAGTATAACACAAAAATTCCCACTTGTCCAGCGGTCTAAACCAACACGCCCAAAACACCGTCCCGATACAGCTCCGTAACTGTCACTTCTCGGATTTGGTTATGCAGCTGCTCTCCTTCGGCATATACTTTTATATAATTTGGGGTGTGTCCTGTATAGTATGCCCCATCTTTCTCTTCGAACAGCACCGGAAGACAGGTATTTATCAGCGACTTGCGGTAAGTATGGGACATTTCCTCTGCCACGGCAATGGCCGCGCGGCTCCGCTCCTCTTTTACGGCATTGTTCAGCTGTCCGGACATTTTGTCCGCCGGTGTGCCGGGACGGCGAGAGTAGGGGAAAATATGCATATCCGCAAAGGCACATTTTCGGATAAACGCCAAAGAGGCGGCAAATTCCTCCTCCGTTTCACCGGGGAAGGCAACAATCATATCGGTGGTCACGGCGCAGCCGGGGAAGTGCAGATTCAGAAGCTGCACACTCTCCAAATAACGGGCGGTGTCGTACTTGCGCTTCATGCGCCCCAGCACCGCATCACAGCCGGACTGCATGGACAGGTGGAATTGCGGGCACAGGTTGGGAAGCTTTTTCAGCCTTTGGCAGAATTCCTCCGTCACGATTCTCGGCTCCAAGGAGCCCAGTCGCACCCGTAAATCGGGAACGGCACAGCAAATAGCCTCCAAAAGGGTGGCTAGATCGGGTTTTCCCGGCAAATCCACACCCCAGCTGGCAATTTCAATACCGGTGACCACGATTTCCCGATAACCCTGCAGTGCCAGCGCCTGTGCCTGCTCCACCGCCAAGGAAAGGGGCGCGGAACGGACAGGCCCACGGGTGTAGGGGATGATGCAGTAGCTGCAAAAATTCACACACCCATCCTGCACCTTCACCATGGCCCGGGTGCGTCCCTCTAAACCGCCGGCTGGGAGCACCTCAAATTGCCGCCGCTTCAGCGCCTCGTCCAGCACCTTGGCTTTGGTTTTGGTGCGAGCCGTTTCCAGCACCTGTTGCAAAAACGCCTCCCGGTCGGCACTGCCGCCCAGCACATCGATGCCCATGCCATCCAGCGCATCGGCGGCATGCTGGGGATAACAGCCGCACACCGCCAGTACCGCCTCCGGATTCTCCCGGCGGCAACGGCGAATCACTGCACGGTTTTTCTTGTCGGCCACCGCCGTCACCGAGCAGGTGTTGATGATATATATGTCACAGGTGTCATGAAAGTCTCCTATTTCATGGCCCTGTTCTCCCAAAAGCTGCTCCATTGCCTGGGTTTCATACTGGTTTACCTTGCAGCCGAGGGTGTAAAATCCTATTTTCATCGTCTATTTTACCAATAATCGCTTTCTTTAAAGAATAAATTCCTATTGTTTTCCCAATTGATATACAACACCATCTTATTTATAATATTATTATACTCGAAAAAATCCCTTTTGTACAGCACCGGAGGCTAATTTCCATGAGTTTTCACATTTCTCTAACCTCTTTTGAACAGATAAAGGCCTTTGTTATGCTAGCATCCAAGCGGCCCTTTGAGATTCGTGTGGGCAATGACCGGCAAAACATCAATGGCAAGGACTTTATGGGCATGGCCAGTTTGGATTACTCTCGGCCTATTAAGGTCCATGCAGAGTGCTCTGCCGATGAGTTTGCCGCCTTTCGGCAGGATGTGCAGGCTTTACAGGCTTGATTTTACAGATTTTCACCGTCCCGGGAATACCTGGGGCGGATTTTTTGCGAAAAATTTGGAAAAACAGTAGGCAAACCAAAACAAATGTGCTATCATAATGGGCAAAGGAGGTGGCACTTGTGCGGATTTTAGGGATTGACCCGGGTTATGGAATCACCGGCTTCGGTCTGATTGAGGCGGAGCGAAATCAATTCAAGCTCCTGCATTGCGGTGCCATCACTACTCCGGCAGGGATGGATTTTTCCGCCCGGCTGGAAATTATTTATCATGATATGCAAAAGCTCTTGGAGGTGGCAAAGCCGGATGCGGTTGCCATTGAGGAGCTGTTTTTTGGGCAGAATGTCACCACCGGCATCGGTGTTGCCCAAAGCCGGGGGGTCATCCTGCTTGCCATCCGGCAGGCAGGGCTGGAGGTCACCTCGTACAAGCCTATGCAGGTAAAACAGGCTGTGGTGGGTTACGGAAATGCCACCAAGCATCAAGTCATGGATATGACTAAGCGAATTTTGGGACTTTCCCAAATGCCAAAGCCCGACGATGCCGCCGATGCCATCGCCATTGCCCTGTGCCACGCCCGGTCAAGCACCAGCTTGCTTGCCAAAATCAACAACGGATAAAAGGAGAAGGACCTATGCTATACTATGTTTCCGGGCAGGTAGCCGTTTTGGAGCCGGGTCTTGCGGTCATCGACTGCGGCGGCGTGGGCTACGGCTGTCGCATCACCGCCTACACGGCGGCACAGCTGAAGCTGAATCAGAATACAAAGCTCTACATTACCGAGTCCATCCGGGAGGATGCCTACGACATTTACGGCTTTAGCAGCCGTGAGGAGCAGCGGTGCTACGATTTGCTCACCTCCGTCAACGGTGTGGGCCCCAAGGCGGCGCTGGCAATTTTGGCCGCAGGTCCTCAGAATTTCACCTTGGCCGTGATGACCGGGGACGAGAAGCTCCTCACCGCCGCTCAGGGTGTGGGCAAAAAGACTGCCCAGCGAATCATCTTGGAGCTAAAGGATAAAATCGGCGGTGCGTCTGTGGAACTGGACTTCTCTAACCCCACCGTTTCGGCACCCGTTACAGGAAACAACACGGCTTTGGCCAATGCGGCACTGCAGGAGCTGGGCTACTCCCCGGCGGAAATCGCCACTGCGCTAAAGGGTGTGGACCCCAGTGCCTCCACGGAGGAAATGATCCGCTATGCCCTCCGTGCCATGGTGATGAAAGGATAGTAGATTATGAGTTTGGAATTTTCTCAGGAATTGGATACCCCGTTGATTTCCCCCACCTTTGCCCCACAGGACTCCGGGGAAATCGGTCTGCGGCCCAAGCTCCTATCCGACTATACCGGTCAGGAGAAGGTCAAGGGCAATCTGTCCGTCTATATTGAGGCCGCGCGGCGGCGGAACGAGCCGCTGGATCACACCCTGCTTTACGGTCCTCCGGGTCTTGGCAAGACCACCCTTGCCGGTGTCATTGCCAACGAGATGGGTGTGAATATCCGCATCACCTCCGGTCCTGCCATTGAAAAGCCCGGCGATTTGGCGGCACTTCTCACAAACTTAAATCCCGGTGATATCCTCTTTATTGACGAAATTCACCGGTTAAACCGGGTCGTGGAAGAAATTCTCTACCCCGCCATGGAGGATTTTGCCATCGATATCATTGTGGGAAAGGGACCGTCTGCCAATTCTATCCGGCTGGATTTGCCGAAATTTACTTTGGTGGGCGCTACCACCAGAGCCGGTCAGCTCTCCGCACCTCTGCGGGATCGGTTTGGCGTGAATCTGCGGCTGGAGCTGTATACCCCCGAGGAGCTGGCAAGAATCGTCACCCGGTCTGCCACCATTTTAGGCATGGAAATTGACCCCAAGGGCGCTATGGAGATTGCCTCCCGGAGTCGGGGCACCCCCCGAATTGCCAATCGGTTTTTGCGTCGGGTGCGGGATTTTGCCCAAATTATGTGCAACGGCGTGATTACCAAGGCGGCGGCGGATTTGGCGCTGTCCCGCTTGGAGGTAGATGCGCTGGGTTTGGACAACATTGACCGGCGGATGCTCTCCGCCATCATCCGCAACTACGGCGGCGGTCCGGTGGGTTTGGAAACCCTTGCCGCCACCATCGGCGAGGAGGCTGTGACACTGGAGGATGTGTACGAGCCTTACCTCATGCAGCTGGGCTTCTTGACCCGGACACCCCGGGGTCGTTGCGTAACCGCCCTTGCCTACGAGCATCTGCATATTCCCTATGACGGGCAAGACCGATTTGAGATTTGACAGGCAGATAAGTTACCCAAATCTATCGGAATTTTGCATAAAAGGCAAAAAAACGGTAGAAATATTTTCATAAAGGATTGACAAAAGTTTTTCTCTTGTGTATAATCCCACTTGTGACGGCGTACTGTCACCATATACTTGACCCTGCGTTATACCAGTCAATTCCGGCAGGCTTTCACGGGGCATTAACAACCGAAGAGAGGTAAAATCAATGTACGAAGACAAGACTTTAGTTTGCAAAGAGTGCGGCAACGAATTCGTTTTCACCGCCGGTGAGCAGGAATTCTACGCAGAGCGCGGCTTCCAGAACGAGCCCCAGCGCTGCAAGGCTTGCCGTGACGCTCGCAAGAACAATGCCCATGGCCCCCGTGAATTCTTCACTGCTACCTGCGCTCGTTGCGGTGGCGAGGCAAAGGTTCCTTTCCAGCCCAAGTCCGATCGTCCCGTATTCTGCAGCGAGTGCTTCGCTCAGATGCGTGCAGAAGGCTAAGCAAACAAACCAAACAGCGCCGGGTTTTCCCGGCGCTGTTTTTGTTGTATAAAGAAAAGCACCAGCTGTGCTGGTGGTTCCAAAAAGCTTTCGCTATGCCCAGTCCCGCCGCAGCGGAAAGCCTCCCCTGTGTAAGGGGAGGTGTCACGGCGTTAAGCCGTGACGGAGGGGTTGTGCTCGTAGTGACAATCCCCCAGTCACCGCTGTGCGGTGACAGCTCGCTGAGGCGAGCCCGGTCGGCGGCTCTGACAGCCCACCGGGCTGTCATTCACTACCGCCGACTGCGCTGCGCTTACCCTTTACACAAGGGGGCCTTAGTGCGCACCTAACCGCATCTGCGGTGG
>JBGVPJ010000154.1:0-39344 GCA_045126955.1 Faecousia sp.
TAAAGGTTTACCCGAATGTCCTTCCATTTGTGAACTCTGCGTTTACTGCTCAAGCTGTACATATACGCTTTCGCATCTTCGTGAGTTACAAGGAATGTCGCAAACAGCAGGTAATCAGAACTTAATTCCTGCCGTCCTTGATTGCAGCCTGAGCGGCGGAAAGTCTTGCGATGGGAACACGGAAGGGAGAGCAGGACACATAATCCAAACCGATCTTGTGGCAGAACTCGACGGAGTTGGGGTCGCCGCCGTGCTCGCCGCAGATGCCGTAGTGCAGCTGCTTGCCGGAAGCCTTGCCCTTGGCAACGGCCATTTCCATCAGCATGCCCACGCCGGTCTGATCCAGCTTGGCGAAGGGATCGTTCTCGAAGATCTTGGCATCGTAGTAAGCGTTCAGGAACTTGCCTGCATCGTCACGGGAGAAGCCGAAGGTCATCTGAGTCAGGTCGTTGGTGCCGAAGCAGAAGAACTCAGCTTCCTGTGCGATTGCGTCAGCAGTCAAGCAAGCTCTGGGGATCTCGATCATGGTACCGACTTCGTACTTCAGTGTGACGCCTGCAGCTGCGATTTCGGCGTTAGCAGTCTTGACAACCACATCCTTGACATACTTCAGCTCCTTGACATCGCCAACCAGGGGAATCATGATCTCGGGAACATTGTTCCAGTCGGGATGACGCTTTGCGACAGCGATAGCTGCGCGAATGACAGCCTTGGTCTGCATAGCGGCGATCTCGGGGTAGGTGACGCTCAGACGGCAGCCACGGTGACCCATCATGGGGTTGAACTCGTGAAGGCTTGCGATGATCGCCTTGATCTCTTCCACGGTCTTGCCCTTGGTAGCAGCCAGAGCAGCGATGTCTTCCTCAGTGGTGGGAACGAACTCGTGCAGAGGAGGATCCAGGAAACGGATGCAAACGGGGTTGCCTTCCATAACCTCGTACAGACCCTCGAAGTCAGCCTGCTGCATGGGCAGGATCTTCTCCAGAGCTGCCTCACGCTCTTCAACGGTGTCGGAGCAGATCATCTCACGGAAGGGTCCGATACGGCCTTCTTCGAAGAACATATGCTCAGTACGGCACAGACCGATACCTTCTGCACCCAGCTCGCGAGCCTTCTTGGCATCACGGGGGGAGTCGGCATTGGTACGAACCTTCAGCTTGCGGTACTGGTCAGCCCAAGCCATGATGCGGCCGAACTCACCGGCAATCTCAGCATCCTTGGTGGCGATCAGACCGGCATAGATGTTACCGGTGGAACCGTCCAGGCTCAGCTCGTCGCCTTCGTGGAAGGTCTTGCCGCCCAGCGTGAAGACCTTGTTTTCTTCATCCATAGCAATCTCAGTGCAGCCGGAAACACAGCAGGTACCCATGCCGCGGGCAACGACGGCTGCGTGAGAGGTCATACCGCCGCGGACGGTCAGAATGCCCTGTGCGGCCATCATGCCTTCGATATCTTCGGGAGAGGTTTCCAGACGAACCAGAACCACCTTCTCGCCGCGCTCAGCCCATGCCTTAGCGTCTTCAGCGGTGAAGACGATCTTGCCGGCAGCAGCGCCGGGAGATGCGGGCAGAGCCTTGCCGATGGGGGTGGCGGCCTTCAGAGCCTTGGTGTCGAACTGGGGATGGAGCAGGGTGTCCAGGTTACGGGGATCGATCATAGCGACAGCCTTCTTCTCGTCGATCATGCCTTCGTCAACCAGGTCGCAGGCGATCTTCAGAGCAGCGGGAGCGGTACGCTTGCCGTTACGGGTCTGGAGCATGTACAGCTTGCCGTTCTCAACGGTGAACTCCATGTCCTGCATATCGCGATAGTGGTCTTCCAGAATGGCACAGACCTTCTCGAACTGAGCAAAAGCCTCGGGGAACTTGTCGGCCATCTCGGAGATGGGCATGGGAGTACGGACGCCGGCGACAACGTCTTCGCCCTGTGCGTTGGTCAGGAACTCGCCCATCAGACCCTTAGCGCCGGTGGCGGGGTCACGGGTGAAAGCAACGCCGGTACCGCAATCGTCACCCATGTTGCCGAAGGCCATGGACTGAACGTTAACGGCAGTGCCCCAGGAGTAGGGGATGTCGTTCTCACGGCGGTAGATGTTAGCACGGGGGTTGTCCCAGCTGCGGAAAACAGCCTTGACAGCGCCCATCAGCTGCTCAACAGGATCGGTGGGGAACTCTGCGCCGATCTTAGACTTGTACTCAGCCTTGAACTGGTTAGCCAGTTCCTTCAGGTCGTCAGCGGTCAGCTCCACGTCCTGAGTGACACCCTTCTTTTCCTTCATCTCGTCGATGAGAGCCTCGAAGTACTTCTTGCCGACTTCCATAACGACATCAGAGTACATCTGGATGAAGCGGCGGTAGCAGTCCCATGCCCAGCGGGGATTGCCGGACTTGGTAGCCAGAACATTGACAACGTCCTCGTTCAGACCCAGGTTCAGGATGGTGTCCATCATGCCGGGCATGGAGGCGCGGGCGCCGGAACGGACGGAGACCAGCAGAGGATTCTCCTTATCACCGAACTTCTTGCCGGTGATAGCTTCCAGCTTTTCGACATACTGCATAATTTCGGCCTGGATGCTGTCATTGATTTTGCAGCCGTCTTCGTAATACTGGGTGCAGGCCTCGGTAGAAATCGTGAAACCCTGGGGAACAGGCAGACCGATGTTGGTCATTTCCGCCAGGTTTGCGCCCTTGCCGCCCAGCAGCTCCCGCATGGAGCCATTGCCTTCGGTAAACAGATAAACATATTTGTGAGACATTGAAATACCCCTTTCAATTGTAGTAGGCAGCTCTTGCTACCCGTTTTTTATGTTCTTTGCAGAATTACGATAATGCTGAAATAGTATAGCACAATCAATTTAAAAAGTAAACATTTTTTGCATAAAAAATTGCAGTTTTTCCATTATGTGTGTTTTTACTCATGTACCTGCAAAAAATCTGCCCTTAGGGCAGATTTTCCGGTCTGTCAAAAAAGTATTTTTTGACGCAACCGGCAGAGGTCAAGAAAGCCCCAAAGACAAGCAAACGGGCGGCGTCGGCGTACATAGGTACGGTAGTCCGCCCGTTTGCGCAGTAAGTCAAAATCCCTTGCATAGCAAGCATTTTCGCACCCCCCCTGTCGCTTATATGGCCAATTGACGCATGAATCCGGAGAAAAGAACAACCCAAATCATCAAAAATTGGATTTTGACGATTTGGGGGTTTATTGACACTCTGAAAAATCTGCCCCTAGGGCAGATTTTTATACTCAATATTCTCTTACCACGGCCTTAACAAGACCGATCAGCTCGGCTTCTTGGCCGTTGATGGGACTGTAGGCATCGTTTTCCGGCATGAGCCAAACCTCGCCGTCTCTGCGGCGCAGGCGCTTGACCGTGGCTTCGTCACCGATTCTGGCAACCACAATTTGACCGTCATCGGCACTTTGCTGTGGCCGGACAACCACCATATCTCCATTTAGAATTCCGGCACCCACCATGCTGTCGCCACGGACACGGAGGGCAAAGCACTTGGGGTCTCCGTCCCAGCTGATGGTACCCTCTTGGTTTTCCAGTGCCAAAATGGGCATACCGGCGGTGACCACACCTACTACAGGGATTTGTCCGGGTCGCTGGGCGGTGACAATGGCGCGTTTGCGGCCCTTTGCACCGGGTGAGAGCAGCGCACCCTTTTCCTGCAACTGCTGCAGATGGTAGCTGACGGAGGCTGTGGAGCGCAGACCCACAGCGGCACCAATTTCTCGGACAGAGGGGGCAAAACCGTTCTCCTGTACAAACTGATTGACAAATTCCACAATCAGCTCGGATTTATTGCTGGTTCTTGGCATAGATATCCCTCCGCTTCTTATCTTATTTTTATTTTAGCACATTTGCGCGAAAAAGAAAAGATATTTTTTCCTGTTTTGCAAACAAATTTTCCGAAATTCCGTGCAACCTATCCGCTATACTGTATTGGAGAATATGTAAAAAGGAAGGGATGTCATGGAGGTTTACGACAAAGCAAAAGCCGCCCGCGTTTGGCAGCGGGTACAGGGGGAAACCGCCGCCAACCCCACCCAAGGCTTGCAGGGATTGATTGCAGAGGAATGGGCGGATGCTGCCGTCTATCTCTCCCTCTCTAGAAGGGTGCAGGGGAATCAAAGCGCCATTTTGAAGAAGATGGGACAGGAGGAGCAGGCGCACATGGCTTGCTTAAAGGGTATTTATACCCTGCAGGGTTCCGGACGACCGGACATTCCCTCACCGCCGCCTTTGGACAAAACGCCTGTCAGTGTTATGCTGCGGCGGTGCTACGGACGGGAGATGCGGTGCCTGGCTCAGTATGAGTCCCGCGCCTCTGACCCGGAGTATGGGCAGGTATTTGCCCGGATGGCGCAGCAGGAACGGGAACACTGCCGACAGATTTTGGAGCTACTGGGCAGTCTTACACAGGAAAAATAATGCGATAACCGCCCCTGATGCTTTGGGGCGGTTATTTTTGCTTGGTTAGGAATTACCTGCCGGCGGGAAAAGTATACCTTTTCTCATTGTATTCGGGTGAAAATGTTGACATTTCGCTTGTGTTTTGTTATGCTTAATGCAAATCAAAACGGAGGGGAATTTCTATGAAAAGAGCCGATTACATCAGCTGGGACGAGTACTTTATGGGCGTTGCCATGCTGGCCGCCCGTCGCAGTAAGGACCCCAGCACACAGGTAGGTGCCTGCATCGTATCTCAAGATAACATCATCATCTCCACAGGCTACAACGGTATGCCAAAAGGCTGCTCTGATGACGAGTTTCCCTGGGACCGTACAGGCGAGGAGACGAAGTATCCGTACGTTGTCCATGCGGAGCTGAATGCCATTCTCAACGCCAACGGCCGCGACCTGCGGGGCAGTCGTCTGTATGTGGCGCTGTTTCCCTGCAACGAGTGCGCCAAAGCTATTATTCAATGCGGCGTGAAGGAGGTTTACTACCTGTCCGACAAGTATGCCGATACCCCTACCACCAAGGCCTCCAAACGGATGCTGGATGCCGCCGGTGTGCGATATATCCAGCTGCGCACGGCGGTAAAATCCATAACACTGGACCTTGTTCCGGAGGAAGAAAAATAAAGAAAGGGAGTGCTTAGAGTCGTACTCTAAAGGACAGCTCTTTCAAAGGATAAGGCATAGCCCACACGGGCTATGCCTTTTTATGTTCAGCGACCAAAACGCATCTTTTAATAAATGTTAGAATGTAAATTTGAAGGTGTTTTTGAACGCCTTCGGAATCTCATACTCTTCGGGAAGATCAGGACCGCAGGAATGAGAACCAACACCACGCATTGCAAGGTCGATACAAACATTCACAAAGTCGTTTTCTTTAAGCTCAAAGGAATGAAGTGTTTCACGAAGTTGTTTAGTTGTGAAGGGGTTCACAGAGCAAGAGAAAGGCTGCTCTGCAGTAACCTTAAACAAATTATTGACCGCAAGGTACTTACAAGCATAGTGGCTGCCGGATTCCTGAGGACGGATGTACTCATAATTGTAGTTTTCTTCAGCCGAGCTTACATAGTAGCCATATTCACTGGCAATGTGTTTATCCACATAGCTTTCAGTAGGACCAAAGCCTACATAGGAGAAGTTGCCGTATGCTTTGTCCACACCGAACTCAATACCAAAGCGTGGGAAGCGTTCAACATAATCAGCGAGCTTATATGCAATTGTTGCCGTAAGCACGTTTCCGTTTACCTCATAACTGAGATCAAATTCAGCGGCAGGCATTAAGCAGTTTGCAGCTAAGCAACCTTTGAACTTGTATCCGTTATCGGTCTTTTCACATTCAAAGATATGGGGTTTACAAGCTTCTAAATGGCATCTGCCAATCCAATGAGGAACAAGGCCACGGTCGTTATCGGTATAACGAGTGATGTTGAAATGAATCGGGGTGCGAAGAACTTCCTTGCCGTCTGCCTTGATAGAGGTAATCTCACCGGTATGTTCATTTACTTCAATGGCAATACCGGAAGAGAATTTATAAGTGCTGGGCGGAATCTCTACAGGACAAACCTCAGACTGAGTTTTACCGCCGTAAACAGCCTTCATTTCAAGGGCGTTAGACTTAATCTTTCTGTCAGGTGTCAAGAGACCGTCTGCACAGAAGTTGCCGTCGTGCTCAGATTCCTTAAAGTCGCCACCGTAGAGGAATCCTTCGTCGGTCTTGATACCGTGGTCTGCCCATTCCCAAACAAAGCCGCCCATCATCTGCTCGTTATTGCAGATCATATCCCAATACTGTGCAATATCGCCGCAGGAGTTACCCATAGCGTGCGTATACTCACAGAGAACGAAAGGACGGGTTTCTTCGGGATTATCTAAAACCTTTGTCTGAATGGTCTCAAAGGAAGGATACATCATACTGACCATATCCACCATATCAGTGTAATAATACTTGGGATCGGCACACTGGAGACCTTCGTAGTGAATCGGTCTGGTATTATCACGGTTCTTGATGTATCTTGCGCCATCGAAGAACGCCTTACCAAAGGAACATTCGTTACCAAGAGACCAGATAATAACGCAAGGACGGTTCTTATCACGTTCTACAAGAGCTACGTGTCTGTCTGTGATACCGGGAGTGAAAATCTCATTCTCAGCATATTCCATCCAAAGAGGAGCGTTATATTGACCGTCACAGCAACAAGCACCGTGCATTTCAAGGTCTGCTTCATCCATTGTATAGATACCGAACTTATCGCAGAGCAGATAAAATTCAGGACTGTTAGGATAATGAGAGGTTCTGACTGCGTTGACATTTAATTCTTTCATCAAATGAATGTCCTTAGCCATGTCCTCAAGGCTGACGGTTGCTGCAGTTTCACAGTTGAAATCGTGACGGTTTACACCTTTGAGTTTAACCGGCTCACCGTTGACCTTAAATACCTTGCCATCGATGGTAACGGTTCTAAAGCCGACATTTTCGATGATTTTCTCACCATTTGCGCGAAGCTCCAAGGTATAAAGTTCGGGTGTCTCGGGAGACCATTTCTTAACGTTGGGTACGATAAGCGCATTGGTCATTTTTGCCGGAACAATAATTGTATTGTCTTCCAGAGTAAGTTCAATATCAACGTCGCTTTCGTTAATGAACTTCAAAACTCCGTCTGTACCACGAAAGGTAGTCTCGATTTTATAGTCGGTAATATGATTCTCAGGACGAGTAAGCATATATACGTTTCTGAAAATACCGGAGAAACGGAACTTATCCTGACACTCAAGATAAGTGGAGATACACCATTTAAGAACAAGAACATCGATGGTGTTCTCACCATTTACAGCAAGGTCGGTAATATCAAACTCACTTGTAGCGTGAGAAATCTGAGAATAACCTTTGAACTCGCCGTTGATGTAAATATAGAATGCGCTATCTACACCTTCAAAGTTGATGTAGTATCTTTCGCCCTTCTGCTTCTTTACGTTAAATGTGCGGCGATAATGCCAGCAAGGATTTTCGTAAGGAAGATGAGGAAGCATTACCGGGAAAGGATAGCGAATATTCAAATACTGAATATGGTCGTACCCGTGCATCTGCACACAAGCAGGAACCGGAATGGACTCGCCGAGCATTTCGTTTATATCGAAATCCTCAACATGGTCGAGCTGCTTAATTTGCCATATACCGTCAAGGGAGGTAAAACGAGAACTTGATGTTCTGTCAAGAATGCTGTGCTTGGTACGAACAACGTCCTTTTCAGCGAAAGGGATATAATAGCTTCTGTGAGGGGTTGTACCAATTCTATCAAACTTTTGGAATTCCTTCATGGTAATTCCTCCTTATGCGTTACCGTAGCCTACATCGAGGTCTTCTTCGGTCATGTTTTTCATTTTGAGGAGTTGAGCATTCGCCTTCTCAACCTTTAAACGAGAAAGCAAGAATGCAACAACGGAGCCAACCGCAGATAGCAGTACCGAATTTTGTATAGATTATTTATCGTACCCATTAGGATGGGTTTGGTGCCATTTCCATGCGCTGCTGATGATATCAGCAAGATCTTTGATTTTGGGCTCCCAGCCAAGAATACTTCTTGCCTTTTCACCCGATGCGACAAGGCGGGCGGGATCTCCTGCTCGACGGGGTTCTTCTTTAGCCGGAATTGGATGACCGGTTACTTTTCTTGCGGTTTCGATAACCTCTTTTACCGAGTATCCAACGCCGTTGCCAAGGTTGAAGATGTTGCTTTCGCCACCGTTCACCAAATGCTTTACAGCGAGTATGTGCGCTTTTGCAAGATCAGTTACGTGAATGTAATCACGAATGCAAGTTCCATCGGGTGTATCGTAATCGTTTCCGTAGATGGATACAAACTCACGTTTTCCGTTTGGCACCTGAAGCACCAAAGGAATCAAGTGGCTTTCAGGATTGTGTGCTTCGCCAATCATACCGCTTTCGTGAGCACCACAAGCATTGAAATATCTAAGAGATATATAATGAAGTTCGTGTGCTTTAGCAGCCCAAGAAATCATTTTTTCCATTGCCAGCTTTGTTTCGCCGTAAGGATTGGTAGGACAGGTTCTGTCACTTTCCAAAATAGGAATATTTTCAGGCTCGCCATAGGTTGCTGCAGTGGAAGAAAAGACGATTTTATCAACGCCGTTATTTATCATCGCACCAAGCAAAACCTTCGTGCCATAGAGGTTGTTTTCATAGTATTTCAAAGGATTGACTACGCTTTCTCCAACCAAGGAGAATGCAGCAAAGTGAATAACTGCATCAATCTTTTCTTTCTTAAAAAGGTCATTCAAAAATTGTTCGTCACGGATGTCGCCCGGATAGAAGATGGCTTTTTCGGGAACCGCCTTTTCATATCCGGTTACCAGGCTATCAACAATCACTACTTCGTGACCATCATTTAAAAGTTCGATTGCGGTGTGAGAACCGATATATCCGGCACCGCCTAAAACTAAAAGCTTCATCGGCTTTGTCTCCTTTTATTACATAATCTTAATACCGCCAACCGGTCTGATCTTTATCTGATAACATGACCCATCTCCGTATACACGTTCCATCTCAATTTTATATTCCTTAACCATATCGGTGGGAACAAAGGCTTGAATCGTTCCTGCAAAGCCACCGCCGTGAACACGAACGGCACCTTTATCACCGAGAATCGATTTGCTGATTACCAGCGCTAAAGGAATTGCTTGCTCAGTGGGTGTATTGTTGGAATAAAGATTTTGAAGAAGGTTTCCTGACGAGATACCCGATTCATTAACTAATCTCAAGAATCCGTCAATATTCCATTCTTTAAGCGCATCTGCTTCTTCTTTTGCACGTTTGGTTTCTGCAAAGAAGTGCATCGCTCTCATAATAGCTCTGTCCGAGCAGAACTTTCTGAGATTCGGGAGTATGTTGTAAAACTCTTTAACATCAACTTCGCTGAGCACCTCACACTTGAAGTAATCAGCTACCTCTTTCATTTCCTTGCGAATAGCCACATAATCGTCAGTCAAGTTTTCGTGGCTACTCTTTGTATCAGTAATGCAGAGTGTATATCCGTATTTTTCAAAGTCAAAATCAATCTTTTCGATTGCGGGTGCATTTGTGTCCTTGAAGTCGATGGTTACGAGCCCTCCAAAGGAAGAAACTGTTTGATCAAGAAGACCACAACTCTTGCCAAAGAAAACATTCTCAGCAAACCAGCCATATTGTGCAATTTCAAATGCTGTTGCTTTACCATTGTTGTAATGTTCATTGATAACTGTACCAATCAGAGTTTCGAATGCTGCCGACGATGAAATGCCACCGCCGCAAATTACGTCCGATGTGGTATACATATCAAAGCCGGATACCGTAACACTGGTTTCGTTAAACTTTGACAGAACACCTTTTACAAGAGCAGTCGTACCGTCGTCTGCTTTGTTAGGATTCGTATCACCGACCCGAATCTCGGCGAGTATATATCCTTCAGACTTAACTCTTACTACGCCATCGTTATGAAAAGCGACTACTGCCAAGGTATCTAAGTTAACCGCACCGGCCAAAACCACGCCACGCTGGTGGTCAGTATGGTTACCGCCAATCTCCGTTCTTCCCGGTGCAGAATAGATTTTAATATCGTCTCTTGAAGGGAAGAACTCCGAAAATGAGCGAATCGCTTTTTCATATCGTTTCTGTTGTTTTTCGATTACAGCCGCATCGTTTCCGTAGAGCTCAGAGAAGAGCTGAACAATGTTTTCGCTGTAAAGATTGCTTATACAATTAACAAGGTTCATCATATCATCTCCCGCTGTTTGGTGTGTTATTGCCACTTTTTTCGATTATATTCTACTACTCCGATGATATAATAACAATAAACATTTTCACGAACATTATGCACAAAATGTGATTGAGCGATTGAAAATCCCGTGATTTTATGTATAATATAATTATAGGTAAAACGACGCTTTTAATATGCATTATAGGAGTGGTGCTATGCATACGAATTTAGCCTATCTCGGCGAAGAACATGAGGACATAGTAGATAAGAGTAAACCGCTTATTATTACAGCTGCCGGATATTACCGTGTGCACACCAGTAAGGTGATTGAAACAGAGCGTCCCAATGGTCGTGGTGATTATCAATTGTTGTACATTGCATCAGGTTCAGGGCACTTCATTATTGATGGAGTAGAGCGAATTATCCCCAAAGGAAATATGGTGCTTTTCCGTCCGGGTGAATCACAGATATATTATCTTTATGCTGCAGATAAGCCGGAAACTTATTGGGTCCATTTTACAGGGTCTGATGTGGGGTTGCTCTTAAATTATTACCAAATGCCACAAAATGAAAATATCTTCTTTACAGGTACCTCTCCTGACTATCAATGGCTATTCCGTCAAATGATTCAAGAATTGCAATTACAACGTGTAAATTATGAAGATTTATTGAATATGAATTTGAGACACATATTTTTAATTATCAATCGATACCTACACGAAGGAAACGATATCGGCACTGAGATGCTCGACGAAATTGAACGTGCAACACATTATTTCAATGAACACTATAACCAACCTATTGTTATTGAAGAATATGCAAAAGATCGTGGTATGACAGCCAATTGGTTTATACAAAGTTTTCGTAGGGTGACCAAATATACACCAATGCAATATATTGTCCATCTTCGCATGACCAATGCAATGAACCTTATCGATAACACCGACTACAATATGACCCAAATTGCATCAGCAATTGGATATGACAATTCGATGTATTTCAGTCGTATCTTCAAAAAACACACAGGTATGACACCTACTGAATACAAGCAAAGAAATACAACACAAAGGAGTAAGCTATGAATATGCGTGTTTTTGGAACACTTCCTAACGGCAACGATATCTATGCCTTTACAATTTCAGACGGCGCAGCAAAAGCTGAGATTATGACTTATGGTGCATCTATTATTTCATTTAAACCTTTCGGTAACATTGATGTTATTGGTGGATTTGACACCATTGATGGATATTTGAATGATACATCCAATCAAGGTGCCATTGTAGGACGTGTTGCCAACCGTATTGAAGGTGCTTCTATCGAGATGGAGGGCAAAATATATCCTCTTGCGAACAATGATAATGGAAATTGCCTACACGGTGGAGTGGGTTTTCAGCATCGTGTGTGGATTGTAGATAATTTCAGTTCCGATACTGTCACTTTATCCTACTATTCGCCTGATGGTGAAGATGGCTTCCCCGGTGCTTTAACCATTCGCGTTAAATATACGGTTAAAGATGCTGCTATTCATATTGAATATGAGGGTATCCCTGAAAGCACCACCCCTATTGCACTAACCAACCATGCTTACTTTAACTTTGATGGTTTTGGCGGAGATATCAAAAAACATAAACTTCAAATATTTGCAGAACGATACACCGAAGTAAACGAGAATTTGATTCCAAATGGCAACCGCCCATTCGTTGCCGGTACAGATATTGATTTCAGAGAAATGAGATATATTGATAATGGCATAGGCGAGTTTAAGGGATACGACAACAATATGATCCTTTCCCCAGTATCTTATAAATCATTCGGCGATACGGAACTAGGCCTAGTTGCCATTGCGGAAAACGAGAAAATGTCGATGAATACCTACACCGATCAGCCCGGCATGCAGCTTTACACGGGATATTTTCTCGGAAACGGTCCGGACTTTAAAGGTGGTATTCCTCAAATTCAGTACGGAGGATTCTGTCTCGAAACGCAGACAGAACCCAATTGTGTAAAGTATAATGAAGCGATTTATCAAGCTGGCGAAATATATCGTCACTATACCATATATGAATTTCATAAGAAATAAGATAAGGCGCCGCAGTAATGCGACGCCTTCTTTTGGCGCTACCTCAACTATTGACATAGAACCAAAAGAAACAGGCAAGAAAAAAGAGAGAAGACGAAACTTCTCTCAATTCTCTCGTCTGCAATGCTCGTACCCTTAGGAAACTGTCCTTAAGTGTACGACGCATTGGACACTCCCTTTCTTGTTTTATAGGCAGGACAGCTGCGCTTCAAGGCGTTCCAAATCCCGGTCAGAAAGGCCGGAGTAGTTGATGACCAGCTGACCCTTGGCGTGCTCCGGTACGGTACTGTGGTAGAATTCTCCCAGTGTTTGCACCCGAAAGCCTGCGGTTTTGCACCAAACAACCAGTTCCTCGTCGGACATGGGCGCATCTACCTTCAGAAGACAATGCAGTCCTGCATTCTCCTCCAGAACCGTCAGCCGCTGTGCAAAGGGACAATTGCTCAGTGCCTCCAGCACCCGGTTGCGCCGGGCCTTGTAGAATTTTCGCATCCGGTTTAAGTGCTTTTCAAAATATCCCCGGCTGATAAACCGGGCAAGGGTATACTGTTCAAAGCTGGGCACCGTACAGCTGTAAAATCCCATTTTCTCCCGAAATGCCTCCATGAGCTTAGGGGGAAGCACCATATAGCTGATACGGATGGAGGGGGCAAGGGTCTTGGAGAAGGTGTTCATATAAATTACCCGTTCCCCACCGTCCAAGCTCTGCATGGTGGGCATGGGGTGGGCGGCAAAGCGGAACTCGCTGTCATAATCGTCCTCGATAATATACCGCTCCGGTTGTTCCCACGCCCAAGCCAGTAGCTCCTGCCGTCTGGTTAAGGGGGTCACAATGCCGGTTGGAAAATGATGGGACGGGGAGATGTGGAGCACCTGTGCCTGCACCTGCGGGCATACACCCATAGCATCCATGGGTGCGCTGACACACTCTGCTCCGGCGGCGGCGTAAATTTTGCGGATTTTTCCGTAGCCTGGCTCCTCCACGGCATAGCGCTTATGCCTACCCAAAAGCTGAATCAGCAGGTTATACAGAAAGTCTGTGCCGGCACCCACCAGAATGTTTTCCGGGTCTACTCGCATTCCCCGAAAGGCACCCAAATGCGCCGCAATTGCCTGCCGCAGCTCCGGAAGGCCCTGGTTGTGGAGGGGTAGGAGCAGCTGTTCTTCCAAATCCAGCATTACTTCCCGCTGCAGTCTGCTCCACACGGAAAAAGGAAAGCGCACAGGACCGTTGGCGGTCAAATCAATGAGCGCATCCTTCGGTTTTTGGGTAGTTGCCGGCGGTGTGGACTGGGGCGTAAGACGGGCAACCTCTTCCACAAAATAGCCGACGCGTTCCTCTGAACGGATGTAACCCTCCGCAAGAAGCTGGTTGTAAGCGGTTTCCACTGTGATTTTGCTTACCTTCAGGTTGGTACTGAGCGCCCGTTTGGACGGGAGCTTTCGGTTTGCCTCCAGTATGCCGGACAAAATATCCGCCCGTATGCATCGGTAGAGTGCCTCATAAAGGGGCACGCCCGGTGCTTTTTTCAGTTGATATGTGAGCATGCAATCACCTCTTACGGAGCTTATCCGTCCACCGGAACAACGCCTGTATGACAACAAACATACCGATGGCGGCGGTCATCATAACCGCCAACACAAGGTAGGATACCGGCGTTGTAATGTACAAATCAAACCACGGACCCAAGACAAGGAAGCAGCCAACCAGTCCCACTCCCATGGCCAGCCACAGGACTTTGCGGAACCAGTTAAAGGGTCGGCACAAGCGGTACAGCACCAGCATGCCCACCACCGCCAAAATCGCGGTACAGACCGTGTGCATGTCGGTCATAGGCAGAGCAAATGCGGCAGTAAGAATTTGGGCGATGAATACCACAAGCACATTGGTCAGTCCTCCCGGCAGTGCCTGATGCAGGATGCTGGGCAGGAATCTCCCATGCACAAGGCTGTAATTTGGCTCTAAGGCCAGGAAAAAGGAGGGTGTGCCGATGGTCAGCACGGAGATAATGGTCAGATGGATGGGTGCAAAGGGATAGGGAAGACCGATCGCCAGCATCAATAGCGCCAGCCCGAAGGACAGAATATTCTTCACCAAAAACAGGGAGGCTGCTCGCTGGATATTGTTAATTACCCTGCGACCCTCCGCTACGATATCCGGCATAGCGGAAAAATCCGACTCCAGCAGCACCAGATGGGATACCTGCCGTGCCGCCTGTGTGCCGCTTGCCATAGCGACGGCACAGTCTGCCTGCCGCATGGCAAGCACATCATTCACACCGTCGCCGGTCATGGCAACCGTGTGCTTTTTAGCCTGCAGCGCCTGCACAAGCTGCTTTTTCTGCTCCGGATTCACCCGTCCGAAGACGGTGTAGCGCTCCGCTGCCTGTAAAAAGTCCTCCTCTGTTTTTAGGTCTGTGGCATCCAAATAATGTTCCGCACCCGCAATTCCTGCCTGCCTTGCCACTGCCGATGCGGTGGCGGCGCTGTCTCCGGAAATAACCTTAATCTGAACGCCCTGTCTGGCAAAGTAAGAGAAGGTCTCCGCCGCTGAGGGACGGATGGGACTGCCCAGCAGTACCAGCGCCAAGGGGGTCACGCGGGTTTTGTCAAATCTGTGGGGATTTCCATTGTAGGAGCCGGCAAGCAGCACCCGAAACCCCTCCGTCTGCCAAGTGTTAACCGTTTCCGTGAGCGGGTTATTTTCCGTCAGTAGCCGTTCCGGCGCACCGGTGATGTAGGTGCCACGGCCTTCAAACACACCGGCACACCACTTGGTGTTGGGGGAAAAGGGGATAAACTCCGTGCAAGTCCAGTCTGTATCCTTGGAAAAGTGGGCATGGAGCGCTTTTCCCGTGTCGTTTTCCGGCGCCTGCACCCCAAACAGGGCGGCAAGAATGTCTGCGGCCTCTGCCTCTGTGCAGCCATTTAGGGGAATCACCCGGTTGACCGCCATGGTCGGCTCCGTAATGGTGCCGGTCTTGTCTACGCAGAGCACATCTGCCCTTGCCAGGGCCTCGATACAGCCCATATCCTGCACCAGCACCTTCTGTCGGGTTAGTTTGATTGCTGACACCGCCAGCGCCACGCTGGTGAGCAGGTACAATCCCTCGGGAATCATGCCCACCACCGCTGCCACGGTGGCCTCGGCACTTTTCTGCAAACCCAGCTGCAGTATCTGAAACTCATGGTAAAACAGCACCAGTCCCATGGGAATCAAAGCAAAACCCAGCACCCGAATCATCTTATCAAGGGTCTTCATCATCTCAGACTTGGCGGCGCGGGGATTTTTCTTGGCCTCTAAGGAGAGCCTTGCCGCAAAGGCGTCGTTGCCCACCCGGGTCAGCCGTACCAGCGCCCGCCCGGACAGCACAAAGCTGCCGGACTGCAGGGTATCTCCGGGGTGCTTATCCACCGGGTCGGCCTCGCCGGTAATGAGGGACTCATTTGCCTGTAAAAAGCCTTCCAAAACCTCTCCGTCGGCACAGATTTGGTCGCCGGCGGCAAACTCCACCACATCGTCCTGCACCAGCAAATCTTGACGCACAGGCACCTTTTCTCCGTTTCGGAGGGCAGGGAGGGTTTGCACTGCCACAAGGCTTAACCTGTCCACCGCCCGTTTGGCTCTGATTTGCTGGACACAGCCGATGGCGGTATTGAAAAAGGCCACCATAAGGAAGGTCATGTTGTGCAGACCGGAGCCGCACAGAGACAAAATCACCGCCAGCACCGCAAATACCAAATTAAAAAAGGTAATCGTGTGCCGCAGGACAATCTGCCCCTCTGTAAGGCCGGCCTTGGCGGTGACGGCATTGGACCGGCCGTCCTTTAATCGCTGCTGCACTTGTGTGACGGTTAGACCGGTCATAGGTGTCCCTCCCTGTGGGGCAGGCCGTTCTGTCGGTCATAGAGTACTAGAAGGCTTCCCTCTGCTACGGAAATCTCCGCCGCCTGCCCAATAAAGCAGTTGCTGACACCTAAGGGGAAGCCTGCGGTGAGGGTGCCGTTTCGGAGGGAATATTGCAGACCCGTCAGGGTCACTCCGTGGGCATCGGTACCCATGCAAAAGACAGAGACAATTCCCTTTGCGGCAGGGGTAAAGCGGATGGTTTCCTTTTTTACAACGGTGACAATATAGTCCTTTCCCACCAAATATCCCACGGCCCCGTGATCTGCCAAATATTGCAGCGTTTGAAAATTGGCAACCGTGTGGTCAAGGCGCGGGCCGTCCAAGCTGCCATAGAGAAGAAACATCCGATAACCCAATTCCAGTCCCTTCCGTACCGCCAGCATGGCATCGGTATCGTCCTTTTCCACGGGAAAGACGAGACTACCCTCCGGCACATAGCCGAGAGAGTCAAAATCTCCCAAAATACCGTCGGGGGTCAGTCCCAATGCCTGTATATGGGTCAGCCCTCCGTCTGCCGCCAAAATAAAATCGTCCTTATTCACTTCCTCCAGCAGTCCGTCAAAGCCTGCGGCGCAGAAAATTAAGCATTTTTCCATAAAAATCCCTCCCGGGATGTGTTTTCTTTCATAGTATCACAAAGCAGCAAAAAACAAAAGACCCGAGAGGGTAAGATTTATCAAAAACATTTCGGAAAATGCAAAAACCGCGGGCTTTAACCCGCGGCTCTCGCAACAAGAAAAGAAGAGAAGAAAATGAAAAAGAGAAGTGAGTGAAGTTAAGCATTGTGGACTATGGGCAGTCCTTGAATCGTATGGCATTATATTATCATGTAAATATGAAAAATCTAAGTGGAAAAATATTAAGTTTGTATGAAGTTTGCGAATAATTGAATATTTTTAAAAAAATGCACCCTTGGTATTTGACGAAGACGGAAAAATAGGGTATGATACACTGGAAAAGAAATGTATCCCAACAAGGAGAAAACCATGCTGGATAAATTACAGGCGGTGGAGAACCGTTTTGAAGAACTGTGTGCCCGGTCGGAGCAGCCGGATTTTTATAACGATCCCAAAAAGGCGGCTGCCATTTTGCGGGAAAGAAATGATTTAGAGCCGATTATCGAGGCATATCGGGCCTATCGGCAGGCACAGCAGGATATGCTGGATGCCCAAGAGCTGATGGCAGACCCGGAGATGAAGGAGCTGTGCCAGCAGACCTATTCAGAGGCGAAAGAGGCCATGGAGGAGCTCCACGGCAAGCTGCAGATTCTGTTGCTGCCCAAGGACCCCAATGATGATAAGAGCGTCATTATGGAGATTCGGGGCGGTGTAGGCGGTGAGGAGAGTGCCCTGTTTGCCCACAGTCTGTTTCGGATGTACTCTATGTATGCCGCCAAAATGGGTTGGAGTATTGAACTTATGAACTATAACGACACGGAGCTGGGCGGTGTGAAGGAAGCGGATTTCGTCATCAACGGCCGGGGTGCCTATTCCCGTCTAAAGTACGAGTCCGGCGTCCACCGTGTGCAGAGAGTGCCGGAAACCGAGTCCGGTGGCCGTGTTCACACCTCAACCGCCACCGTAGCGGTGCTTCCCGAGATGGAAGAGGTGGATGTGCAGATCAACCCCGCTGACATTGAAATGCAGGTGTATCGGGCGTCCGGTGCCGGCGGTCAGCACGTGAATAAGACCTCCTCCGCCGTGCGGCTGATTCACAAGCCTTCGGGCATTGTGGTGGCTTGTCAGGAGGAACGCAGTCAGCTTCAGAACAGGGAAAAGTGTATGCGGATGCTGGCCTCTAAGCTGTATGAAATCGAGCAGGAAAAGCTGGATGCCGCTGTCACAGGTATGCGCCGCAGCCAGGTGGGTACCGGCATGCGCAACGAGCGAATTCGCACCTACAATTTTCCCCAGGGTCGGGTGACCGACCATCGGATCGGCCTTACCCTATATAAAATAGACCAAGTGATGGACGGTGCCATCGATGAAATTATCGATGCCCTCGCCACCGCCGATCAGGCCGAAAAACTGAAAAATGCCCAGTAAGGCATCTTTTTGCAAAGAAGCCTTTGGGTGGTAGCGAAACGAGGAAGTACTATGATTTTTGAAACCCATTCGCCGGAGCAGACCGAGGCGGTCGGTGTCGCGCTGGCAGAACAATTAACCTCCGGCACTGTTGTTGCTTACCGTGGCGATTTGGGTGCCGGAAAGACCGCCTTTACCCGTGGCTTGGCCCGGGGACTGGGGGCAAAGGAGTCAGTGACCAGTCCCACCTATACCATCGTCAACGAGTATCTGTCCGGACGAATTCCGCTGTTCCATTTTGATATGTATCGGCTGCGCTCGGCAGACGATTTGTTCGATATCGGTTGGGAGGACTATCTGGAGCGGGGCGGCGTGTGTGCCGTGGAATGGAGCGAGAATGTGGAGGAGGCGCTGGAAAACCCCGTCTTCGTCACCATTGAAAAGCTGGGAGAGGAATCCCGGCGCATTACTGTCACAGGAGGGAATATCCGTGATTTTAGCCTTTGAGACCTCTGCAAAAGCCGCTTCTGTGGCACTTATGGAGGATGGTAAGCTCTTGGGCGAGAGCTATCAGAATACAGGCCTGACCCACAGCCAGACCCTAATGTCCATGGCGGAGGATTTATTGAAAACCTGCGGCAGAACCCCTCAGCAGGTGACCGCCGTGGCGGTTGCCGCCGGACCCGGCAGCTTTACCGGTGTGCGCATCGGCGTGGCGGCGGCCAAGGGCTTTGCATGGGGAAGAGAGCTTCCCTGCTATGGCGTGTCCACATTGGAGGCAATGGCACGGAATTTGGGTGTATGGCAGGGCTTTGTATTACCCACCATGGATGCCCGCCGGGATCAAACCTACACCGCTCTTTTCCATGCGGAGAAGGGAAACCTCACCCGGATAGAGGAGGACAGTGCGGTTTCCTATGGGGAACTGGCAGAAAAAATAAAAAATTGCCAAGAACCGATTTTTCTTGTAGGAGATGGCGCAGTTTTGTGCTATAATACATTATTGGAAGCGGTGCCCGGCATGGTACTGCCTCCGGAACACCGTCGGCATCAGCGGGCGGCAGGGGTTGCCCTGCTGGCACAGCAGATGATAGATGCCGGTCTATCCGGAGACGGAGCCGGTCTTGCACCCAACTATTTAAGACTCTCCCAGGCAGAGCGTGAGCGTATGGCCCGGGAAAAAAGATAAAGGAGATAATTAAAATGGGCGTTGTACATGAATTGAACCATCCTCTGATTCAGCATAAGTTGGCAATCCTGCGAAACAAGAAGACCGGTGTCAAGGAATTCCGTGAACTGATCAGCGAAATTGCAGGCCTGATGTGCTACGAGGCCACCCGCAACCTGCGCACCGAAGAAGTTATGGTGCAGACGCCTGTTGCTGTGGCAAAGTGCCGGAAGCTCTCCGGTAAGAAGCTGGCTATCATCCCCATTCTCCGTGCCGGCTTGGGCATGGTGGATTCCATGCTGGATATGATTCCCTCCGCCAAGGTGGGTCATATCGGTTTGTACCGTGATCCCCAGACCCATATGCCTGTGGAATACTACTGCAAGCTGCCCGAGGATATCGGCCATCGGCAGGTGTTTGTGGTGGATCCCATGCTGGCCACCGGCGGCAGCGCCGTTGCAGCTATTGATTTCCTGAAAAAGCATGGCTGCAAGCAGATTACCATGATGAACATCATCGGTTGCCCCGAGGGTGTGGAGGCGGTTCAGAATGCCCATCCCGATGTGGATATCTATCTGGCTGCCATCGACGAAAAGCTCAACGAGCATGCCTACATCGTTCCCGGCTTGGGCGATGCCGGCGACCGGATTTTCGGTACAAAATAAAACCAACGGACGTGTTACAGTGTAACACGTCCGTTTAGACAATCGAAGAAGTCCGGGATTCCCGACAGTGTGACAGAGGTCAAGAAAGCCCCAAAGACATCATCAAAAATTGAATTTTGACGATTTGGGGGTTTATTGACACTCTGGAGGGTGCGCTTACTGCGCACCCTTTTTATATTTCCTTATACATGGTCACAGCGTCGTCTTTGCGGACGTTGTCAGCTACTACCAGTACTTCTACAGCTACAGTTCGGGCACCCAAGGCAATTTCGAGTTTATCGCCGGGCTTGACTTCATAGCTGGCTTTTACCACTCTGCCGTTGACACTGATGCGGCCATTGTCACAGGCTTCATTGGCTACGGTTCGGCGTTTAATCAGTCGGGACACCTTCAAATACTTGTCCAGCCGCATTTTACTTGGTGATTTTGTCCTTCAAAGTCTTGCTTGCTTTGAATGCAGGCAGGCGGGTTGCGGGAATCTGCACCTCTTCCTTGGTGCGGGGGTTGCGACCTACACGGGCCTCGCGGGTCTTTACCTCGAAGCTGCCGAAGCCGGAAACCTGCACTTTGTCACCCTTTTGCAGAGTGTCGGTGATGGCCTCGAAGGTGGCGCTGACCACACGCTCGGCATCCTTTTTGGTCATGCCGGTCTTTTCGGCAACGGTTGCGATTAGTTCTGCTTTATTCATAAATGAAAACCTCTCTATAAAAAAATGATACCTTATTGTAACATATTTTTTCAAAAAATGCAAGTATTTTTTGAAAAATAGCAAGATTATAGGTAAATAGCAAGATTATAAGTGCAAAAGCTTCGCAAGCTTTTCACCCTTGGGAAGAAGCAGGCAGTCCTCCCGGTGGATGGATTTAAATACCACAACCCCCACAAGATATACAGCGACACCTACGGCAACAGGCACACCGCAAAGCAATACCCGGCTGCCGGCGGTAGCCGGCACAGCCATCAAAATCCGGTAAACGCCCCATACGGCGCCACCCATCAGTGCCGCAGGTGCCATAGGACACAGCAGATTTTGCAAAATCTTTGCCTTTTGGGGCACCACCCGATTGATGGCGATGAGGTTCATCACACCGATGCACAGGTAGCACAGCAGCATACCCACAGGCGCACCCACAATGCCGATTTGGGGATTGCCCACCAGCAGATACACCACAACCAGCTTCATACCGCCGCAGAGCAGGGTGTTGATCACCGGGATGTGGGCGTAGCCATGGGACTGGAGCACCACATTGGTGTATTGAATTGTGCCGTAAAAGAATATATTGATGCCAAGCACCGTGAGAATGGTACCGGCGAGGGCTAGATTTTTCCCCTCATAGCCGCCCAGTAGACCCATTACAGGGCCGGCAAGAATGCTCAGACCAACTGCACAAGGGAGGCTGATAAGACCTGTAATGCGGGCGGCGGATTCCTCTGTGGCCTTGGCGCCGGTGTGGTTTCCGGTGGTCAGTTGGGCGGTAATGGCAGGCAGCACCGAGGTGGTGATGGGTACCATAAAGGCACAGGGCATATTGAACACCGTTTGGCACATATTGTAGATGCCCTTGGTGATGTCGGCGGTGCTTTGGCTCATGCCGTTTGCAGTGAGGAGCTGACCCATATACAGGTTGGTTTCAATGACCGTGAGTATCTGAAGACCGGCAGAGCCGATAGTAATGGGCACGGCAAAGACAAGCAGCTGTTTGGCGGTGGCACCGTAGCTTTTGGGTACATCGTCGGTCACAGGCAGCTCTCGGTAGGCGGGTCGCTGCTGTCTGTTCAAATACAGAGCAGATACCAAACAGCTCACCGTCACGCCCAGAATAGCGGCACCGGCGGCGTATGCAATACTGTTTGTAGCCTTCATCACCCCGTATGCCAGTACAAGACCCACTACCAGTTTGAACACTGCCTCCAAAATTTGGGAATTGGAGGTGGGGCGCATATTGCCCTGTCCTTGGAAGAAACCCCGATAGGTTGACATAACACACATAAGCAAGGCGCAGGGACCCAGACAGAAGATGGCCGCCCAGGCATCCGGCTGCTTTTGAAATGCCGCCAGTTGGTGGGAAAAAATCATCATCAGTGCAGTGCTCACCGCACCCAGTCCCAGAAAAATACCTCTTGCGGTGGCGTAAATCCGGCGTACTTGGTTGTAGTGCCCCAAAGAGCTGGCTTGGCTGATCATTCGGCTCATGGCGATAGGCAGGCCGGCGGTGGAAATCAGCAGCAGCACGGTGTAAATGTCGTAAGCGGTGATGAAATAGCCGTAGCCTTGGTCACCGATGATTATTTTTAAGGGGATTTTATAGAAGGCACCAATGATTTTCACCACTGCAGTGGCCAACGCCAACAGGGCGGCGCCGTGGAGAAAGGTTTGTTTTTTGTCGTTCATTGTGCCTCCTTATCGCTGCCCAACAGCTTGGGGATTGCGTATTCCATGATTTCCGACACCACGGCATTCATGTCTATGGTGGGGAATCGGCCGTTTTGATAGAGAATTCTGCCACGGACCATGGTCATGGCCACATCACCGCCCTTGGCGGAGAATACAAGACCGGCGGGCACATTGTGACAGGGCATCAAATGGGGGGCGGAGAAGTCCACCAAGATGATATCCGCATCCATGCCCTCTTTCAGCATGCCGCATTCTGCGGAACGGCCTTGTGCGGTGGCACCGCAGACGGTTGCCATCATAAGGGCCGCCACAGCGGGAAGAGCTGCCGAATCGCCGCTTTCCTGCCGCTGCTGCAGGCAGGCCGCACGCATGACTTCAAACATGTCCAAATTGCCGCTGTCAATGGCACCGCCGGTGCCCAGTGCCACATTCATTCCGGCTTTGACGCAAGCGGTGATGGGAGTGGAGTCAAGACCCAGCTTGGCGGAGGCAATGGGGGTAGCCACGGCGGTGGCTTTGGCTTTGCCCAGCAATTTCTGCTCGGTTTCCGTCAGATGCGCACAGGTAGCGGCGGTGACAGGCACGCGGAACAGCCGGTGGCAGGCGAGCAGTTCCCCGGGCGTCAATCCCGTGCGGTCCTCGCAACTATCTACTTCCTCCTTGGTTTCCGACAGGTGTAGCTGCAGTCCCAGTCCCTTCTCAGCGGCAAAGTCCGCAAGCCCCTCCCAAAGGGGGTGGTTGCTGGTGTACTCGGCGTAGAGGCCGGCGTCGATTTTGATGCGGCCGCTGTCGTAATTGTGCCATTTTTCGGTAAGGCGCATGAGTTCTACACACTGCTCGTCAGTTTCAAAGTCAAAATCCTCGTTTTGGTCGATGAACCGATAGGCAGACAGTGCCAGATTTGCCTTGATTCCGCTCTCCGCCACCGCCTGGGCGGTGGCCTCCGGGAAATAGTACAAATCCGAAAGGGAGGTGATGCCGAACCGCAGACACTCGGCGATGGCAAGCTGGGCGGCGGCCTTGGCGGCACGGGCATCCAGCTTATCCTGTCGGGTGAGGGTCTGTTCCAAGGCCTCGGCTTTGGCGGTGTCGTCCAGGAAATTCCGCAGGACGGAGGTAGCCAAATGGGTATGGCAATTGATAAGACCGGGCATGGCAACCATGCCGGTGCCGTCAACAATGGTAGAGGGGGTGTCCTTGGGGGCGGTTTTGCCGATATAGGCTATTTTTCCGTCCTCAATGCCCAAATATGCGCCGAAAAGCACATCCATTTTCTCATTCATGGTCACAACGGTGACTCCGGAAATCAAAGTATCCAAGTTTTACACTTCCTTTTCATGCGTGCACAGCCGGTGTGTGGCGGCAATACCCTCCACACCGCGCTCGGTTCGTTGCATTGTGTTTTCAGATGAAGCCGGTTTTGTGTCACAGCAGCGCAAACAGCGCCTCTTTTTGACGGAGTACATCGTCGATTTGTCCGATGTACTGCTCGGGGAATTTGGGATTGTGGAACCGCTGAAGGGTGCCGTCCGGCAGATTCACCTTGTTCATACCGCCGCCGCCCAAAGAAAGGACGGTGTGCAGCTCCTCCATCATATAGATGTTGTAAAGACAGTCCAGCCCGTCCCGGCTCCAGCCTACATTTTCAAAGGAGCCGGACATGTACTTCTGCCGATACAGGTAATAGGGCTTGTAGCCCAATGCCCGGAGGGTGACCGTGGCATAGTCCACCATTTGGAAGACCTGATGGAAGCTGGGCAAATCCACCCGCTTTTCAAACAGGTCTGCCCCCTTTTTTAAGGCGAGGGTGTGGACGGTGATATTGGCCGGATGCAGCGCTGCCACCTCATCCAAAGACCTGCGGAAGCCGTCAAGGGAATCCTGCGGCAGGCCCGCAATCAAATCCATGTTAATGGCATCAAAACCGGCCGCCTCCGCCTCCCGATAGCGGCGGAGAATGTCATCGGCGGTGTGGGGCCGTCCACAGGCACGGAGAACTCTGTTCTCCATGGTTTGGGGGTTGATGCTCATTCTGTCGGCACCGTGGGCGCGGATAGTGCGCAGCTTTTCCAAATCCAAGGTATCCGGACGGCCGCCCTCCACGGTAAATTCTATGCAGCGGGACAGATCAAAGACCTCTCGGACGGTATTCAGAAGCTGTGCCATTTGGTGTGCGGTCAGGGTGGTGGGTGTGCCGCCGCCTATATAAATGGTACGAACAGTTTTTCCGGAATTTGCCAAGAGTTTTCCTGTGTGGTGAAGTTCTTTATAAAGCGCCTGCAAATAAGGCTCCATCAGCTCCGTGTGTTTGCCGACGGTGCGGCTGACAAAGCTGCAGTAGGCACATCGGGTGGGGCAAAAGGGAATACCCACATACAAAGAGATATCCCTGTCCTCCATCTGCTTCACGGCGTTTACCGTGGATGCGGAGCAGTCCAGCGCCAGCTTGCGCCGCTCCGGCGTGACAAAATACACATCTTTCAGCAGCTTATCGGCACTTTTTAAGTTGCCGCCCTCCAAAAGGTGCTTGGTTGACAGCTTAGTGGGTCGGACACCTGCCAGTGCGCCCCATGCCGGTTTCGTTTCCAAATGGGGCAGCGCCGCCAAATACACACTCTGTTGCAGGGCGCGGCGGCGCAGACGCACGGTTTCATCGGTGGCCTTGATTCGGCGGACGGCGCGGGTTTTTACGCCGTTTATTTCAATTTCAGTAATTGCACAGAGCCAGGTGCCGCCCCGTGTCAGTCGGGAGAGGGCCTGCCCCTCCTGTTGGGGAAACAGAGACAGAAGCAGCTGCTCCACCGCATAACGGTCATCATGACCGAGAATTGTCAATTTCATAGGTTTCCTCCTATGGTGGTGAGTGACCGCAAATCTTCCCCAAGGGAAGCCTTTGTCTGCCGCAAAAAGGAAGGTTTATCGATTCAAATAGGGATTGTATTGCTTTTCTGCGGCAAGGGTGGTGTGGGGGCCGTGACCGGGCAGGACGGTGTAGTCCTCCTCCAAGGCCGCCAGCCGTTTCAGAGATTTTAAAATGGTGGCTGTACTGCCGCCGGGAAAATCCGTTCTGCCGATGGAATCCATAAAGAGGGTATCTCCCGAAAATATGGTGTTTTCCGCCACAAGGCACACCGAGCCGGGGGTGTGGCCGGGGGTGTGGAGCACCCGAACGGAGAGATTAGCCAAGGTAAGCACATCCCCATCGTCATAGGTGTGGGTGTAATACAGGGGGCCGTCGGTGAAGCTCTCCGGCAGGCTCAACTCCTTTTCGTGGAGGTAAACAGGACAGCCGGTGGCGCTTGCCAGTGCGCGCACGCCCCCCACATGGTCAAAATGTCCGTGGGTGAGCAGGATGGCACAGACGGTCTTACCTTGCTTTTTCACCTCTGAAAGTATGACCTCCGGGGAATAACCCGGGTCAATAACAATACAGGCAGGGGAGTTTTCACCCCATGCCAGATAGCAGTTGGTTTGATAGGACCCTAGGGGCAGTGTTTTGATTTCCATAGTGGTGTCCTTTCTATTATTGTGAGAACCTTGCGTGTGTCATTTTCTCACCGTTTCTCGTCATTGCGAGGAGGGCTTTGCCCGACGTGGGAATCCGCAACTAAAAAAGAGAACGGATTCCCACGGATTGCTACGCAATCCTCGGAATGACGTGCTGGGGGTTATCTCCTTGGTGTGCCCAATAACTCGTCGGTGTCCAATATCAGTGTAACGGGGCCGTCGTTGACGGACGCTACCTGCATATCCGCACCAAACTGTCCGTGCTGAGGGGGATATCCCAGCTCTTCACAGACGGCAAGGAATTTTTCGTACAGTTCATTTCCCAGTTGAGGGCCGGCGGCATCGGTAAAGCTGGGACGGCGGCCCTTACGGCAGTTGCCGTAGAGGGTGAACTGGCTGACCACCAGCACCTGTCCGCCCACATCCCCAAGGCCCAGATTCATCTTGCCGTTTTCGTCCTCGAAAATACGCAGACCTAAGGCTTTTTCCGCCAAATACCGGCACTGCGCCTCGGTATCCGCCGGGCCCACGCCCAGCAGAATCAGAAAGCCCTGTCCGATTTGACCGTTTACCTTGCCGTCAATGGTGACGGATGCGGATTTTACTCTTGTGAGTACTGCTCGCATAATGTTCTCCTTCGCTGCCACGTCATTGCGAGGAGCCGCAGGCGACGTGGCAATCCGTAATCCAGGGTAAAGAGAACGGATTCCCACGCCTGCTATCGCAGGCTCGGAATGACGCGGGCTTTTGCTTTTTAGTTTTGTCCTCGGCGGGAGCCGGTGATATTGCGGATGTTCAGCAGCTTACTGCGTACGGAATCCAATTCATCCACATCCTGCACCTCAAATCGCACGGTAAACACACTCCGGCCTCCGGGCAGGTCCTTGCCGTTGATCTCCTTCACCCGCACATGGGCGGCGGTCATGGTGGTGGCCACATCCAGCAGCAGACCGTCTCTTGTGATGCAGTCCAGCTCCAAGGTGGTTTCAAAGGACTGGCTATCCACATTGGCCCAGCGCACCCGCACCCAGCGGGCGGCCTGGTGGGGCTCATCTCGATTTTGGGCATTGGGGCAGTCCAGACGGTGGACGGATACGCCGAAGCCCTTGGTAATAAAGCCGATAATTCCGTCTCCCGGCACCGGCGCACAGCATCGGGCGAACTTAATCATGCAGGAGTCAATATCCTCCACAATTACGCCGTTTACTGCATGGCGATTGGTTTTTACGGTTGTATCAGGCTTGGTGTTAATAATAGACTGTTTTTCGCTATTTTGAATTTTCACCGCCCGGTTGATATCGTCCCGAATCCGACCCACAGCCTTTACGGCAGTGAGACCGCCGTAGCCGATGGCGGCGTACATATCCTCCCAGTTGTCAAATGCCAGCTTTTTCAGCAGTTGGGGGCCCACCTCCGGGTCCACGGTGATGGACAGGGGCAGACCGACACGGCGCATTTCCCCTTCAAAGGAGGAACGGCCGTGAGCCACATTCTCCTCTCGCTTTTCCTTTTTGAACCACTGCTTGATTTTGGTTCGGGCCTGATTACTCTTACAGATATTCAGCCAGTCCCGGCTGGGGCCCTTGGCGGCCTTTGAGGTGATAATCTCCACAATGTCACCGTTTTGCAGGGTGGCATCAATGTTGCAAATCCGTCCGTTGACCTTTGCGCCCACCAGCGCATTGCCGACGCCGGAGTGGATGGCATAGGCAAAGTCTATCGGTGTGGAGCCGGCAGGCAGGGGCACAATCTTACCCTTGGGGGTGAAAGTGAACACCTCGTCATTGAACATGTCAATTTTCATGGAGTTTAAGTAGTCTTCGGCATCGGTGTCCTGCTGGCTTTCCAGCAAGCGGCGCACCCACTCAAAGTCTTTCTCCTGCCCGGCACCGGTGCCCTGCTTGTACTTCCAGTGGGCGGCGATACCGTATTCGGCGGTTGCATGCATCTCCCATGTACGGATCTGCACCTCAAAGGGGATGCCCTGAGAGCCGATGACCGTGGTGTGCAGGCTTTGGTACATATTGGGTTTTGGAGTGGAGATGTAATCCTTGAACCGACCGGGCACCGGGTTAAACAGGTCGTGGATATGCCCCAGCACGTTGTAGCAGTCAGGGATGGAGTCCACAATGACCCGGAAGGCATAAATATCGTACAGTTCGTCCATCGTTTTGTTCTGGGCATTCATCTTCCGGTAGATGGAGTACACGTGCTTAATACGTCCGTAGGCGGTGCTGTGGATGCCCATGGCGGACAGACGTGCGGAAATCTTCTCGTCGATGGTGTTCATGAAGGCCTCGTCCTTCTCCTTGTGGGCGGACAGGTAGCTCATAATGCCATCATAGCCGGCGGGATCCAAGTACCGCAGAGAGATATCCTCCAGCTCCCACTTCATCTTTTGCATACCGAGGCGGTGCGCCAAGGGAGCATAGATGTCCATGGTCTCCCGGCATTTGAGAATCTGTTTTTCCGGGGTTTGGTACTGCATGGTGCGCATGTTATGAAGCCGGTCGGCGATTTTAATCAGCACAACCCGGATGTCCTTGGACATCGCCATGAACATCTTCCGCAGATTTTCCATCTGCGCCTCCTCAGTGGAGGAAAAATTGGCCCGGGTCAGCTTGGTGACACCCTCCACCAGTTCAGCGGCGGTGGTGCCAAAAAATTTCGCAATCTCGTCGAAGGAGGCATCGGTGTCTTCAATGCAGTCATGGAGCAGGGCGCCCAAAATGGCATCCAAATCCAGTCCCATCTCCGCCACAATTTCCGCCACCGCAAGAGGATGGATGATGTAGGGAGAGCCGTCCTTTCGTGTTTGGTCCTTGTGTTTCTCCCGGGCGTACTCCACGGCTCGGTCAATCATGGTCATATCCACACCGGGCAGGCACCGATTCACGGTTTGGTACATGGCCCCGTAATGTTCAGCAAAACTTTCCATAGTGTCAGCGCTCCTTCGCGGCCAACAGCCGCTGCATGGTCCGGCTGGCAGTCAAATCTGCCTTGGATTCCGTGGGAATCAGCTGGATATTGATGTATTGATGAAGCCGTTGGGTCTTTAAAAGACCCACATCGGCAAAGATATCCAAGCAGGTGAGCAGCTGCCCCAAATCCAATGGGACACCTGACCAGCGGACGATTTTTCTGCACAGGCAAATGGGGGTTTCTTGAAACATGTTCCCACGCCCGGCCAAATACCGCCATACCAAGCCTAAAGTGGTGCGGTCCGGCAGCAGATGCGCCGCCACCGTTGCATCCAAATCGTCTGCCCGGAGGTGGCAGTAATTTTCTGTATCACAGGATACCTCTGTCTTGCAGGCAGGGCGGATATCCTGAATGTTCATTTGCACGGCGCGTTCACCCCGGAATTCGTTAATTTGGGGAATGAACGCCACATCCACCAAATCTCCTTGTGCGATGGAGGCGGTTTCAGCGGTGGCAGAGAAGAAGATGCCGTTGAAGATGTGGTGCTTGTTCTGCAGACGCAGGCGCAGATGGCGGCCGTTACCTACGGGATTTAACCGTTCTACGGTGAGATTCTTCATCACCAGCACCGGTTTGGGACATCCGTTGCCACAGGGCTCCAAGGCGTCCAAGGAGGCGATGTTGTGAAGGGTTAGCAGCTCCGGCGGAATGACGCAATCCGCTTCCAGCAGGGTTTTTGGGCCGCTACTGCAGTAAAATTCCCTGGCAAGACGGCAAATTTCCTTCCGGAAGGAGGGGATTTGATTACGGCCGATGGTAAAGCCGGCAGCCAGCTCATGACCGCCGTAGCTCTCCAGCAGATGAGACAGTGAGGTAAGGGAGGAAAACAGATTAAAGCCGCCAAAGCTTCGGGAGCTGGCTTTGCCGTGGTCACCGTCCAAGCAAATAAGGAAGGTAGGGCAGGCGTACTCCTCAGCAATGCGGCTGGCGACAATGCCCACCACGCCTTGATGCCAGTTTTCGTCTGCCAGCACGATGGCCTCCGGCGTCTGTCCTGCGGGCAGCATCTCCACGGCCTGCCGGTAAATCTCCGACTCTACGGCTTGCCGTTCCCGGTTCAGCTCACACAGCAGGCGGGCAACCTCCTCGCCCCGGACAGAGTCGGCGGTTAAAAACAACTCGATTGCCAAATCAATCTGCCCCATGCGTCCGGCGGCGTTGATGCGGGGAGCCAGCATGTAGCCCACGGAAGCGGCGGTAACAGCGGCCGGCTCACTGCCGCATAGGTGAATCAGTGCCGCAATACCCGGTCGGGTGGTGTTTTGGAGCATGGCAAGACCCCGGGACACAAAGGTGCGGTTCTCCCCCTGCAGGGGCATAACGTCCGCTATCGTGCCCAGGCACACCATATCCGCATAACGGTCTAAAATTTCCTCTTGGTCACCGCAGAGGGCTGCCACCAGTTTGAAGGCTACGCCCACACCGGAGAGGGTTTTGTGTGGATACCCTCCGTCGGGTCGGTGGGGGTCCACCACTGCTACTGCCTCCGGCAGTTTATCTTTGCACTCGTGGTGGTCGGTAATCACCAAATCAATCCCCAGTGCCTTGCACATCAGCGCCTCGTCTATGGCGGTGATGCCGCAGTCCACGGTGATAATCAGTGTCACGCCCAAGCTGTGCAGGTGGTTGATGGCGATGGGGTTCAGTCCGTACCCCTCTTCCAGCCGCCCGGGGATGTAGGGCATGCAGTCACAGCCGTAGCGGCGGAGAAAGTCCGTCAGCAGGCAGGTGGAGGTGATTCCATCCACATCATAGTCGCCGAAAACGGCAATTTTCTCCCCTCGTTCCATGGCAAGGGCCACCCGTTGGGCGGCAAGGTTCATATCTGTCATCAAATAGGGGTCCAAAAGAGGGGCATTGCAGTCTAAGTAGCGGTCAGCGCGGTCCTTACTCGTCAATCCCCGGCTGGCCAGCACCATGGCAGCCAACGGGGCATAGCCGCCCCGGACCAAGGCGTTCACTGCCTCCGGATCCGGCACAGCCGTATTCCATATTCCGTATTTCAAAGTATTCCACATCCATCATATCATTTTCTTAATATTATACCAAAAATGTCACCAATACACAATAGGAAACTGATTTTTTATAGGCATAACTTAGGGACGGGCCTCATAAAGTGCCCCAAGGAGGGATTGGCATGAAACGATTTTTGTGGATAATTTGGGTGCTTGCGGTTGTTTTGGCATTGCCTGCCACAGCCCAAGCGGTGGAGATGGACATTCCGGCAAAAAGTGCGGTGCTGATGGATGTGGCGACCGGAAAGCTTCTGTATGAGCAGGATGCCCATACACCCCTGGCGCCGGCCAGTGTGACCAAGGTGATGACCATGCTCTTGATTATGGAGGCCATCGACGACGGGCGCATCAAATGGGAGGACACCGTCACCGCCTCGGAGGCCGCTGCCGCCAAAGGGGGCAGTCAGGTGTATTTGAAGGTGGGGGAGACCATGACTGTGTCCGATATGGTGAAATCCATCGCTGTGTCCTCTGCCAACGACTGTGCCTGTGCCATGGCAGAGCATATTTCCGGCAGTGAGGCGGCCTTTGTGGATGCCATGAACAGTCGCGCCAAAGAGTTGGGGATGCATGATACCAATTTTGTCAACTGCACGGGACTTGATGACAGCGAGGAGGCAAAAAATCACCGCACCTCTGCCTACGATATTGCCTTGATGTCCCGGGAACTGCTGAAAAATCACCCGGACATTAAAAAATTTACCACCATTTGGATGGATACGGTGCGAAACGGCGCCTTTGGCCTGTCCAACACCAATAAGCTGGTACGGTTTTACCAAGGGGCAACGGGGCTGAAGACCGGCTTTACCTCACAGGCGGGTTATTGTCTGTCCGCCTCCGCTCTGCGGGACGATATGGAGCTGGTGGCGGTGGTGATGGGGTGTGAGAGCTCCAAGGATCGGTTCGCCGCCTGCAAATCCCTGTTGGATTACGGCTTTGCCACCTATGCGCTCATCACCCCTAAGACAGAGTCCAGGGAAATTCCCGTGCGGTTGGGGGTGGCGGATTCGGTAACGGCGGTGCCGTCGGCGGAGGACGCAGTACTCATTGACAAAGCGCAGAAAAATCAAGTGACCCAGCAGGTGGAGCTGCAGGAATGGGCGGATGCGCCTGTGAGCAAGGGTCAGCGGCTGGGAACACTGTATATTAAAGCGGGCGAGCAGGTGTTAAAGGAAATTCCCTTGGTTGCAAAAGAGCCGGTGGAAAAGCTCACCTTTTTCCAAATGTGGGGCAGACTTCTGCGGAAACTCGCCATGTCGGCATAGTCGGAGGTCTTCTAATCCAATAAATATCCGGGATGCGGTTAAAGCCGCATCCCGGATGTTTTATTCTTCACTTTGCCTGGGCACGGGGGTGATCACCGGGGTGCCGTCCCGGTTTAGTAGGGGTGTCAGTCCGCCGGCATAGCCGGAGGCTGTGAACAGATAGTTCACGCCGGTTTCCTTATCCACCAAAATGCAGGTGGACGGGCCGGAAAAGCCACCGCTACTGGAATAGACCTTGATAAAGCGCTTCTGTTTATCTGCCATTATTCCTTCACACCTTCTACGATGCCGTTTGCCAAGCCTACCAGACCCTGCATTTCGGAGGGAATGATAATCTTGGTAGCCTTGCCGTCGGCGACCTTCTGCATAGCCTCGATGGCCTTCAGCTTTACAACCTGGTCGTTGGGGGCCTTTTCATTCAGCATAGCCATGGAATCTGCCAATGCCTTCTGCACCGTCAAAATAGCCTCAGCCTCACCGGCGGCACGGAGAATGGCAGACTGCTTCTCGGCCTCTGCCTTCAAAATAGCCGCTTCCTTTTCTGCGCTGGCACGGAGAATAGCAGACTCCTTCTCGCCTTCGGCTATGAGGATGGCGGACTTCTTCTGACCCTCAGCCTGCAGGATGGCCTGCCGGCGGTCACGCTCAGCCTTCATTTGCTTCTCCATGGAGCTCTGAATGTCTGCAGGGGGCAGAATGTTCTTCAGCTCCACACGGTTGACCTTGATGCCCCAGGGGTCGGTGGCCTCGTCCAAAATGGCACGCATTTTGGTGTTGATGATGTCCCGGGAAGTTAGGGTCTGATCCAGCTCCAGATCACCGATGATGTTACGCAATGTGGTGGCGGTAAGGGTCTCCATAGCGGCCATAGGCTGCTCCACGCCGTAGGTGTACAGTTTGGGGTCGGTAATCTGGAAGTATACCACTGTGTCAATCTGCATAGTGACGTTATCTTTGGTAATCACCGGCTGCGGGGGATAGTCCAGCACCTGTTCCTTCATGCTGACACGGCGGGCAATCCGGTCGATAAAGGGCCATTTGAAGTGCATACCAACACCCCATACCGCCTGAAATGCGCCAAGACGCTCAATGACGTATGCCCGGGATTGCTGCACCACCACGATGCAACGGATGATAATGATAAACAGAATAATAACCAATGCGACAATGATGAAAGGCTCCATAGTTTCTCCTCCTTATTTTACTTCTACCGTTACCGGTGTAACATATACCTTCACGCCCTCTACCCGCTCAATCTTCACCTGTGTGCCGGCAGGGATCGGCTCGCCTGTGGTACTGCGGGCAGTCCACTCCACATCACCGATTTTCACCTGTCCGCAGGATGCCAAATTGTCAATATCGGTAATCACAACGCAGGTTTTTCCGGACATGGCATCCACATTGGTGCGGGTGAGTTTGGGGGTAAAGTACTTCCGGGTGATGGGCCGCAGCAGAGCAAGGCATATGCCGGATACTGCCAAAAACAGTACCACCTGCAGCCAAATTTCTGCGCCCAGCAGGTTTGCCACCAGTGCTGCCAGTGCGCCCACGGCAAACCATGCGGAAACCAAGGTCACCGTCTGTGACTCTGCAATGATGAATACCACCATCAGCACCAGCCAGAACGTTACTTTCATAGAAAAACCTCCTCCCAGTATCTCTGTATATTACAATAACAGAAACAATATTAAATGTAAATGGTTTTTGCCGGTAATTTTGTAAATATTCTTTAGTAAGTGGTTGCCAACCGGCGCCCAGTGGTGTATAATTAAAATGTAAAAATATGGGCTATGGCCCAAAAAAACGATGGAGGAATTGAATCATGTTCAATAAAATGATCGATGTGCTGAAGGCAAATCCCCGGAAAATCGTCTTCACCGAGGGCCACGATGCCCGTATTTTGGAGGCAACCGCCCGCTTGGTAGAGGGTGGCTTCCTGACCCCCATTCTGGTGGGCAATGTGGAGACCGTAAAGGCCAACGCCGCCAAGGGTGGCTTCAACATCGAGGGTGTTGAGATTTTGGACCCCGCCACTTACGAAGGCATGGACGCCATGGTAGAGAAGATGGTGGAGCTGCGTAAGGGCAAAATGTCCCCCGAGGAGTGCCGCGCTGCTCTGTCCAAGGGCAACTACTTCGGTACCATGCTGGTAAAGATGGGCTACGCTGATGCTCTTTTGGGCGGCGCTACCTACTCTACTGCCGACACCGTCCGTCCCGCTCTGCAGCTGGTGAAGACCAAGAAGGGTGCCAACCTGGTGTCCTCCTGCTTCATTATGGTTCGCGGCGAGGAAAAGCTGGCCATGGGCGACTGTGCTATCAACTTAAGCTACGAGGATTCTGTGGACAAGGAAGGCAATGTCACCGTTTCCGCAGCCCGGAAGCTGGCTGAAGTTGCCATTGAAACCGCCAATACCGCAAAGGTCTTCGGTATTGACCCCAAGGTTGCCATGCTGAGCTTCTCCACCAACGGCTCCGGCAAGGGCGGTACTGTTAAGCTGAGCCACGATGCCACCATTGTTGCCAAAGAGCTGGCTCCCGATCTGATGATCGACGGCGAGATGCAGTTTGACGCTGCCGTTGCTCCCGAGGTCGGTCAGCTGAAGTTCCCCGGCTCCCCCGTGGCAGGCTACGCCAACACCTTTATCTTCCCCACCATCGAGGCCGGTAACATCGGTTACAAGATCGCGCAGCGCTTGGGCGGTTTCGAGGCTTACGGCCCCATCCTGCAGGGCTTGGCTGCTCCCATCAACGACCTGTCCCGCGGCTGCAACGCCGACGAGGTCTACAAAATGGCAATCATCACCTGCGCAATGGTATAAGCATTCCCGCAATCCCTCCCGGGCAAACGCCCGGGAGGATTTTTTCTGCCTGCCCCATATTCTGCTTCCCGCCCAACAAATTTGCCAACGGGTTGACATCGGCATTGTCCCGTGCTACAATGATGCCGACAACTGGATAACACCATTTCGTGGCAGGTTTGGCGCATCAGCTTTTCCTGCTGAACAAGATAATCGGGTGCAAATCCCGAACGGTACCGCCGCTGTAAGTGCTGTTGGATGTTTCATGGCGAAAGCCGGTCACTGGGAAACCGGGAAGGCGAAACACTCCGCAAAGGCCGCAACCTCCTTTGCAAAGGCACAAGTCAGAAGACCTACGATTTGGTTACTCCTTCCTTTTGCGATTTACAAAAGGAACGCTTGTCGCGGAAAACCGGCCGCGGTGCATTGTTGCGCCGTGGTACTTTTGTTTTTAGGAGGATTTTGTATGAACAAGAAAACATTGATGACCGTAATCGCCTTGGTGGTGCTGGTGGCTGCATTGGTTGGTGTGTACTTTCTCACCCGTCCCGAAACCACTGCAGGAATGAAAGAATTTACCTTAGAGGTGGTCCACAAGGATGGCACGGTAAAAACCATTCCCTGTAAGTCGGATTTGAACTATGTGGGTGAAGCGCTCCAGAAGGAGGGCCTTATCGCCGGCGAACAGGGTCCCTACGGATTGTACATTCATGAAGTAGACGGAGAGAAGGCAGTCTTTGAGGTGGACGGTGCATATTGGGCCTTCTATGAGGGAGAGGAATATGCTACAAAAGGCATTGATTCGACTCCCATTGTGGATGGTAAGGTCTACAAGCTGGTCTACACCATCGATGGCCAGACTTAAATAAAAAACAGGTTGCAAAAAGGTTATAAACCGGAATATAGTAACGGCTGATCGTCAAATAAAAAAGCCGGAAGAGGGTGTTTAGCCCTCTTCCGGCTTTCTATGTTATGGGATTAAGTCAGGTCTACTTCGTTTTCCAGGCCCAGCAGAGTGGCCACGGCACGGTAGGCATTCAGATCACGCTGGGTCTTGCCGCTTTGGTCATACTGCTTCTCCAGGGCGTTGATCATGTTGGTACGAGCATCTGTGTCCTTCAGTTCAATACCGAAGGGGTTGGAGTCGGAAATGCTGATCAGGGTGTTATAGATGGCATCGGACTGGAGAGAAGAGTTTACAAGCTCTGTCACCTTCTCCTCCGTCAGCGGTGTGGTATTGGACATGGTCACATTGTACAGCGCCAGGATGGCATCCACCTCGGCATCATAATTCTTAGTGCCCTGCAGCTTCATCAGTTCCTTCATCAGGGTTTCCGCCACGTTATAGGCCGCATCGGCATGTTCTGCCGGAACGCCTGCGGAGATCAGCGTATCATTGGAAATGATGTTAGGCAGCAGACTGATGGTAAATTCATTGAGGTTTTCAATCAGATCCGTCATAGAGTTGACCATCTCTTCCCGGTTGCCCTCGCCGTTCATGGCGGAGCCCAGGTTGATGAGGGCGCCGGCAGACTGGATGGTGCCGCCGATATCCTCGCCCTTTTCATAGCCTTCCTTCACAGCGCCCATAGTATCGCTGACCATGCTGTTGCCGCCCAGGTCACCGCCGGCCACAATATCCAGTACTGTAGAGCCTACATCCTTCAAAGAGGAATTCTGCAGGGAGGTGACTGCCTCGGCGATCTTCTCGAAATCCAGCTTGGAAGCATCCAGCTGACTATTCTCGTCGGTGGCTGCGGAAACGGCATCGGCCAGATTGGAAACCACATCTGCTAGGACGGAAGCGGCTTCAGCAGAGGTCTCTTCATCGGCGAAGGTGTTCTTCAGAGAGGCCCGGATGGTCTGGGTAATGGATTCCACGGTAGCTGCATCGGACGCAAACTTTTCCCGGTCGGTCAGCTGCTCCAACAAATCGGTGTCAACAGTTTCGTTATCGATCTTGGAAATCGTATCCAGAACGCTGTCGGCATCAAAGTTGGATAGGAAGTCCTGGCCGTTTTCCGCCACGTCGGCCGTTACGGAGCGGACGATCTGACCGGCAACAGCGTCGGTGAATTCCTTCTGATCACCTGCAAGGGCATCATTGAGAATCTTGGAAATGGTATTGGTCAGCGGTTGCGGCCTGGAGGAGAAAGTGGCTACGGAGTCGAAGTTGGAATCGCGCACAGCCTGGGCGACCTTATCCAGCATGGCATCATAAACGGCGTCCTTATCAGCCGGCACATGCATGCTCTGAGCCATGCTTTTCATGGCGAGGGTCATGATCTCCGGGATCGCATCCCGCATCACGGAGGAAGCAAATAAACTGTTCATCGACGCTTCCACACGGTCACGGTCGGACAGGAAGGTATAAAGATCCTTGGGGTTCTTTGCCGCACTCATCAGTTCCAGCGCGCCATCATTAAAGGCCATCTGGACGGTATTCAGTAGGGCATCCAGTTCGTTGGTCAGGCAGACGGTCTTGCCGTCAAGCTGGACCTTAGAAACGGAATTCAGGTATGCTCTGCCGGCTTTGTCCACAAACAGGGTGTTATAGGTTCTGACCAGGGTGCAATCGGTGACACCGTAGGACTGGGATACAAGCTCCGCTGTATCCGCAGATACCATCTTCTGTTCCACCATGGTGTCCAGCATTTTGTCCACATTGTCGGCTTCCGGCAGGATGGTGATCAGGCCCAGCGTGGGCGTCAGCAGCATGCCCACGATCATCACACCGGTGATGATGCCTACGCCCATACCGGCAAAACGCAGGCCCACACGCAGGCCGGCAGGCTTGTCGGCATAAGCATCGCCATCATCTTTGAAGATGGCGCGGCGCAGAGGTTTCTGCACGCACAGAAAGACGATCCAGGTCACAAATTTCAGGATCACAAACACCACAGGGAATGTCACCAGAGAGATGGCAAAGGCAGGCATCACCAGGATCATTTCCTGCAGCAGGGGCATGGTATCCAGCAGGGATGCCACCATGTCTCCCTCACGCAAGGCGCCCACGATCAGCTCACCCAGAGTCATGCCATCGACCTTCACGCCCTGGGCGATGGCCCGCGTCACAGGGGCGGCGATCAGGAATGTCAGGATTATAGCCAGCACCAGGGTCATGAGGCGGATCACAGACTTGTTCAGTCCGCGAATCAGACCGACCACTGCGCTGATAACCACAATCCAAGCAAATAAAAGAGTCAAAGCTAATGTTGCCATATGGATTTCCTCCTGTTAAAAAGTGGATTAACTGGTATAGTTGCTCAAAATCATATCACAAATCTTGCCAGGTTGCAAGAGGCTTACGCACAACGGGCGTTTGACTGCCGCTTTGGCATCAAATCAAAAAGCGCTGATGCATCGAAATAAACAACACCCCGAAGGAAGATCCTTCGGGGTGTGATGTTATTATAAGAGGGGATTACTTTGCAGCACCGGCGATCTGAGCAGCCACTTCGTCAGCAAAATTCTCTTCCTTCTTCTCAATGCCCTCGCCCTTTATATAGTGGATGGCATCTACGAAGGTAACCTTGCCACCCAGCTTCTTGGAAGCATCAGCAATGTAGCCGGCTACGTCGCCCTGATAGAGGTCGGAGCGGACGAAATCCTGCTGCAGCAGGCAGATCTCCTTGAAGAAAGCAGCGATCTTGCCCTGTGCGATCTTTTCCTTGATCTGAGCGGGCTTGCTGGCCATCTTGGGATCGTTGTCCATCAGAGCAATCTGGACGGACAGCTCATGGTCCACGTCAGCCTGAGGAACCAGAGCCTTGTCCCAGTACTTAGCGCCCATAGCAGCGATCTGCATTGCAACGTTCTTACCAACCTCGGTAGCGTCGATGTCGCCCTCGACAGCCAGGTTGACCAGAACACCGTGGGTGCCGCCCAAGTGGACGTAAGCAACGGAGGTGTTGTCAGCGAAGCGGGCGAAGCGGCGGATCTGCATGTTCTCGCCGATGGACATGACCAGTTCCTGCATCTTCTCGGTAACAGTCAGGTTGGTGCCGGGATAGGTGCAAGCCTTCAGAGCTTCCACGTCAGCGGGAGCGTCCTTAGCGACGATCTCGCACAGGCTCTTGACCAGGCCCATGAAAGCGTCGGTCTTGGAAGCGAAGTCGGTCTCAGCGTTGACTTCGATCACAACGCCGACACCGTCGATAACGGTAGCGTAAGCAACGCCTTCAGCAGCGATGCGGTCAGCCTTCTTAGCAGCCTTAGCCAGGCCCTTCTCACGCAGCCAGTCGACTGCCTTGTCCATATCACCGTCGCAAGCCTGGAGAGCCTTCTTGCAGTCCATCATGCCGACGTTGGTCATTTC
>JBGVPJ010000155.1:0-3566 GCA_045126955.1 Faecousia sp.
GTTGGTAGAGCAACTGACTCTTAATCAGTGGGTCCCGGGTTCGAGTCCCTGAAGGTGCACCAATGGCCCATTGGTCAAGTGGTTAAGACAGCGGCCTCTCACGCCGTTAACATCGGTTCGAATCCGGTATGGGTCACCAAAGATTGAAACAGCGAAAGCTGCTCAATAATATAGTTCGTGTTGATTGTCATGAGGGTCCACCTGTTCCCATCCCGAACACAGAAGTTAAGCTCATGTACGCTGACGATACTTGGCGGGCGACTGCCTGGGAAAATAAGTAACGCGAACACAAAAAACCTCAACCGAAAGGTTGAGGTTTTTTCTGCCTAAATATCATATGTGCAAGGCACCTCGACTAATATAGTCGAGGCCTTATTATTTCAGCGATTCTTTTGTAATTAGTCCCTTAAACCATATGATGTCTTCTTTCTTCAGAACTCCCAACAGTTGAATCAAAACCGTAAATACACTACAAAAGCCGATTATCTTCCATTTTCCCTGAAGCTGTGAACTGATGAATATGCCAATGATCGCCGCAATTACAGTAAATACTGCGGTATGAAAATTTGTTACTCTTCCAATAAGCTTTTTAAGTAAATGAATACTTAGTATAAAATTGATGAGATGTGTCACCAGAAAGCTCAGATAATACCCTTTGATTCCATAACGAGGCAGGAGGAAGAATAGGAGCACAACATCCATTGCAGATGTCAAAATATTATATCTGACAGAGGTTTTCTGCTGTCCTAGTCCTTTTACCATGGCATCTGTAATTGCATCACAGTAGAGCATGGGTGCCAATACTGCAAAACAACGCAGATAGGTACCACCTTCAATGGTTTTATACAAACGATCGCACAAGGTTTCGGCTCCAATGAACAAAATACCGCCGCAAAAGCATCCATAGATCATCGCCAGCAGCATACTGCGTTTCGCAAGATGACGAATTCGTGTAGTACTGCCCGCTGCATTACAGCGGGCCAATTCCGGAATTAAGAGTTCAGCCAGCCCAAATAGAATGGCTGCAGGAAACATCAACACCGGAAATACCATTCCACACACCATGCCAAATACAGCCAAGGGTGCTGTTTCACCAGGAAAGAGGCCTAACCTCTTTGGAACCATAAGATTTTCTGTTGTGGAGATTCCAGCTTTTATATTATCTGCTATGCCCAGAGGTACTGCGGTCTGCCAGAGTTTTCTTCCAGTTTTGATCCGTTTTTTACTGTGGGTGGAATGGCTATGTTTTAGAATCAGCAGAACAGTTAGGGTAAAACATGCTCCCAACCCACTGCCTAGGATTACACTATGACAGGCTCTGATGCTGTTATTACCAGCCCAAAGCTTGAGCAGCAATACGGTCAGAATAATACTAAAAGCTTGCTCAGCTACCTCCACAGCCGCCAGAGTGCCGATTCGGTTGATTCCTGTGAAGTGCCCAACCATCACGCCGCACAGACAATTTACAGGCAGGAAACAAGCGAAAAGACGAATGGCACGGAAAGTTTCGGGATTTCCTAACCAGACAGCTGCAATTTTGGGAGCAAAGTAATAGAGGGTGAGACCTATTGTCGTGCTGAGGATCAAACTGTAGAGAACACATCCGGACAAGACCCAGACCATTTGGCCTTCCTTATTTTGACCAACTGCTTCGGCGGATAGATACATGGTAGCGGTTCGGATGCCACCCATACCGGCCGTCACAGCCAATGCACCAACGGACAGCACCAGCTGCAGAAGACCAATCCCCTCAGCACCAATTCGTCCGGACAAAAATACCTGGAAGGATGTGGAGGCAAATCTCAGCAACAGATTTACAGCTGTCAGCAGCAGAGCGTTATAAAAAAGCGGTAGCCGTTTACCCAAGAAAATCCCCCCTTGTCCAAGTGTATTCGGACAAGGGGGAATTATTACCCATTCATATATTTGCAGTGGATAGCCAGCGGGCATTCTCCGCATTTAGGCGACCGTGCGGTGCAAACATCCCGGCCAAACAATACAATCCGGTGACAAAAGTCGCTGCTTTTTTCCGGAGGAAGAATCTTTCTCAGCTGCCGCTCCACTTTCTCCGGTTCTTTTCCTTCAGAAAGTCCCAACCGACCACAGATTCGGATGCAGTGGGTATCGCAGACGATACTGCCGGGAACACCGTAGAGATCACCCAGCAGAAGATTCGCTGTTTTTCTGCCAACGCCGGGTAATTTCAGCAGTTCCTCCATGGAATTTGGAACTTTGCTATCATATCGTTCAATCAGCATCTGACAGCTTTGAACGATGTCTTTTGCCTTCTGACGGTAGAATCCGCAGGAGTGAACGAAATTTTCCACATCCGAAATATCAGCTTTTGCAAAATCCTCCAATGTGGGATAGGCTTCAAACAAGGCTGGCGTTACCAGATTTACCCGGGCATCGGTACACTGTGCAGACAGACGAACGGCAATCATCAGCTCATAGTCCTTACTGTAATGCAATGCGCATAGCGCATCGGGATAGCGAGCTTCCAGGGCATCAATAATTGCGTTTACTTTATCCGTCACAGAATCACCTCTTTCTATTGTTTTCACCAGTTTATCATAAATGCGGCAAAAAGAAAAGCGGTAATTCATTCTGCACAAAAGGGAAAGCTTCGGATAATATGGAACATACCGTATCCGGAGCGTGGCTTAAGGTGGGGGAGAAGCTCTGCAATCCCTCACCGGCTTTGCGGTCCGATGATTTCAGCGCTGAGGGCAGAAATCTCATATGCCGTGCGGTCTTCGGCACCATCTGCTGTCACCTTTGTATAGATTCTGCTTTGCAAACGTCCCCGAATTGCGATAACATCCCGTGTGTGGCACTGGGAAATCTCTTGTGCGGTGCGACCCCAAAGGATGCAGGGAAGATAATCCGCCCGATGGAAAGCTCTGGGTACTGCCAGCATGGCATCACAAATATCCCTGCCTAAAGGTGTTCTGCGAAACGTAGGTTCTCTGCAAAGAGGTCCTTCTAAATATACATCATTGATGGGTTCTCCGTATTCTACAGTAAGATTGGTTGCAAACACAAAAATCAGCAAATGCCGCCCATCTTCGCTGCGCTGATTATGGGAGCGGATCTGTCCGGTGACAGTGAGCATGTCACCTGCTGTCGGGTCAAGATCCATCACAAGCGGTGCTGCGGCTACGACCGGAAGCAGATCTACAGTCCCTGAAAGACGGGGAACTTCCAGAGTAAATCGGTAGAAATCTTTTCCGTGATTGTTGTGGGAGAGTTTTGGCAGTGCCAAAAGGGTGCCTCTGAGTGTAATTGTGTTGGATGCATATTCCATAAGTACCACCTCAAAATCAATGTATGGAACATCCTATGCCTTGAAAAGAAAATAAGAACATACATCCTTGCTTGACAATCCGGGTGTAAAATGGTATGATTGACCCCACCTGGAGAGTTGTCCGAGCGGTTTAAGGAGCCAGTCTTGAAAACTGGTGATTCCGAAAGGAACCTAGGGTTCGAATCCCTAACTCTCCGCCAAAAAAGCTCCCCCCCTTTAGGGGTGGAGCTTTTTTGCTAAAGTTAGGGATTCGAAGAGG
>JBGVPJ010000156.1:0-15566 GCA_045126955.1 Faecousia sp.
ATTCAAGCGTACCATAGTTTACACCGGGGGTCAGCTTGATCACAGTGCCGGAAGCGGCATTATCAAGAGCTGCCTGTGCTGTTTCTGCGTCAGTCACAATGATGGCATTCATGTCATAAGTAATCGCAAAGGGGCTGAAGGACTTGGTGTAGACCGTCAGCACACCGGTAGCAAAATCATAGGTATAGGTCTGATCGGCGCCGGTGGTTGCCTCGGTCAGAGCAACACCGTTGTGAGTAACCTCAGAAATGGTAACGCCCTTGGCAATGGCAAGCTTCACTTCATAAATCGTTTCGCTGACGCTGACCTTTGCATAGTTCTTGTACAAATCCACGTCGAGGGAAACGGTGGTTTCGCCAGTCACCTCGTCGGTTGCAACCTTCTCGTCGCTCACCACCAACTTATAGACATCGCCAGCCTGAGCAGCGGCAGCAGGAACGGCAATATTTACGGTTTCGGTGCTAAGCACAATATCTGCGGTGTTGTTTTCAGGAACGGTGATAATATCCATTGCGGGATTCTGAGCACCATTATCATACTGATTGCCGAAGCTATCGCTTTCGTAAGTCAGCTGAGTAGCATTCAAAACAACTGAGAAATCAGTGCCGATAGACTTGTTCATGTACTTATTGTCCGCGGATTCCTGCATCTTAAATGCAAGAGTGATGGTATCAGCGGTGTTGGCAGCCAGCTCGCCAGAGCCGGTTTCGCCCAGCTTTGCCAGAACCTGGGTCAGAGTGCCCAGCTTGTTGGCATCGGTCAGGTCGGTACGGTTTGCTACCTGAACGGCGGGATCGACATAGTAGACATCGATCACATTAGCCAGATCGGATACCTCGCCATTTGCCACAATGCTGACCTGGTACTTCAGGGCCAGAGTACCCTTGTTTGCAATCTTGATGTGACGAACCTGGGTGTAGCCGGGCTCCCACTTGTCATAATCAAAGATTGCACCCTGAGATGCATCGGTCCAGCCGTTGTCCACAGTGGGAACAGCCTTAGTGCCATCTGCCCAGTACATCTCGACATCCAGATTGCCGGACTTGATGATGTTGTTGCCACTGGTTACTGCGTCGGTAAACCACGCGAAGGTGGTGCCAACAAGCATGCTCACGCAAAGCAACAGCGACATAGCACTGGCAAACAACGCGCGTTTTACGGTTTGCTTTTTCATTTTTTAGCCTCCTATTTATAATCATCCCTTTATAATTATAGGTATTTTAATTTTAGCCTATGTTTACAGTATTGTCAAGATTTTTTATGCAGAAGTTGTACAAATTGTTTGCACTTTCCTTGCTAAAACTACGAATCCCGTGCCAATTTGCCATAAAATCACACGAACCATCAAAGAAGCGGCAGATCCGAGCAAAATCGGCATCAATAGAATCGATGCCATGCTGCGCAAGGAGTTTGAAGAGCTTATCAGCAGAGGTCTTCACATCTGACAGAAGGCGCATCCTTGTTTGAAGTAAGCTCTCCCACCGCTACCGTGTAAAAAGGTGTAAAAACCAAAATGAAGTTACCAAGAAAAAGCCATTGCAACATATCCTATGACAACGCCCCGCCTTTGTATAAAGGCGGGGTGTTTGCATATTGGTTACTTAAGAAGCTCCTCAAGAACCTGCGATATATTCTTTTTCCCAAAAGATACCTTGTCATCGTTTATGACCATGCATGGCACACTCATCACATTGTACTGATTTTTAAGATTTTCAAAATGACGAACGTCATACACATGGGCGGTAACATTTGGATTGGCTGCGGCAATTCGCTGTGCCGCTACTACCAGATCCGGGCACATGGTGCACGACAGTGTGACCAATATCTTTAAATCCGTTTTTTCTTTGATAGCTGCTATTTGTTCTTTGGCGGTATCATCCAGTGTCTGCCCGGGGCCGGCCGCATTGTAAAGGCCCAGCACAAAAGAGGTAAACTCGTGACCGCTGGGAACGCCGTGAAAGGCAAGGCCGGTTGGTGCACCGTCTGCCAAGCAAACCTCCACGCAAGGGGCATAGTCTCCATCCGTCTTCTTGTCTACCACCTCTGCCGTCAGCTTATCCGAAAGGGCCACGAGAGCCGTAATAAATCGCTCCAATTCACTCGACACCGGGCGGCTGTCTAAAGAGAGTTTTAACAAAAGCGGGCGTTCCATTCTGCCAAACACAGTATCCAGTTGCTGCCGCATTTCTGCCGTAAACAGTTCGTCGCTGTTGTCAGAATTCTGCGTTTGCACTGCAACAGATAAATCGCTTTTCTTTGGGGTAGGCGCATCGGCACGCAGGCCGGTCTTTCGCTGCATTGCTGCCACATACTTCTCCAACTCTGTTGCCGCCAACGCACCGTCGCTAGTGGCGGTCACCACCTGCCGCAAAGGTTTGATGCATACATCTCCCGCTGCATATACACCTTCTGCACTGGTCTTTTGTGATGCATCGGTAATGATATATCCCTGTTCGTTCAGTTCTACGATTCCCTTTACCGCCTCAGTAGCCGGAGCATATCCAGCAAACACAAAGACACCAAAGGATTCCTCGCTCTTGACTTCCGTCACCTCTCCGGTGGCGGTATTTTTGTACCGGGCATAGGTCAGACCGTTCTCTCCGGATACTTCTTCCATCACCGTATTGGTCAGTACGGTGATTTTCTCATGGTTCTTTGCCTGGTCGGCAACCGATGCAGCGCAGGAGAAGTCGTCCTTACGCACAAGAATCGTCACATGCTTGGCAAACTTCGTTAAGAATACACTTTCCTCCGCAGCGGCATAACCGCCGCCGACGACGAAAATTTCTTTTCCGGTAAAAAACTCCCCATCGCAGGTAGCGCAGTAGGCAACACCTCTGCCCTTGTGTTCTTCCTCTCCCTTGAATCCAACAGCTCGCGGATGGGCACCTGTTGCAAGCAGAATGCCGAAGCAGCGGTAGTCTCCTTTATTGGTATGCACAGTCTTAATATCCCCATCTAGTTCAAAACCGACAGCCTCTGTTAGTAGAAATTCCGCCCCAAAGGTTTCCGCCTGCTGCTGGATGGTATCGGTCAAGGCTTTACCGCTGGTCTTGGCAATACCGGGATAGTTAACTACCTCATGGGTGATGGCGATCTGCCCGCCGAACTGCTCCTTTTCCAGCACCAGTACCCGATATTTCGCCCGTGCAAGGTACAAGGCGGCGGTCAGCCCCGCAGGGCCGCCGCCAACGATAATAACATCGTATAGATTTTTCATATTATTCTCCCTACTTTGACTAGAAATGTTGCGTTACCGAGCGGTACCCAAAGGTGTAACGAATACTGACCAGCCAAGCACGAATTAGCTGTCGGCCTTGCCGACTCAAAGCTGACCCACCAGATCCAAGCTAGGCTTCAAGGTTTCTGCACCAGGCTTCCAGTTGGCAGGACACACCTGATCGCCATGGGCATGGACAAACTGGCAAGCCTGGACCTTCCGCAGCAGCTCCTCCGCGTTTCTGCCCACATTGCCGGCGGTCACCTCATACCCCACGATCTTACCCTCGGGATTGATAATGAAAGTGCCGCGCTCCGCAAGGCCATCTGCCTCAATCAGCACCTCAAAATCTTTGGAAATGCTGTGGGTAGGGTCAGCCAGCATGGGATAATTGATCTTTTTGATGCGCTCGGATGCATCGTGCCAGGCCTTGTGGACAAAATGGGTATCGGTAGACACGGAATAGACCTCGCAGCCGATGGCGCGGAACTGTTCATACTTGTCTGCCAGGTCTTCCAGTTCCGTGGGACACACAAAGGTAAAGTCCGCAGGATAGAAGAAAAAGACGCTCCATTTACCCAAGATATCTTCCTTGCTCACAAACTTAAAATCATTTTCGTGGTAGGCATAGGTGCGAAAATCGGAAATTTCCTTGTTGATCATAGACATATTTATTTCCTCCATAAATCGTGTTGATTGCAAAATGCGTATACAGCCCGGACCTCATCTCCCTCGCAGATAGAAAATTTTGCCTTGGGTTTGTCGTCCGGGTCAAGATGGGCATACTGGATACCGTGTTCCGTTTCCAAACACACCCACTCGATATAGTGCTCCTGGGTCATGGGATGCTCCACAGAGCCCACAGTTACATGGACAGTATTTCCCTCAACTTTGTATACAGGGATGTGTTTCTCCCCAGATGCTTCAGTTGTGCCGGGAATCAGTTCCTGCATTTCTTCGCCGCAGCAATAGACGGGAACACCCTTATCCCGAATCACGGCAACGATATTGCCGCAATGCTTGCAAATCAAAAATTTTTGCTTCATAGTTCGATCCCTCCTGTGAGAAAGTGTGTCCAAACAATATGAAATAATGCATAAAAATCTGGACATACTACAGCTAAAAGGAAGTGAAATGATGGAACGCAGGATTTCATATAAACAAGGATTTATTCCTTATGCATTGGCAGCCCTTTTGATCGGTTTAGTCGGCGGCTTTTCCACGGTCTCAGGTCCTGCCTTTGTGCAGGATATTGGCATTGCCTATAATAACACCACATGGACGGCTCTAGCGCAGGCTATGTCTACCGCCGCCTGTGCGCCCATTCTTGGTAAAGTGGGTGATGTGATTGGACGGAGAAAGACACTTCTTTTGGGTGTTGCGGTATTCACATTGGGAAATGTCCTTTCTGCCCTTGCAAACTCCCTTGTGTTTATGATGATCGCCCGATTCATCGTAGGTGTTGGTACAGCAGCAATGGGCCCTGTGATCCTTGCCTATATCGCAACGGAGTTTCCCCAAGATAAAATCGCAAAAGGCTTTTCCTTGTATATGCTTCTGTCCAGTGCGTCGGTTATCATAGGACCGACCATAGGCGGACTAATTGTTTCTTCTTACGGATGGCGAACCATGCTGTGGGTATGTGTTGCCATTTGTGCCGGCATCTTTACTGCCTGTACCTTTACTTCCCACAATCAAGTGTCTACAAAAAAGCCACTGCAGAACTTTGATGTTACCGGCGCTGTTTTGATTCTGATCTTCTTTAGCCTGCTACTGTGCGTCCCCTCTTTTGGGCAAAACTTCGGTTGGACATCCACACCGTTTCTCATTGTGCTGATTCTTGCAATTGTCAGTCTGGTGGGCCTTGCCCTTGCGGAAAGAAAAAGTTCCCACCCCATCCTGTCGGGCAGCTTTATAGGGCGGAGTGCTTTTATCTTAAGTGTGCTGGCTCTATTTTTGACCCAAGGTTTGATGCAAGCCAATATGACGAACACCATTGTCTTCGTGAATTATACCCAACCGAATAATGCCGCCATCTCCGGCTATGCTATCTCTGTCATGTATGTGGGCATGTCTTTGGGCGCGGTTGTTTTGGGGCCGTTAGCAGATAAATTTGAACCGAAACGAATCCTCATAGGTTCCTTCCTACTGACCGGCATCGGTTGTGGGATCCTGCTGCTGTTCACAGAGGTCACTTCCGTATTGTTGCTAATGGCTTCTCTTGGTGTTCTTGGCTTCGGCCTTGGCGGAAACGGTACTATCTTTATGAAGGTCGTTCTTTCCGGACTAACGCCGCAAGCAGCCGGAGCAGGCACGGGAACTTATGGGCTGTTCCGTGATTTGGCAGCGCCATTTGGCGTGGCAGTGTTTGTCCCGTTATTCACCAATCAGATCACAGGCAGAATTGCCGCAGGCGCAGCGGAACCTGCAGCGGCTGTTGCGTCCATTCATTTTCTGGCAATCGCAGAGATCCTGTGTGTGGCGTTGGGCATTGTGGCAGTTCTGTTTCTGCCAAAACGAAAAGTTATAAAGGAGTCCTAATATGAGATTAAAAGATAAAGTTATTTTGGTAACAGCCTCTACCCGTGGTATTGGCCTTGCTATTGTAAAAAAGTGCGCCATGGAAGGCGCACAAGTCTATATGGCTGCCCGGGATTTAGAACGGGCTCAGGAAATCGCAAAGACATTGTCAAATACCAAATGCGTGTACAACGATGCTACCAAGCCGGAAACTTTCACCTCTATGGTAGAGGAGGTGGTTCGGGATGCCGGACGCATTGATGTGCTGGTAAATAATTTCGGCACATCCAACCCGGGAAAGGATCTGGATTTTGCAAATACAGATCCTCAAGTCTTTTTGGATACCGTGAATTTGAATTTGCGAAGCGTTTTTATGGCCAGCCAGGCTGCGGCAAGGCACATGGCAAAGAATGGCGGCAGTATCATCAATATTTCTTCTGTAGGCAGCCTTGTGCCGGATATTTCGCAGGTGGCCTATGGTACCAGCAAAGCTGCCATTAACTATCTAACAAAGCTGATTGCCGTGCAGGAAGCAAAACACCATATCCGATGCAATGCTGTTCTTCCCGGCATGACTGCCACGGAAGCCGTAGAAAAGCATCTGTCGGATGATTTCCGCAATTTGTTTATGCGCCATATTCCCTTGGGCCGTATGGGCCTACCGGAAGAGATTGCGGAGGCGGTCTGCTATTTCGCCAGCGATGCATCTGCCTACACTACCGGTCAGATTCTCACTGTGTCCGGCGGTTTTGGATTGGCTACCCCTGTATATGGTGATTTAGCAAGAAAAGAAACACGCAGATAAATATTCCAACTGATCTACACTATTTTTTCCCAAAAGGTGCCGCCTGTTGAAGCGGCACCTTTTCTTGTTTGCATTGAAGTTTGAAGCATTCATCAGCAAAAGTCTTTGTATCTGATAACACTTCACAAATTCTTGTGGAAAAGTTTTCATTATTGTCTTGAGAAAAAGGGCGCACTGTGTTATAATTACTTTGATTGCAATATGTACCTTTTGTCCTGACAGAAGGCGCATCCTTGTTTGAAGAAAGCTCCCCCACCGCTACCGTGTAAAAAGGTGTGTAAAAGGTGTATACGGAAAACCGGGGTGCCAAAAAACCTTGATAAATAAAGGATTTTAAGGAGATAGAAAAGACAATGAAATTAGGTATCGTAGGACTTCCCAATGTAGGCAAGTCCACATTGTTCAACGCCATTACCAATGCCGGTGTGCCGGCTGATAACTATGCTTTCTGCACCATCGATCCCAATGTGGGTGTGGTGTCCGTGCCGGACGAGCGGCTTACATGGCTCGCCGAATTGCATAACCCCAAAAAGCTGACCCCTGCCGTGATTGAGTTTGTAGACATCGCAGGTCTTGTGAAGGGTGCCTCCAAAGGCGAGGGCCTGGGCAACAAATTCCTCAGCAATATCCGCACCACCGATGCCATTGTCCATGTCGTTCGCTGCTTTGAAGACTCGAATGTAACCCATGTGGAGGGCAGCACCGATCCTCTGCGTGACATTGACATCATCAACCTGGAGCTGGTGATGGCCGATATGGAAATGGTGGAACGCCGGATCGACAAGGCGCAGAAGGCTATGAAGGGCGGCGACAAGAAATTTGCCCGTGAAGCTGAGCTGTTCACGGAGCTTTTGAAACATCTCAACGAGGGCAAGCTGGCGCGGACCTTTGACGGTAGTGAAGACGACATGGCCCTCATCGCTACCTCCGATCTGCTAACCTTGAAAAAGACCATTTACGTTGCCAACCTGGCAGAAAGTGAAATCAACGAGCCGGAGAGCAACCGCCACTATATGGCAGTGAAGGCTTTGGCCGAGGCCGAGGGTAGCCAGCTGATCCCCATCTGCGCCAAGCTGGAGGCAGATATTGCCGAGCTTGACGATCCGGAGGAAAAAGCGATGTTTATGGAGGAGCTGGGCGTGGCGGAATCCGGTCTGGACCGACTGATTCGCAGTTCCTATGCACTGTTGGGTCTTATCTCCTTCCTAACCGCCGGTTCCGACGAGTGCAGAGCCTGGACCATCAAAAAGGGTACCAAGGCTCCTCAGGCCGCCGGCAAGATTCACACCGACTTCGAGCGGGGTTTCATCCGTGCCGAGGTTATTGCCTTCCATGATATGAAAGAGCAAGGCACCATGGCCAATGCCAAGGCAAAGGGCTTGGTTCGCAGTGAGGGCAAGGAGTATATTATGAAGGACGGCGACATCGTCAACTTCCTGTTCAACGTCTAATAGCACTCCCCTCGTCAAAGGCGCAAATCCCTTTAAAATATCACAATGCCGTGTATCACCACAGATACACGGCATTCGCTGTTTTAAAGACATACGGAATTTTTAACCCCAACACGATTATTGTAGCAAATCCAACTTTCCTTGTCAACATATTATTTGTATTTATTGCACAATTTATTTGCATTATACAAGTTTAAATCGTTTATTTTGTACAATTTTCCATCTTGAAAACGCCAAATCTGTGTGCTATAGTATAGTCAGAAAGGGTGATACCAATGTTCTAAGAAACAAAAAAAGACAGAACTTCCAATCCAGAAAATATTCCGACATATAGGCTGCTCGCTTAAGAGTGTGATGTGAAAGTTAGAAGAATTGATGTTTGGGAATGGATTTCATAAGAGGATTAAGAGAAGCTGTCCACCCTGTAGAAAGAGAGGTTAACCAAGGATGTTAGATATCAAGATAGCACAGAAGTAGCCCTTAACTGGTGAAACCAAGGACCGGTTAAGGGCTACTTCTTTGTTATGTTGTAAAAAGCCGGGGTGCGTACCGCACCCCGACTTTTTATTCGTATCGGTTATCCAGCGCCAACGGCGGCAGCTCCGGTTTCTTATCCCTGCTCATGAGCTGATGTACCACAGCCTTTGGGTCCACACCTTCAAAAACCACATTATAGGCCGCTTCCACAATAGGCATCTCCACATGATACTTCTCCGCCAAAGCCATAGCAGCCGGCAAAGCATTGATGCCTTCCACCACCATTCCCACTTGCTTGACAGCTTCCGCAACCGGAACACCCTGTCCGATGAGCATACCGCAACGGTTGTTCCGGCTGTGCATACTGGTAGCTGTAACAATCAAATCGCCAATGCCTGCAAGGCCGCCAAAGGTCTGTTCCCTGCAACCCATAGCCAATCCCAATCGGGAAATTTCGGCCATGCCACGGGTAATCAGCGCCGCCTTGGCATTGTCTCCATACCCAAGACCTGCAGCAATGCCGGAGGCAAGGGCAATCACATTTTTAATTGCACCGCACAGCTCAACACCCAACACATCTTCATTGGTGTAAACTCGCATACAGGTGCCCCAAAATACATTCTGTACCGTTTCAGCCACAGCTTGATCCTCACAGGCAGATACAATGGTGGTGGGCAAATCCTTTGCCACCTCTTCTGCATGGGTCGGCCCGGAGAGCGCCACCAGCCTCACTGTCGGATTATTAAGCTCCTGTGCGATAATTTGGGTCATGGTGAGCAGTGTATCCGCTTCAATACCCTTGGCAACATCCACCACGATCTGGTTGTCTTGAACGTAGGGCGCCGCCAATCGAGCAGTGCTGCGCACAAAGGGCGACGGCACCGCAAACAGCAGGATATCCCGCTTGCGGCAGACCTCCTCTATTTCTCCGGTAAAGACTATTCCCTCCGGAATCTCCATACCGGGCAGATTGGGATGCCTTCGGGTAGCGGAGAACAGCTCCACCTCCTTGCTTAATGCAGACCACACGCATACTCTGTGGCCATTGTTATGCAACATGCGAGCCAAGGCCATACCCCAAGTACCCGCGCCCAGCACACCTATATCGCTCATTCTCTCCATCATCCTTCTTTGCAGTTTTCGCTATTATAGCGATTTGTCTATTTTTTGTCAATCACGCAAAATATAGGCGGCGCTAATTTCTCCATAATAAGCCGTGTGAAAATCGCCATCGTCCCTTGTTCCGGACTTGTAAAAGCGTTCGCGGCTTACCTCGTCCAGCGCAGAAAGCTCCTGGTCCTGCTTGTAAATCACCTTGCACTCCAGAGTCAGCGGAAGCTGTAAAATTCCGGGCACTGACACAGTTTCTCCTTCAATCAAAGTAAGTCCCAGCTTTTGAATCTTATCCACATCCCGACCGGACTCCCTGCCGCAGACACTCAGTATATTTTTATCACATGTACCCATCGGTACATTAACGGTAAACTCCGGATTTTTGTCCAACAGTGTTTTGGTATAACGGCTTTGGCGTACAAACACAATAAAAATCGGCTTACCCCATTGGATTCCCAGTGTACCCCAACCGATGGTCATGGGATTAACCTTTCCGTCTGCCTTAGCGGTAAGAAGGACACCCTTACCCACTGCTTCTAAAATCTGCGGCGCATATTCCCAAACATTGATTTCCTGTTTCATTGTATTTCCCTCCTATTAAAAACTGCCTCCATCATAGCGGAAAAATCGCCACTTTGCAAGCAATTTTTGTAGTATTGACAATTCAATGGTTTTCCGCTATATTTTATAGAATGTTTTGCCTTGGAGGCGCCTTATGAGCTATCGTAAAATTATACATTACAGCATCATTACCCTGTTGGGCAGCGGAATTCTTGCCTTTGGCTTATTTCATATCCACGCCCAAGCCGGTGTTACAGAGGGCGGCCAACTGGGACTGACTCTGCTGCTGCAACACTGGTTTCATATCTCTCCTGCCCTGTCGGGCCTAATTATCAATGCTCTTTGCTATCTGTTTGGTTGGAGAACATTGGGAAAGCCTTTTCTGTTTTATTCCACACTGTCTGCCCTAGGTTTCAGTCTCACCTATTGGATATGTGAACAGTTTCCCCCGCTGTGTCCACAGCTTGCGGAGTATCCCTTAGCGGCCGCCCTGCTGGGCGCGGTGTTCGTGGGTATCGGCTGCGGCCTGTGCGTCCGGGTGGGCGGCGCACCCAGCGGAGACGATGCCTTAGCTATGAGTTTGAGCAATATTTATAAAATTAAAATCGAGTATGTCTACATGATTTTTGATGTAACCGTACTGCTGTTGTCACTGTCCTACATCCCCATCAGACGAATTGGCTTCTCTTTGCTGACAGTGCTGCTTTCAAGCAAATTGGTGGGATGGGTGCAGCGATTTTCTACAGGTAAGAAAGGAGCGAATGTATGAACCGCAAGGCTTTGAGAACCGTATTCTTGGACACGGTTCCGGTGTTGACCGGGTATCTGTTTCTCGGTGCAGGCTTTGGGATTTTGCTCAGTGAGCAAACCGAATACGGCATCGGCTGGTCTATTGCCATGGCTGTATTTATGTTTGCAGGCTCGGCCCAGTATTTGGCGGTCAGCTTGATTGCCAACCATGCTTCCATCATCAGCGCCGCCATCGCCACCCTGCTACTAAACGCTCGGCATTTATTTTACGGTATCTCTCTGTTGGATACTTATAAGGATGCCGGAAAGCGAAAACCCTATTTAATTTTCGCCTTGACGGACGAGACTTACTCTCTTGTAACGCAGAATCAGCCACCGGAGGGCATGTCCAGGCACCGATACTGCTTTCTCGTGTCCCTGCTGAATCACTTTTACTGGATTATCGGCTGCAGTTTAGGAAATGTAATACGCACTGTGATACCCATCAGTTTTGAGGGCGTGGAGTTCGTGCTGACAGCTCTGTTTGTCACCATGCTGGTTGAACAATGGCTCAGTCAAAAAAATCATAAACCTGCTATTATTGGCTTATCCGCCACTGTTCTATGTTTGTTAATTTTCGGCAAAGAGCTGTTTCTAATTCCTTCCATGGCACTGATTGCTGTACTGCTTACCGTTATGAAAAAGACGGGAAGGAGGGCTGAAAATGTATGATGTCGTCTTGATTGCGGTGATGGTCCTGGTAACTATGGCCACCCGTTTTCTGCCCTTTCTTATTTTCGGTGAAAACAGAAAAACACCCACGTGGATTGTAGACTTGGGCAAGGTTCTCCCCTGCGCCATCATGGGCATGTTGGTAGCATACTGCTTGAAGGACATCTCCGTTTTGACTGCTCCATACGGTCTGCCGGAGCTCATTTCCATTGGTATCGTCGTACTGTTACATGTATGGAAGCGTAACAGCCTATTGAGCATCGGCATCGGCACTGTCGGCTACATGCTGTTGGTACAATTGGTATTCTAAAAAAATGCCTGCTGCAAATTGCAGCAGGCATTAATATTATCTAATAATTATTGACTTTACCGAAGATTACTGGCCCAGCAGAGCAGCCTTATCAGCAGCGGTGTCGGTGTAAGCCAGATCCTTCTTAACCATATCGATCAGGTTGGATGCGTCGTACCAAGTACCAACGATGTTCTTGTTAACAGCAGTCTCGCCTTCGATAGCAGCGATGCACTGCATAACAGCCTGGTAGCCCATCTCGATGGAGTCCTGAGCAACGGAGCCGATCAGGATGGAGTTCTCTTCCTTCATCCAGTTCAGCTGCTTGGTGCCAGCGTCGAAGCCGGAGAATACGATGTTGTCGTACTTGCCCTGAACAGCGTTGATTTCGTCGTAAACCTGCTTAGCAACGCCTTCGTTGGTCATGAACAGAGCCTTGACGCCGCTCTGGTACAGAGCCTGCAGAGCCAGCTTGTAGTTATCGTTGTTGGTGCCGGGAGCGGGCTTAACTTCCTTAACGATCTCGTACTTGCCCTTGGTGGTCTCGTCAGCGTCAGCCAGAGCCTTGAACTTCTCGATGAAGCCGTCAGCGCGGTCATAGCCGGTAGAGGTCTCGTCGTGCTGAATAACACCAACTACATACTTAGCGTCAGCGGAAGCAGCAGCGATGTCAGCCTTGATAGCAGCGAACAGCTTTTCGCCGTTAACAGCAGCAGCAGCCTTGTTGTCGGTAGCAACGTGAGCAACGATGGGATTCTTGCCCTCGGTGATATCCTCGGGAGCCTTCAGACCGGAGTCAAAGGTAACAACAGGGATCTTCTTGTCGTATGCCTGGGTCAGCTGCTCGCCAAAGCCGGAGCCGATGGTAGCCAAAACGATGCCGGCAGCACCGTTGGACAGAGCCTGCTGAAGCATTTCTCTCTGGCTGGATACGAACTCGGGATCTTCGCCTTCGGGACCACGGAAGGTCAAGTTGTAGCCCTTCTCGTCAGCGGCCTTCTGAGCGCCGGCCTTAACAGCCAGCCAGAAAGCATGGGTTTCGCCCTTAGCGATAACAGCGATCGTCTTCTTGTTGGACTTGGCGCCACAAGCAGCCATGCCCAGCACCATAACAAGTACCAGTGCCAGTGCAATAATTTTCTTCATAGTGTTTCCTCCTAATTTTATAATTTGTTTCATTTTAAGTGGGCCTTTGGCTCACACTTATACAATGGGTTTTAAGCCTTCGTGGCTTCTCCTTTTTTAGGCTCGTCGATCTTTTCGATCTTCACCTTGTTCTGGTTGTTGGTCTTGATGATGTCCATCAAAATAGCAACAACCACAATAATACCGGTCAGGACGTAGGTCACATAAGTGGAGTTCAGGTTTACGCCCATTTTTGTCAGGACCATATTCAAACCGTTACGGATCACAACCAGCAGAATCGCGCCAATGACAGAACCGGAAACGGAAGCAACACCGCCGGCAGAAGAAGTACCGCCAATGTAAACGCCTGCGATGGCGTCCATCTCCATACCGTTACCGGTAGCGCAGGAGATGGTGGGGTTGGCAGCAGAGAAGAAGATGGCGGCGATGCCGCAGAACATACCGGCAAATGCGTATGCAAAAACCTTGTAGTTATCGGTATTGATACCGGACAGGCGGGTGGCTTCCTCGTTGGAGCCAATGGCCAGAATGTAACGGCCGATCTTGTTCTTGTACATCAGGTACATGCAAATCACCATCAAGCCCAGTACCCAAAACAAGCCAACAGGAATCGCGCTTACGTTACCGATGGACAGGCTGGAGAAGGTCTTGTTGTACCAACTGCCGTTAGGGAAGAAAATGTTGGGGACATCGGCAATCAGAGCGGAGAGTCCGCGAGCTACCATCATGGTGCCCAGAGTTGCAATAAATGCAGGGATCTTCAGCTTTGCCACCATGAGGCCATTGAGAAAACCGCACAGGGTGCCGATTGCCATCATCACGGGGATGGTTGCCCAAAGAGGAATGATGCCTGTGGTATACATCTTACCGGCCAGGACAGCGGAAGCGATGGTTACAGTGCCCAAAGACAGGTCGATACCACCGGTGGCGATAACGAAGGTAACACCCAGACCCATTACAGCATAGGGGGCAAAGCTCTGAACCATAGTAAGGATCATGTATTTATCTGTCAGATTGGGGTTTACCAAGCTGAACAGGCCCAGCAGAGCTGCTGTTGCAAAGAGCATAATGATATTCTGCTGAAGTTTAAAAGGCTTTTTCATATTAAGTTTCATTGTATTCATTCCCTTTCCTTACGATCACTCACGCATGGTGGCGTATTTCATAATTTCTTCCTGAGTTGCATCAGCAATGTCCAGCTCGCCGGTGATCCGGCCCTCGCACATGACGATGACCCGGTCGCTCAAGCGCTGGATCTCAGCCAGCTCAGAGGAGATCATAATGACGGACTTGCCTTGAGCGGCCAAATCCTCCATCAGTGCGTACATCTCACTCTTGGCGCCCACGTCGATACCACGGGTGGGCTCATCAAAAATGAAGATGTCGCAGTCCTTGATCAGCCAGCGGGCGATGATGACCTTCTGCTGGTTGCCGCCGGAGAGGTTCTTCAGCAGCTGCTCCATGGAAGGAGTCTTGGTACGAAGTTTTGCGTTGTATTCTTCAGCAGTCTTGGCGATTTCCTTATCGTTGATCCAGCCTTTATGAACAAACTTATCAATGGAGGCGATGGCAGAGTTTTCCGAAACGGACTTTGCCAGCATCAGACCGTAACGCTTGCGGTCTTCAGACAGATAGCAGATGCCGTTCTTTACGGCCTTCTCGGGAGTCTTAATGTTGACTTTCTTGCCGTTTATGTAGATCTCACCGGTTTGCCTGTAGTCTGCACCGTAAAGTGCGCGGGCCACCTCGGTCCGTCCTGCACCCATCAAACCTGCAAAGCCCAAAATCTCGCCACGGCGAAGGGTAAAGCTCACATCCTTGACCATCTTGCCTGCGTTCAGATGTTTGACTTCCAAAATCACAGGAGCGTCAGCGGGGCAGGCGCTGCATTCTTTCTTGTCGCCCATGATCACACGGCCGACCATCATCTTCACGATGTCGTCCTTGGTCACATCAGCGGTGTTCACGGTGCCCACATACTCGCCGTCACGCATAACGGTAACTCTGTCGGAAATGCGGTTGATCTCGTCCATACGGTGGGAGATGTAGATCATACCGATGCCCTTGGCCTGCAGGTCGCGCATGATGTTGAACAGCTCCTCCACCTCAGGCTGGGTCAGCGCAGCGGTGGGCTCATCCAGCACCAGCAGCTTACAGTCACGGGAAACTGCCTTGGCAATTTCCACCATCTGCTGCTTGCCGACGGTCAGTTCACCCAGCTTTATAGAGGGGTCAATGCCAACGCCCATCTTGTCAAACAGCAACTGCGCCTGCTCTTCCATTTTCTTGTCGTTGATGAAGCCGTTGCTCATAATTTCACGGCCGATGAACATATTCTGCGCCACGGTCAAGTGGTTCATCATGTTCAGCTCCTGATGGATGACGCTGATGCCGGCAGCCTGAGACTCCGCAATATTGTGGAAGTTCACCTGCTCACCGAAGTATTCAATGGTGCCGCCATCATTTTTGTGTATGCCGCAAAGCACCTTGATCAGTGTGGACTTACCTGCACCGTTTTCACCC
>JBGVPJ010000157.1:0-15669 GCA_045126955.1 Faecousia sp.
GTTATGCGTCAGATTTCTTTTCACCGGCAGATCTGTTGAAACGGCGGCGATAGTGATTGGGACGACGGGGCGGTTTTTTGCCCTCAGCGGCAGGCTCAGTGGTTTTCTCCTGCTTGGGTGCCGGCTTCTTCTGCTCCGGCGCAACTGCCTTTTCCGACTGGGGTGCTCTTGCTTTTCGGGATTTGCGACGGCGGTTGGGTGTGCGCTTTTCCCCCTGCGGTTCATCCTGCGGGACAACATCCTCAGCAAAAGCCTCCGGTGCCGTTTCCTCGGCTATGGTCTCCTCGGAATAGCGGAAGCGAATAGAATCCAGAAATACAGGCTTTTCCTCCTTGGGTGCCGGCCTCTTTTGGCTGGAAATGGGGGCATAATCCTCCGGAATGGGGGCATCGGTCTTCTTTGCCTTGCCGTTACGCAAAACAGCAATTTCCCCGTTGGCAAACACATTGATAACCTCCGGCTGATTCTCCATCTTCACCTTTACTCGCTGGCGGAGCAAATCCACCTCAACGACAGTGCCGCGGCCTTGGGGGGTGTCCACAAAGGACTCTACCTTGGGTGCGGTACGGAGTAAATCCTCATAGGCATCCTGCTCGTACTTCAGACAGCACATGAGTCTGCCGCAGGTGCCGGAGATTTTAGTAGGATTCAGGCTAAGGTTTTGAGTCTTGGCCATTTTGATAGACACCGGCTGGAAATCATCCAAAAAGCTTGCGCAGCAGAAGGGCCTGCCACAAATGCCCAAGCCGCCCACCATTTTTGCCTTGTCCCGGACGCCGATCTGGCGAAGCTCGATACGGGTGTGGAAGACACCGGCCAGGTTCTTCACCAGTTCCCGGAAGTCCACCCGCTCATCGGCGGTGAAGAAGAAGAGAATTCGGCTGCCGTCAAAGGCGCACTCCGCACCTACCAGCTGCATATCCAAGCCGTGCTCGGCAATTTTCTCCATGCAGACCTCGTAGGCCTTCTTTTCCTTGGCTTGATTTTCCGCTGCCACCCGCTCGTCCTGCGGGGTAGCCGGACGAATGACCGGGCGCAGAGGCAGAACCACATCCCTGCGTGGCACTATGTGGTTGCCGCCGGTGCAGTAGCCATACTCCGGCCCCCGGGCGGTATCGATAATCACATGGTCACCGGCCCGCAGAGAAAAACCCGCAGGGTCGAAAAAGTAAACCTTCTGCCCGGGGCGGAACTGAATATCCACCACCTCAAACTCCGACGGGAGCTGGGCCTCGGTTAAAATTTGCTCTTCCATTGTATACTCCTTTATCTCAAGGCCCATTGCAGATAGCCGCAGATGGCAGCCACCGACACATTACCCTGTGCATATTCGATAACTTTTTGCAGAACCGAAACGGCCTGCATCAACTCCCTTGCGCTGCGGTTGGTGCTGAGCTGTCTTGCCAAGGGCGAGGTGGCCGCTTGTCCTGCGTGGCAGGTAAGAGCGCTCTCCAGCAACTGTAGCCAGAGCTGCCACTCGGGGATAGCCTGATCCCGTTTCCACTTCTCCATAGGCACCAGCACCTGTACAAGCCCCATGCTGTCACGCTGGGAAAAGCTCCTCACGAAGCCCTCCGTCTGCGGACTGACCGCCGCGCCATCGGCAAGCAGTGCCTTGGCTTGACCCAAATAGCCGCCGCTGCGGCTGATGGCAGCAGACAGACTCTCATCGTCAGCTTCTGGAAACGCCTTTTGCAAAGCCGAACGCAGAAGCTCCTCCGACAGAGGCAACAGGCTCAATTCCGTGCAGCGGGAGCGGACGGTAGGCAGCAGCTTTTCCGGATTGTCTGACAATAGGATGAACACACCGTATTCCGGCGGCTCCTCCAGCACCTTTAACAGGGCATTTTGACCCTCAATGCCCAATTCCTGGGGAAAAATGTAGATTTTACGGCTGCCCTCGTTGGGCATCACATACATATCCGCCCGAGCCTCCCGGACGAGCTTTACTGCCACATTCTTATGCTCCGGGTCTTCCACCGTGATACAGTCCGGATGGGTGGATGCCATGACCTTGCGGCAGGGATTACAGGTCAGGCAGGGCTTTTCGGCATTTTCGCATAAAATGGCCGCCGACAGAAGTCGGGCAAGGGTATGCTTACCGGAGCCGGCGGGACCGGAAATCAGATAAAAATGGGAAATACGGCCACGTGCCACGCTCATGCGCAGATTCTCTTTCAGCCGCTCATTGCCCAAAAGGCTGTCAAATCCCATACTGACCTCCGCTTTTCATTCTCTAAAATAGTAGTATACCACAAATTTGCGTGGTTTTCTACCCCCAATATTCCGGGGGATGTGTTTATTAAGCAGTTGCACAACGGCACCGGACACGTCTTTTGTAGGGGTAACGATACCCTAATTTACACGTCATTGCGAGGAGCGAAGCGTGGTGCTGCGCGCAGCGCAGCAAAATCGAGATGATTGCCGGTGGCAATCATACCAAAATTTATATGGCAATCCGTAAATTCAAAAGAAAACGGATTCCCACGGGCAACAAGTTGCCCTCGGAATGACGTTGTATGGATGTGGGTAACGATACCGAGCCCAGTGAACGGGGAACGATACCCACGGCACTATGCACACACTGCCTGCAGGCGCATACCTGCCGATTAACCCCAAAGGGCGGAGAGCATGGGAATGACCTGCTTTTTCCGGCTCATCACACCGGGCAGAAACAGGGTGTTGTCCTTGGGTATCACACCAAAGGCCTGATGGATAATCTCGTCGTCACCCACATAAATCAGCTGCGTACCTTCCTTCAGTACATCGGTGAGCATGAGGATAATCATGGAAAGACCGTCTTTTTTCATAGCCTGCTTCATCAGCTGCAGGAATTCGTCCTTCCGTTCCAGCATCTTGAGACTGTCCAAACAGGTAATCTGAGACACCGCCAAATCGTAGCCGGCGATATGGAAATCTTTGTAGTCGGCATGAAGCAAATCCTGAGCGGTGCGATTCTCCACCGATGCGGAGAAAATCTCCCGTCCCAGTTCCTCCAGTGACACATTGGCAATCCGCGCCATGCGCTCGGCAGTACGGATATCCTTCTCGGTGCAGGTGGGGGACTTAAACATAACCGTATCGGAAATAATGGCGGCGGCCATCATACCGGCCATATTTCCCGAGGGCATTAACCCTCTATCCTGAAACATGGAGGCGATGATGGTATTGGTAGAGCCAACCGGCTCATTGCGCACATATATGGGATTGGTAGTTTGAATATCCGCCAAGCGGTGGTGGTCAATAATCTCCAAAATCTCCGCTTCCTCCAATCCGGGTACGGACTGGGCAGCCTCGTTGTGGTCCACCAGCACCACGCGTTTTCTCCGGGGGCGCAGCAAATGGTATCGTGTGAGCACACCCACAACCTTTTCACTCTCGTCCAAAATAGGATAGCAGTGCTCTCTGAATTTCAGCACCTGCTCCTTCACCTCGTCCAACCGGTCCTCCAAATGGAAGCACACCAAGTCCTCGGTACGGCAGATTCTGCCGATGGGGGTGGACTGGAAAATGAGCCGTGCCGCCCGGTAGGCATCAAAGGAGGTGGAGATGATGCATGTTTTGGTGGGCATGCTCCGTAGCTCCTCAGAAAGCTCCGCCTGACACAGCACCAGACAATTCACATTCAATTCCAGCGCCCTGCGAATCATCTCCGGCTGGTGGCCGCACAGGACGATAGAATCCTGCCGGTTAAACAGCAAATTCTCTCTGTTTTGAGGCAGAGCGATGGTCAGCTCACCGCTGATTGTGTCCGTATGATCACCGGCATCGTTTAAAAGCTTACCTTCCAGCACAGATAGCACATTAAACAGAGGCACCTGCTCCAACACGCCGGAGGACACCAACTCCATATTGTAGCTGGCTACATTCTCCCGGGAGAGCATACCGAACAACGTCCCGTCCTCATTGATGACCGGCACAGCAGAAAGATTTTTCTGTTGCTGCATAATTTTCCACGCCCGTCCCACTGTGACGGCGGTACTCAAAAAGGGCGGGGTATCAAAATCCAGGTCACGCACCTGCGTGAACATGCTGGTAATCCGCTTGGGCGGTTTAAAACCAAATCGCTCCAGCACGATATGGGTTTCGTCAGACACATGGCCAAGGCAGGCCGCTTCGTACTCCCGGTCGCCCACGGCATTGCGCAGGGCGGCATAGGCCATGGCGGCCACAATGGAGTCGGTATCGGGATTTCGATGTCCGGTTACATAAATAGGGTCCATAGCAAATCCTCCTCAATCATCAAGCTTGAAGTTAACAATCATACACATACATTCCAGTTATATTATAAGCATTTGCCTACAAAATAGCAAGAAGAATCCGCGGTTGCGGTGTCGCCATGCTTTGTGTCTCTTTAACGGAATATCGGTTGACATAACGCGAAAATTATAGGGAATTTTGCAATTATGTAAAGTAGAGTTTTCCACATTCTCCACAGGTTTCTCCACAGGAAAATGCTGAGAAATTCCCAGTAAACCTTGGTTTTCTGGGAACTTTTTCTTGTATTCTCTGTTTGCTCCGCCAAAGTGCGGAAAATTTTTTAAGTTGACAGAACACAGTCAGTAGAGAATTTGCGCAGAGAAAATTCTGTCCGTTCCCACATCGCTTTTCCGTGATGCATCCACTGTGAGGGTGGGCCCATCGGACAGCTCATAGCTGACGGAAATCTCCTCGCCCTCTCGCGCTTCATTGAGATAGCAAACGGTAAATTCCTGTACCGGATGCAGTTCATGGAAGGCGCTGGGAAGCAAATCGTCCACCCAATCCATATAATAGGTGTTGTTCATGTGGCCGTTCCGGTCCAGCAGGGTGTAGCCAACCCTGCGGTTGACGGTATTTTCCATAGGCCGGGTGGCAAGGGCGTGGGGCACTGTCAGCTCGGTACCGGTGAGGGTGCCGTCCACGGTAACGCCGCTTTTGCCCGGTAGAATCATAGCGCGGGTTCGCGCATCCATGAGCACCCACAGGCTGATGGAGCGAAACAGCTCCTCCCCATTTGCGTCATAAGCCACCACCGACCGGGGGTAGGCTACCCTTGTGGTGGGCATGGGCCAAGTCTGTACAGTGATTTTCTCATGGAGCCGGGGAAGGCGGGTGATCTGCACCCGATTTCGGGTCACCGCCCAAAACAGGTGCTTTTGGGCAAGATGCTCGTGATCCACCGCCAAAAGACTGCAATGCTCACCGGCGGCCTCTTGGACAAAGTACAATAGAACCGAGGGTTTTGCCCGTCCAAATCGATCCACATGGATATCCGAGATGGTAAATTCCTGCTTATAAAAGGTTTCCATCATTCTGATTCTTTCTCCTTTTCAATGGTGAGCGTTACGCTGCAGTACCGCCCGTCGTGATAGACCACCAGCGCCACTTCACTGCCGGCGGGCTGCGCAACATACAGATTTTGCAAGGTATCCAGCCGGGAAACCGCCGTGCCGGCAAAGCAGATGAGCACATCTCCCGGAACAATGCCCTGCTGTTCAGCATGGCTGTCCCTGGCCACATGGGCGATATACAGGCCGTCGGGCAGATTGTATAGCTGCTGATAGGGTGCCGACAGCTCCTGCAGAGCCATGCCATCCAATACCCGGCAGAGGCGCTGATCCACATTGGAATCGGCAGGAAGAATTGCATCTGCCTGAGAGAAGGACAGGGGGGTATCGTCTTGCGCAGAGACCTGCTCCAAATAACGAAACAGGCGGATGTTCATATAGCTCAGCACACTCACAAGGCCCATGAGAAAAATAACACAAATCAGCAGCACAGCAAGAAGGCCGCTGCGGCTTTTTTGAGGTTGGGTGCGTCCGGTGCGGTATTCATTTGCATGGAATTGTTCGTCCATAGGGAAAACCTCAAGAAGAAATATTGTACGGAGGCCATTGGCCGTCCGGGAAAAGCGGTTGATAAATCAATTTACCAAAGGAAGCGTAAATGTAAATTCCGTCCGCCCGTCGCGACTTGTGACGGAGATATCCTCTCCGTGGCGGCCGATCAGTGTTTTGACGATGTACAGACCCAGCCCCCAGCCGTCCCGGTTCTGCGCCCGGCTCTTATCCAGCTTATGGAATCGGTCAAATACCAGCGGTAACTCCTCCGGCGGAATGGTGTCCCCGTCGTTGCCCACACTTACATAGAGCTTGTCGCTACCCTCCCGGATTTGCAGGGTGAGTGTGCCGCCCTCCGGGCAGAACTTCACAGCATTGTCCAGCAGATTGTACACCACCTGCGTAATGGCGTCCTGGCTGGCCCAGGTATAGACGGAATGTTCCGGGAATTTCACATCCACATTTAAGCATTTATCGGTAATTTTCTGTTCAAAGGTAATGAGCACCTGTCCGGCGCACTCACACATATCGAAACGGGTGAGTTTTTCCGGCGGGATGCCCTCCTGGTCCTGCATACGGGAGATATCCAGCATACTCCGCACCAGGCGGCTGAGCCGTTTGGTCTCATGGGAAACCAGTTGCATATAATGGTTGTGCCGCTCCGGAGGGATGGTGCCGTCCAGCATGCCGTCCAAATAACCGGAGATGGTAGTCATCGGGGTTTTTAGCTCGTGGGACACATTGGCCACAAACTCCTGCCGCTGATATTCGCTCTTTTGCAGGCTGGATGCCATATTGTTAAAGGCAAGCGCCAGCTCCTGCACCTCTTGGGGGGAGCTTTCATCCACCAAAACCCGAGAATCCAAATGGCCATGACCGAAATCACTGGCAGCGCGCGCCATATCTCGTAAGGGGGAACTTTGCTTTCGCGCCATGACGGTAATCACCACCACCGCCACCAGCACCACCAGCACCGATACCAGCATATAGGTATCTGCCAGTGTGTCCAGCAGTGACAGTGCCTTCGTTACCGGTGTGGACACCACCACCACGCCTACAGCCTGTTTGGTGCGGGCGTCTTTGATGGACATGCCCACCACATATCGGGATTCCGTATAAATACCCTGCACCAGTCCCATGTCTGAAACAACGCCCTCTTGAAAGACCCTGTTCAGATAGCTCTCCTGCAGCACCATGCCCCGGTGTTTACAGCCCATGGGAGAGTCGGAGCACAGCAGAAGCCTACCCCGGCTGTCGCAAATAACCGCATCTGCGCCGCTGACCCGGGTGGCAACGGACAGGTTTACAAAGAAATCCTGCATGGAGAGAGAACCCTCCGTGTAATAGGCCGCAGCCAGCTCCGATATGGTAGCGCAGTCCTGCTCCAGTTTATCCACTGTTTGCTTTGTCATCTGATTCCGCACCAGCACCTGAAAGGAGGCGCCTACCATCATCAGCGCCGCCAAAAGAATGATGGCGACCGGAAAGAAGGTGCGGCTGAAAGAGGTTTTCATACTTACAGCACCTCGAACTTGTATCGCACTTTGCGAGCCTTAATTGGTTTTTCTAACTGGCGCGACAGCGCCCAAGGCTCCCTCTGATGAGGGAGCTGTCAGCGAAGCTGACTGAGGGAGAGATTTTTTACAGTCAAATCGATGTATTCACATACGCCATGGAAATTGCGGTCAATATCCAAATTACAGATTCTAATTACTGTTAAGTTCATGCTCTCCAAATCTTTTGTGCGAAGATTATCCTTTTCTACCTGTTCTGCCATATAGTGCCCGCCGCCATCCAACTCAATCACTAAACCCATCTTTGCACAATAGAAATCCACGATGTAATTTCCTATTGCTTTTTGTCGTTGAAAGCGTATGGGATAATCTCTTAGAAAATCATACCACAGTTTTCTCTCCCATGGTGTCATGTTTTTTCTTAAGGTTTTGGCTAAAGGGATATTTGCTTTGTTGTATTCTTTCATTTTCTCTCCCCCAGTCACCTTCGGTGACAGCCCCCTCGTCAGAGGGGGCCTTTGGTGCGGTGCATAACTGTTAGTCAAAATTTATATTTAGAGCACCTCGAATTTGTAACCGACACCCCAAACGGTTTTGACGCTCCATTTTTCGGAAACGCCCTCCAGCTTTTCACGCAGGCGCTTCACATGCACATCCACCGTCCGGGAGTCGCCGAAGTAATCAAAGCCCCACACCTCATCCAACAGCTGATTGCGGGTGTAGACCCGGTTGGGAGTGGAGGCAAGATAGTACAGAAGCTCCATTTCCTTTGGCGGGGCATCCACTTTTTTGCCTTCTACCAGAAGTTCAAAGGAGTCCATATCAATAATCAGCTTGTCAAACACCAACCGACGGGCCTTTGTATCCTCGCCGCTCCGGTCGGTACGGCGGAGCACCGCCTCAATCCGTGCTAACAACTCCTTCATCTCAAAGGGCTTGGTCACATAGTCATCGGCACCGGCCTTCAATCCCGTTACCTTGTCGTCGGTCTCACCCTTGGCGGTGAGCATAATCACCGGGGTATTGCCCTCGGCACGGATAGCCTTGCATACGGCCCAGCCGTCCATGACCGGCATCATCACATCCAATAACACCAGATTCGGCTTGATGGCGCGGAATTTATCCAAACCCTGCCCACCGTCGGATGCCAGAGTAACGGCATAGCCGTCCTTTTCTAAATACATCTGCAGTAATTCCCGAATATTCGGGTCGTCTTCCACAATTAAAACAGATACAGCCATGAGGGAAACCTCCTATAAGTTTTATTTTCTCCTATTATACCGCAAAAATCCAAATTGCGGTGAACAATTTGTGAATACTTCCGGGGTAAAATGTGAACAGCCATAATTTCCCCGCAAATTCGTTTCCCATAAGCCTGCTAACATAAAACGGGCCTGCTGGAGTCAGCAGGCCCGACGTGCTATTCATCCCAAGGGAAGTATAAATTGATATCCACATTGCCCTTGATGCCGGGCACGGAGCCGGTTTCCGTATATTGCCACATGTCAATTTTATAGGGATAATTCAGTACCGTATCATATTGCGCCAACCAGAATTTATAATCCGTCAGTTCTGTTAAATACAGGTTATGAAAGGACTGGTCTGTATTAAAGTAAATCATAGGCTTGTAGCCGGCGGCAGAAACGGTATCGCAAAAGGCCTTGGAACAGTTGGTCAATGTTCGGGCGGTGATACCGTCAGTACGGGAACCTCCGCCCACAAACTCCCAGTCAAAGACAATGGGCATATCCACTTTCCAATCCTTGATGATATTCAGTAGATACTTTGCCTCCTCCACAGCCTCTTCCACTGTAATCGCTTGGGAGAAGAAGTAGGCACCTACCTTTATTCCTGCGGCTGTGGCACCGGCATAGTTGGTTTGAGCCCAGGTATCTTCCATCAATACCCCCTGCTCGGAACCACGATAGCCCACGCGAATCATAGCGAAATCCACACCGGCAGCTTTCACTTTCTTCCAATCAATCTGTCCCTGCCAATAAGATACATCAATACCCAGTCTGGAGGGGGCAGTCAAACAGTACAGGAAGCCATCTTTTGTGGCAAAATCACCCAAACCAATGGGATTTGCCTCAGGCAGATACTGTGTATCCTCTGTGGAACCGCCGGAATTCTCTGTCTGGTTATTGGCGCCTCCTGTGGAATCGGGATTGTCAGGCAGCGGTTTTCCCAGCTCCACAATAACAACAATCAAAACGCACAGCATCACCAGCACGCCAATAAGCACTTCCCAAAAAAGCAGGGTTTTATATATTTCTTTCTTTTTTGTCTGCATAACATCCTCCCGGTTTTCCGGTATTATAGCACAATTTTGTCTTTTTGCCTAGATGGGATTTTTCGGTATATTCTTTGGGTAAACGGGTATGCTATAAAAAAGGCTGCTGCATAGGGGATGCCCTTTGCAGCAGTCTTTCCCGATTAGCCTGCAAGTATATCTGCCTTGATAACACCCGGTGCTTGCTGCAGAAGTCGCAAAAGCTCCTCCAGCGGCACAGCTACATTCATGGTTTCGGCAGAAATCGTCACCACGGCACAGCCGTTGGTGGGAACGATGGAGTTAATTGTCATAATATTGGCATTATGCTCTGCGAAAATCATCAGCAGCACGGACAGTGCGCCCGGCTCATCCTGTAAAAGCAGTTGGAAGGTAACTACCCGACCGCTCATCATGTGTTGGAAAGGAATGACCGCATCCCGGTACTTATAAAAGGCGCTGCGGCTGATGCCGGTAATACGGGTGGCCTCGTTGACGGTGGTAACTTCACCGATTGAAAGCAAACGTTTGGCCTCTGCAACCTTCAAAAAAACCTCCGGCAGAGCAGATGCTTCTACGATGTAATACTTGGGGTAATTTGTCATAGTGTCCTCCTGCGCAGGACAAATGTCCTGTTGTCACGGCTGATTATAGCACATATTTTTTTAAATGCAACCCATACTTTGATAAAAGACGGAAAGGAGCCTTTTATGCATCGCAAAACCGTTCACCGCGCCGTCCTGCTGGTAGGAGGTTTTTTGGGAATATGGCTGTTTTTCAAGTATCTTTTGCCCATAGGTCTGCCATTCGGATTTGGCTTACTGTTGGCGTGGGCAGCAGAGCCGGCGGTGCGTACAGGCATGAGGCTTCTGAAACTGCCCCGGTGGGCGGCGACCGGTTTGGGTGTCACCTTCACATTGGTACTGCTGGTGACATTGGTAGGCATACTGGGGGCAGCGATTGTAAGGGAATTAAGTGTTCTTGCCGGGCGGCTGCCGGATTTGCAGGTTACGGCAGTGGAAACAGCCAACAGGCTACAGCGCTTTTTGGAGGATGCGGCAAGCCACGCCCCGGCAGGCGTACGGCCCCTTATTGATGGATCGGTTCATCGGCTGTTCTCCTCCGGGACGGCGCTCTTTGAGCAAGTTACCGTCCGGGTACCGGGGGCAATTTCTGCCATTTTGGGTTGGGTGCCCGACGGTGTGTTAGGCATTGGCACCGGAATTCTGTCAGGATTTATGCTGTCGGCACGACTGCCAAAATTAAAACCGGCCATTGAAAAAAAGCTCCCGGAGGAGCTTCGCACCAAGCTGCTTCCCGCTCTGCGCCGTTCAAAAGCGGCGCTTTGGGGCTGGGTAAAGGCACAACTAAAACTTACGGCCATCACCTACATCATCGTAGCGTTGGGATTTCTTCTGCTTCGTGTACCCTTTGCGCCCTTGTGGGCGGCAGGGGTGGCTTTGGTGGATGCGGTTCCCCTATTGGGTACAGGCACGGTGCTGCTGCCTTGGGCGTTGGTGAGTTTGGTGCAGAGGGAGCACCTGCGATCGATCGGTCTACTGTGTATCTACGGCACCACCTTTTTCACACGGACGGTGCTGGAGCCAAGGCTTGTGGGGCGGCAGTTGGGGATTGACCCTCTGGTAACGCTGATATTCCTGTATTTAGGTTACAAATTTTGGGGTATTTTCGGAATGTTGCTAGCACCAATGCTGGTGGCGGCAGTCACCGCCGCCGGCCGGAGCGGACCCAACCAACAACCGGATTAACAATGGCATCAAAAAAGCCTGCTGCGTCATGCAGCAGGCTTTTTATACTTAATACTGGGTGGGCTCAATGTGCCAAATTTCTTCCGCATACTGACGGATCGTCCGGTCGGAGGAGAACTTTGCACCGCTGGCAATGTTCATCAGGCACTTCCGTCCGAAGGCCAGCTGGTCTGCGTAATCCCGGTTAGCACGAAGCTTTGCCTCCATGTAGGATTCATAGTCCAAAAGCAGGAAGTAGTGGTCAGCCTTGTGCCAATGGGTACCGTCCAAAAGGGCATGGTACAGCTCTCTTTGGTCATCGTCGGTGGGTACAGTGCCATCCACCAAGGTATCGATTGCCCGGTGGAGCCGGGGATTGGCATCATAGATGCCCCGTGCATAGTAGGTATCCCGCACGGCATTGATTTCGGACACGGTGGCACCGAAGATATAGTTGTTCTCCATGCCCGCTTCCTTCACAATTTCCACATTGGCGCCGTCCAGGGTGCCCAATGTCACCGCACCGTTCAGCATCAGCTTCATATTGCCGGTGCCGGAGGCCTCTGTGCCGGCGGGAGATATCTGCTCAGAGATATCGGCCGCAGGAATGATGGACTCTGCGTAGGAGCAGTTGTAGTTCTGCACAAAGACCACCTTCAGCTTGCCGTCCATCTCCGGGTCGTTGTTAATCATCCGGGCGATCCGGTTGATATAGCGGATAACCGCCTTGGCCCGGGCATAGCCGGGTGCGGATTTCGCGCCAAACAGGTAGACTGTGGGCTGGAAGTCGGTGAGGCTGCCGTCCTTTAAGCGGAAGTAGATATCCACCACAGCCAAAGCATTCATCAGCTGCCGCTTATACTCATGCAACCGCTTCACCTGCACATCGAACAGAAAGTCGGGATTCAGACGCACGCCCTCCCGTTTATAAATAACCTTGCACAGCTGCTCCTTCTTCTGCCGCTTGACTGCGTTGAACTGGCGCACCAGATCGTCGTCGATCATGGGCTTGAGCTTGTGCAGCTTATCCAAATCCTTTAAGAAGTCACCGCCGATGCGGTACTTAATGAGCTGTGTCAGCTCCGGGTTGCACAAACCCATCCAGCGTCGGGGTGTGACACCGTTGGTCTTGTTTTGGAACCGCTCCGGGAAGGCCTCGTACCACTGGTGGAATACGTCATCTTTCAGAATTTGGGAGTGAATTTCCGCCACGCCGTTCACATAGGTACCCACATACACAGACAGGTTTGCCATGTGGGCGGTGTTGTCCCGGACAATAAACAGATTGGGATGCTCCCGCTTCAGCCGCTCGTCAATCCGCAGGATGATATCCACAATTTCCGGCACCACAGACCGCAGCAGCTCCAAATCCCACTTTTCCAGTGCCTCGCCCATAACGGTGTGGTTGGTGTAAGAGAAGGTCCGCTGTGCTATTTTGAAGCTCTGCTCAAAATCCATACCCTCTGCCATCAGCAAGCGAATCAGCTCGGGGATGGACATGGCAGGATGGGTATCGTTCAGCTGGACGCAATAGAAGTCAGCAAAATGGCTCATATCCGTGCCATGGGTGGTTTTATAAACCCGCAGCATATCCTGCAGGGAGGCGGAGGAGAGCACATACTGCTGCTTAATACGCAGGCGCTTGCCCTCCCAGGTGGAGTCGTTGGGGTAGAGCACCCGGGTGATATCCTCAGCTTTGTTCTTTTGGGTGAGGGCGCGCAGGTAATCCTGGTCATTGAAGGCGTTGAAATCCAGCTCCTCCTGAGCCTCGCACTGCCACAGACGCAGGGTGTTAATATTTTGTGTGCCGTAACCGATAATAGGCACATCATAGGGCACAGCCAGCACCGTATGATCGGGGAAGCAGACCTTCACCGTGTGATTGTAACGCCGGTAGGACCAAGGATCACCGAATTTGGACCAATCGTCTGCATTTTCCTTTTGACTGCCATTGGCATCAAAGCTCTGCTTGAAAAGGCCAAATTTATACCGCAGGCCGTAGCCGGACAGCGGGATATCGGTACTGGCGGCAGAATCCAGGAAACAGGCGGCAAGTCGGCCCAAACCGCCGTTGCCCAAAGCCGCGTCCTCAATCTCCTCCAAAATGGCCAAATCCACACCCCGCTGGGCAAATAGCTGCTTCATCTCATCCAGAATTCCCAGGTTGTAGAGGTTAGAGTATACCAACCGGCCGATGAGATACTCGGCGGAAATATAGTAAGCCTTTCTAGCGGGCATACGGGTATGCTTGGCGTGGTTCCAGTTATCGGAAATGGCCATCATCACCGCTTCACCCAGAGCTTCATGGAGCTCCTGCGCGCTGGCTTCCCGAAGGGATACGTCATAAGTGTACTTCAGCTTTGCCTCTGTCCACTTCAAAATATTCATACAATTATAGCTCATATATTATACTCCGTTTCTTAGGCTGGGTTTTCTGTTACAACCGCCCGTAGGTACGGGTCAGCCTGTTGATTCTTTCTGCAAGGGTGTCATTGATATAATCGGAACCGGCACGCCAGGTCCAATTGTTGCCGGTGCAGGTACCGGGGAAATTCATCCGCGCCTCACTGCCCAGCTCCAGATAGTCCTGCATCTGCACCACCGCCAACTCCGACACACTGGCCATACACAGGCGAATCATTCCCCACACAGGGCTTTGTGCATCGCCTATATATTCTTTGGCAAAGGCCACGGTCTTTTCGTCCGACTCGGCAAACCACTGCTTTAGGGGCATGTTATCGTGGGTGCCGGTGTAGCAAACGGTATTGATGGGATAGGTATGGGGCAGATATTCATTGCTGCTGTCCGTATCAAAGGCAAATTCCAACACCTTCATGCCGGGACAACCGGAGCTGTCACGCAGTTCATGAACATCCGGCGTCAAAAATCCCAAATCCTCGGCAATCATAGGGGTATCCGGCATCGCATTCTTGATTGCGGCAATAAAATTCAAACCGGGCCCGGGCAGCCACTGGCCATTTCGGGCATTTTCTGCCCCAAAGGGCACTGCATAGTAGCCGGCAAAGCCACGGAAATGGTCGACGCGAATCACATCATACCGGGCCGTAGCGCCCCGCAGGCGCTGGATCCACCAGCTGTAGCCGTCTTTCTTATGCAAATCCCACCGATACAAGGGATTGCCCCACAGCTGACCGTCCTCATTAAAACAGTCGGGCGGGCAGCCTGCCACGGAAATAGGTGTCAGGTTCTCGTCCAGCAAGAACCACTCGGGACTGCTCCACACATCGGCAGAATCGTAGGGCACATAGATGGGGACATCTCCGATAATGGAAATACCGGCCTCGTGGGCATAGGTCCGAAGTGCCTCCCACTGGGTTTGAAACAGGTACTGAACAAAGCTGTAGAATCGAATCTCCTCTTTCAATGCCTTCCGCGCCTGCCAAACGGCTTCCGGATCCCGGTACTTCAGAGCATCCTCCCATTCGTACCAAGGGGCACCGTTTTTTTGTGCCTTTAAAGCCATAAACAGGGCAAAATCCGGCAGCCAGTTGCTATTTTCCCGGCAGAAAGCCTCCAGTCCGTCCCAGTCGCAGAACCGACGATAGGCGCACCGCAGCACCTGCAAACGGTTTTTATATAACAAGCCAAAGTCTGCCCGGTTTTTATTTTCACCCCAGTTACAGGCAGTGATTTCCTCAAAAAGCAAAAGGCCCTGCTGCACCAACATATCCAAGTCGATAAGATAATGGTTGCCTGCATAGGCAGAGCAGGACTGATACGGAGAATCTCCGTAGCCGGTGGGCGTCAGCGGCAGAATCTGCCAGTACTTCTGTCCCGCCTTTTTGAGAAAGTCCACAAATTTATAGGACTCCTTGCCCATAGTACCCACACCGTAGGGACCGGGCAGAGAGGTAATGTGCATTAAGATGCCGCTTCCGCGCATAATGTATCCTCACTGTTCTTGGTTTGCTTATAAAGCAGTGTATGGCAAGACATGCACAATCGTTCCGTATATACATGGAGCATCACCAAAACCGGACGTTCCATACCTTTTTGCAAAATCCCCCCATTAAACCATACTCGTTAAGAGTAATATGTTTTCTGCATTTTGTCAAGAGAAACAAGGCACTGGGAACAATTTACCATATTTTCGCAATAAGCATCAAATTATCCCCGTTAATTATGGAAAAAACGACAATCATAACCACCGGCCGTGCCGGTGGTATGCACAGGCCCCCTTAGGGCCTACAACCTGCCGAGCCTATAGGCTCATCGAGTTTTCTTTCGCTTGCGTGTGGTGCCCCACCACCACAGATGCGGTTAGGTACGCACCAAAGGCCCCCTTGTGTAAA
>JBGVPJ010000158.1:0-32076 GCA_045126955.1 Faecousia sp.
GACTATATGCGACGGCAGCTGCGGGTTTGTATCTATGCCCGCGTGTCAACCGAGCATGAGGCCCAGATTTCCGCACTAGAAAATCAGCTGGATTGGTACAAGCCGCTATTGGATTACCATCCGGAATGGACACTGGTTGAGAGATATATTGATGAAGGCATCACCGGCACATCCGCGGAAAAGCGTGGCGAATTCATGCGGATGATCGAGGATGCGAAAAAGCATAAGTTTGACATGATTCTGACCCGTGAGGTGTCCCGCTTTGCCAGAAACACCGTGGATACCTTGCAGTACACCCGTATGCTGAAAGAGCATGGTATAGAGGTGTATTTCATCAATGACGGTATTAAGACCTTTGACGGTGATGGTGAGCTTCGGCTCACCATCATGGCAACCCTGGCCCAGGATGAAAGCCGTAAGACATCCATCCGTGTGAAAAGTGGTCAGCAGACATCCATGAACAATGGCGTTTATTACGGAAACGGCAACATTCTAGGCTATACCCGGGTTGAAACCCTTTTACCGGACAAAACCAAGTTGGTTGACTATGTAATCGATCCAGAGCAGGCGGAAACGGTCCGAATGATCTTCGATTTGTATTTGGATGGCTATGGTTTGGTGAAAATCAAGGACGAACTGGAATTGCATGGGCGCAAGACTTCCCAAGGCAAGGACAAGTGGTTCCCAACAGTCATTTCCCATGTGCTGAAAAATTCCTTCTATTGCGGTATCATCACCTACCACAAGGAGTATGTCCCCGATTACTTGAAGCAGAAGAAAGTTAAGAACTACGGTGAACTGGAATTTACGCAGGTAGAAGGCATGCATGAACCGATCGTTACGGTCGAAGAATATGAAAGGGTACAGAGAATTATGGAGAGTAAAACAAACAACATGCCCTACCTAAACAAGGGCAGTCGCAGAGGCAAACATGCCAGGACAACAGTGTGGGGAAAGTTACTGATCTGCGAATGCGGGCATACCTTTAACACTCGGCGGTGGGATCGACCCGACCGGCAACCGGGCAATGCCTATCAGTGTTATAGTTCTGTCCACACCGGCTCCTATGAGAGCCGAAAGAAAAAGGGACTTCCCTTGGAGGGTATCTGCCAATCTCCCATGATCCCGGAATGGCGCTTGCAGATGATGGCAAATTTGATCTTCCGTAAGTATCTGTCGCAGAAGGATAAAGTGCTGGCTCTAGCCAACTCCATCTTGGAAAACTACAACGAAAACACCGATGAAGACCGAAGAAACGAAGCAACTTTGGAAATGAAGCAGCGGGAACTGGGCCGTCTGCAAAAGCGGATGGATAATCTGATTGAGATGCGGGCCGATGGTGATTTGAGCAAGGATATGTTCCGGATGAAGTCCGAAGAGCTGGAACCGAAAATGCAGAAACTCCAAAAGGAGATCGATGAGCTTTCCCAAAAACGCGAACCCAAGGTGGTCGAACATTACAAGGAGAAGCTTACGATTCTGCAATATGCCCTTTCTCAGTATTCCTGCCCGAAAGAAGGCGAGGATGTTCCGGAATCCATCATCGAAGCTTACTTTAGCAAAATCGTGGTCAAGAAAGACGGATTTGACTGGTATATTCGCATCAATGGCGATCCGGACAAGCCGCTTCACTGTAAATTGGAAGGAAAACGCAGATCTACTACGAAAATTGTGGTGACGCAGGATTTTTCTCCTGCCCTTGATAGTAGCACCACAGGCTGCCATCAAGGGCTAATATTTCCCAATAACGAATCCCCTCGGAGCAATCCGAGGGGGTTTTTCTATACAAAGTACTTTTTATTGGACACAAAGTATGCTATACTGTGTATATTAAAGAATCGTCTTTTAAGTTGCTTTTTGGAGGGCACAAACAGTGGCTACTATTTCGTATCAAGAATTCGTTAAGGTATTTAATATTTTACCATTGCATTCGGAGATTGAATTTATTTTTTCCAACACCCAAAAAACATATATGCTCATTAAGTATGAAGATAGTGTTTCATTTCAGCGTTGTGGAAATTCTATCGAAACGATTAGGGAATATAATTTAGATGCTGATTCTGTGTGCTCTGGGGAAGTATTTTATAGAAAGCTTAAAGATTTGTATATAGAGAAGTCTGTTGATGGCATTTGCCTGCAAAGCGATTGGGATAGAATTGAGATAATCTGCGTTAATAACAGTTTTGACCTACCTGAAGAGTTGGAAGAAGTTTTCGATGTATATGGTAGCAATTCATAAAGATAGTTCCTTGGAAATCTCCCTCTTTTGCGTACCGCAGGACAGGCTGCTATCAAAGGCTAATTGCTTAACCAAATAATAAATCCCCGCCGAGCAATCGGTGGGGATTTTTGTATCGATTGCAAATATCATTAAAAAATGTTATAATACAAAAAAGAGGTGATATTATATGCAAACACGAGAAGGTGTAAAACAAGAAAAAATCAGTCATCTTAAATATTGTTTAGAAAAACTACAATACAAAGATAATGGATTGAACGAATCAAAAGTTGTTCGTCTTTATACGATTATTTATAATGTTATAAATGAAATGGAAAAACGCAAAGCAGAAGAAGCATTAGAACATTTCAAAACCTCGATAGATGATGACATCAGAAAAGAACTGTTGTCTTTTAATATTGAACTTATGGTATGAAATATTTCCCTCTTTTGCGTACGGCAGCACAGGCTGCCATCAAGGGCTAAGATTTAACCTTACAAAAACTCCCCACCGAGCAATCGGCGGGGAGTTTTGTATATCTTGAAAAACTTTTGTTTTGGTGCTATAATACAATTGGGGCGGTGAGTGTATGAAGAAAAAACTTTTAATTATTATAGCTATTGTCTTGGTGCTGATTTTATCGGCTATTGCGTATTTTTTTATTTGGGGCGGAAAACCACAAATTGATAATTTTGCTGACATATCTAATGATTATGAGTGTATTGCCAATGTGGCACTAAATTATTATAACGAATTATCGGTCAAAGATGAATCTGTGCTGATATCTACCTGCGAAGACCATTTGTTAATATGGGATTTAGAAACTAATAATAAAACAAAAATAAACCTTAATGATGAACAAAAAGCCGCACTTGAAACCGTAAACAAAAAATTCAATTTTGGTTCTTTACGAGTTTCAAAAGATACTGTGTTTTTTGAGCGTGACGAAACGGGATATTATGGACTTGTGTATTCAAAACATCCTATTGCCGCACTCTATAAAGCGGAGTTGCCGCAAGATGGTTATGAATATCATAGAATAAACAGCCACTGGTACGAATGGGGCGTTTGGGGAATCTAAATTTCCCTCTTTCGCTGATAGCACCACAGGCTGCTATAAAGTCTGGCAAGTAAGAACCTCACCCATTAGCAAAATCAAAGATTTTGCTAATGGGTCCCGAGAACCTTGCGACCTTCGGTCTAAATTTCTGACTTTATAAGGTAAATCAAATCCCCACCGAAAAAATCGGTGGGGATTTTTGTCGGATTTTATTGACAGATTACATCATAGATGTTATACTGCAAACAGACTAGTTAAGAAATAGTTCATATTTTCTAGTCAAGAGAAAGGGGATTTATTATGGAAAACACTGTAAACACTGCTCCCGTTGGTCAACTTAAAACTAACAAAGGATTATTAAAAACTATTTTACTCTCCCTCATTACATTTGGAATTTATCCGCTGGTTGTTATGTCGTCCGTTTCTAACGATATTAACGTTGTGGCTTCAAGGTATGATGGTAAAAAGACTATGCATTTTTGTTTATTAGCATTCATTGTTGCTCCTATTACTTTTGGTATTGCAGGTATTGTTTGGTATCATAAAATATCAAACCGTATTGGCGCAGAGCTAAAGAGACGCGGTGTTGCATATAGTTTTAGTGCAGCAGACTATTGGCTTTGGAATGTATTGGGTAGTTTAATTGTTGTTGGTCCATTTATTTATTTACATAAAATGTTCAAGGCTGTAAACAAAATGAATGCCCATTACAATATAAATGGTTAATTTCCCCCTTTTGCGCAATGCAACACAGGCAGCTATCAAAGAATCTAAGTAATTAGATTTATAAAGCAAACTTATCGCCCTGCCGAACACTCGGCAGGGCGATTTTTTACAATCAGTTCACTTTTTTATATGTAAATATGTTACAATAAAAACACAACATTATAGTTCATCGAGGTGCAATATGAAAAAAATATTAGCGTGTTTTGTGGTGTTAACCCTTTTGCTTTCGGGTTGTCGTTCTAACGAACAAAAAAATGAAGGAACTCAAATCAACTTGTCCGATAACAAAATTACAGTTGACGGACAAGAGATTACAAGTGATGCTACACAGGCGGTTTATTCTGCCAATGACATTGTGTTTTATCTTGCAGGACAAGATTTCACCTATGGTGAGGGAGAAAAGCAAGACGAACACGAACAAAGTGAAGCAGATGCACATACTGTTGTTCACATTACAAAACCAGGCAGATATGTCTTGAGTGGAACACTCTCTCTGGGGCAAATAGCAATCGACCTGGGTGAAGATGCAGAAACAGACCCCAATGCAGTAGTAACACTGATTCTTAATAATGTTGATATTACTTGTAAGGTTGCACCTGCTATCATTTTTTATAATGTATACGAATGTTCAAACAGTGATGAAGAAACAGCAACAAAAGATGTTGACACTAAAAATGCAGGTGCAAATGTGATTATTGCCGACGGTACTGAAAACAATATCAACGGTTCTTATGTCGCCAAAATTTACAAATCTTATGAATTGAGTGAAGACGGAAAAGAGGTTGTGGATAGTAAGAAACTTCACAAGTATGACGGTGCTTTCTACTCAAAGAAAACAATGAACATAAACGGTGGAGATAAAGGAACAGGTATATTAAACATAAAAGCCGAAAACGAAGGCCTTGATACTGAACTTCACCTTACGATAAATGGCGGTATTATCAATATCACATCGGGCAACGATGGAATTAATACCAACGAGGACAATGTGTCTGTCACCACTATGAATGGAGGTACACTCAATATTCTTTGCGACGGCAGCACGGGTGAAGGTGATGGAATTGACTCAAATGGTTGGCTTGTAATCAATGGTGGAACAATTACCGCACAGGCTTGTTCTTCAAGCGGTGATGCAGGTATCGATTCCGATAAGGGCATTTATATTAACGGTGGTAAAGTAATTGCTTCAGGAAATATGCTCGACCACATTGCTGGCGGCAATCAAACTTATGCTGTATTCAATTTTGTAAGTCGTCAAAAAGGCAGCGAAACATACACCCTTAAAAATTCTGCTGGTAAAGTTGTTGGCGAGTATGCTCCTATGAATGCTTTCACTTACTTAATTGTTGCAGGAAGCGAAATTATCCCCGATGACTATACATTCTGGCAAGGAACAACTCAATTATCTGGAAGTAAAACTCAAAGTATTGGGGGCGGAATGCCACAGGGACAGAGACCACAAATGCCGAATGGTGAACAGGGCACCCCTCCCGAAATGCCAGAGGGTATGGAAAGACCCGAAAAACCGAACGGAGAATTCCCACAAGGTGAAAGACCCGAAATGCCCAACGGAGAATTCCCACAAGGCGAAAGACCCGAAATGCCCAACGGAGAAATGCCAGAAGGTATGACACCGCCAGATAACGAAGGCGGAATGATGGGTGGAAATATGATACCAAGCGGAGAATCCTCAATTATATTTACAATTACAAAGGGTGGAAACCAGTTTTCAAATGTTGCACAAGTGGCTTCTTAAAGATTCATTTAATCTCCCTCTTTTGCTGATAGCACCACAGGCTGCCATCAAGGGCTAAGATTTAACCCAATAATGAATCCCCGTGGAGCATTCCACGGGGATTTTCCTTGCTTTTTGTTTGTGAATGGTGCTATAATGCAATAAAGATACTGCTACATATATGGGGGATTTTTAAATGAAGCTTAGTTTTAGTTTTAAGAAACAGGAAGCAAATTTTGAAGCAGATGTTGAGAAATTGATTGAGAAGGGTATGGACCAAAGAGAGAAAAACCCTAACAGAAAAACTCGTTATCAAATCAAGCAAGAGGAAAAACGAAAAAATGCCGAGCTCAAGCACAAACAAGAAATGCAAAAGATGATTATTGGAATTAGTATTCTTGTTGGGTGTATGCTTATTGGCCTGATTATTGCTGTATTAGCAAGCAATGGTATATTGTCGTAAATATAATTCCCCTCTTTTGCTGATAGCACCACGGGCTGCCATCAAAGAATCTAAGTAATTAGATTTATAAAGCAAACATTTTACCCTGCCGAGAAATTGGCAGGGTGATTTTTCTTGAAACGGAAACTGCAATATGATATAATTATTACAATATTATATGCAACATCAAAAGGAGAGCATGGTATGAATATCTTATCAATCGGTAATAGTTTTTCCACAGATGCACAACGTTACTTGCATCAGATTGCCAAAGCAGACGGTGAGGTGTTGAAATGCTATAACCTGTATATTGGCGGTTGTACCCTTTCGGAGCATTATCGGAATATGTTGAGCGAACAGCGGGAATATACCCTTGAAATGAACGGCGTCAGCACAGGTTTTCACGTTTCTTTGAAAGAAGCGTTATTAAATCGAGCTTGGGATGTTATCACAGTGCAGCAGGCCAGTTATGAATCGCCGAATTATGACACCTATCAGCCCTACCTTGATAGGTTGGTTGAATATATCAGACGATTGGTTCCCAAGGCCAAAATTGCCGTTCATCAAACCTGGGCATATGAACAGGGAAGCAAACGGTTGAACGAGGAATTAAAATATAGTGATTACAAAGAAATGCTTGGCGATATTATAAACGCCTATCAAAAAGCGGCAGAACATATTCATGCGGACTATATGATTCCCTCAGGCGCGGTGTTCGGCGCTATGTTGGAAAACGGAATTGAAAAAATTCACCGCGATACATTTCACGCAAGTTTAGGCCTTGGCAGATATGCCCTTGGTCTTGCGTGGTATAGATTTTTAACCGGTAACGACATTGCGGAAAATGCCTTTAAGAACTTTGATGAAGAAGTTCCCACCGAACAAATTGCAATTGCCAAAAAGTGCGTACAGGAAGTTGCCGAGAAATATAAAGTATAATTTCCCTCTTTTATGCATAGCACCACACGCTGCTATCAAAGAATCTAAATAATTAGATTTATAAAACAAAATCATCCCTCTGCCGATTACTCAGCAGAGGGATTTTTGATGAAATGTATTGTGTTTATATTCAATATAATATATAATAAGTTAAATCAATACCATATGGGGGTGTGAAGGTTGAATATCCGTAAAAGAAAAATGATTGCCCCAATTATTATTACAGTTATTATGATACTCTATTATATTGCATATTTTGGGTTCTTAATTTCTCTGCTTGACGGAATTTGGAAGTATGCCTTGGGCATTTTCCCCTTTGTGTTTTCAGGGGTTATGATATATGTCTGTGTTCAAAGAATTAATGAAATAAAGAAAGGTGAAGAAGATGATATTAGTCAATACTGATTACATTAGCGGCAAAGAACTGGAAATGTTAGGGCTTGTAAAAGGAAGTACCATTCAGTCAAAACACATAGGCAAGGATATTGCGCAAAGCTTCAAGACATTAGTTGGCGGAGAACTGAAATCCTACAATGAAATGATGAACGAGGCCCGTGCCCTTGCCACCAAAAGAATGGTTGTAGAGGCCGAGGAACTTGGCGCAGATGCAATTGTCAATATTCGTTATGCTTCTTCCGCAATTATGCAAGGCGCAGCAGAAGTGATAGCGTATGGCACTGCCGTTAAATTCGTTAATAAATAATTTCCCCTCTTTTGCTGATAGCAACATAGACCGCCATCAAAGCATCTAAGTAATTAGGCTTATAAAGCAAAACTATCCGCCCATCAAAAGATGGGCGGATTTTTCATATATATTGAACTTCAAGGGGAAAAGTGGTATAATCAATTCAATAACATAGAAGTTTGTAGGGATAAAAACTATGATTATTTTAATTACCGGTGCATCCCATACGGGAAAAACAGCACTCGCTCAACATCTGCTTGAAAAATATAAATATCCGTATCTGTCTATTGACCATTTAAAAATGGGGTTAATACGCAGTGCAAATACGGAACTCACACCAATGAGTGATGATGCTGACCTGACCGCTTACTTATGGCCCGTTGTTCGCGAAATCATTAAAACCGCTATTGAAAACAAGCAAAACCTAATTGTAGAAGGTTGCTATGTTCCGTTTGATTGGGCGAAAGATTTTGAAAAGGAATATCTTGATAACATCAGATACTATTGCCTTATATTGAGCGAAAACTATATAAGAAATCATTTTGACGATATAAAAAAGTATGCATGCATCATTGAAAAGCGGTTGGATGATGAATCGTGCACATTAGAAAGTGTGTTAGTAGATAATGCACAGATTTTAGAACTTGCTAAAAAACATAAGGTTAACCATATCCTCATTGATGACAAATACGAGGTAGATATTGATTTATAATTTCCCTCATTTGCGTATTACAAGACAGCCTGCTGCCAAGGATATAAAATAAGAACTGGATTTTTGTAATCGGGCACTTGTCTTGGTTGCAAAGCAAAAAATAACGGAGAAATCTTGAAGATATACTGTTGATCTGTTGACTTTTGCAAATATATGTAGTAGAATGACAAAGAATTTAATATTTCTGTATGATGTTGGCTGGAAAAGCTATGCTACCGAAGGAGTAACACTCTCAGGTGTTTTTTAAACGAGGACAGTCAACGGACAGAACTTTGGAGAATCCCTTTCAAGGGTGCCGAAGGTGCAAAGCGGTAAAACGCTAATCTCTCAGGCAAAAGGACAAAGTTTTTACTACCCCTTTCTTAAGGGGGTAGTGGTTTTGCTTTTTGAGATTGCGTTTTACGACGCAATCTTTATTTTTTTGGAGGAGAGGCTATGTTAGACAAAATCACGGAAATCAACGGCAGTATCAACGGCGTCGTATGGGGCGCTTTCGGATTGACTTTGCTGATTGGCACAGGCATTATCACAACCATCATCACAAAAGCTTTCCAGCTTTCCCATTTGCGTCACTGGTGGAAAAACACCATCGGCAGTCTGTTTCACAAGGACGTGATTGCCCACACCAAAGAAAAGGGCTCTATCTCCCCGTTTCAGGCTTTATGTACCGCTTTGGCGGCAACGGTCGGTACCGGTAACATTGCCGGTGTCGCCGCAGCTATCGCTGTTGGCGGCGCAGGTGCGGTCTTTTGGATGTGGGTTGCCGCATTTTTCGGTATGATGACAAACTTCTCCGAAAATGTTTTGGGTATTTACTACCGCCGCAAAAACGCAAACGGAGAATGGTCCGGTGGTGCAATGTACTACCTGCGTGACGGCTTAGGCGCAAAAAAAGGCTGTAAATGGATTGGCAGTATTTTAGCGGTGCTTTTCTGTATTTTCACAATGCTGGCATCCTTCGGCATCGGCAGCATGGGTCAAGTCAATAAGATTGTTGCCAATATTTCGGCAGCCTTTGATGTTAGTGCACTTTCTTCAGTCCAAGTTTTCGAAGGCGTTTCCCTTTACAATATCATTATCGGCGTTGCGATTATGGTTCTGACGGCATTGATTACACTGGGTGGCCTGAAAAGAATCGCCAACTTCGCAGAAAAAATTATTCCCATTATGGTCGTGCTTTTTGTAGCAGGCTGCCTTGTAATCATCGGTGTCAACTATCAGGCGATTCTACCTGCTTTTAAAGCTATTTTTGTAAACGCCTTTAAGACAGAAGCCTTTGTCGGCGGCGGACTGGGCGGTGTTATTATTGCTTTGACCAACGGCTTCAAGCGTGGTGTTTTCTCCAACGAGGCAGGCCTTGGTTCCTCGGTTATAGTCCACTCCAATTCTAATGTCAAAGAGCCTGTCAAGCAGGGCATGTGGGGCATTTTTGAAGTCTTCGCAGATACTATGATTGTTTGCACAATGACCGCATTGGTCGTTCTCACTGCCGGCGGCCTGGAAGGCGGCGCCTTTAACGTAAAAACAGGCGAAATTGCACAAGGTCTTACAGATGCAACTCTGGTTGGCGGTGCCTTTAACAGTGTATTCTCTTGGGGGAATATCGGACAGAAGTTTGTTGCAATTGCAATGTTCCTTTTCGCTTTTACCACTGTTCTCGGCTGGTCCCAATATGGTTCTAAGGCATGGGAATATCTTTTCGGTGCAAAAACTACTGTGGTTTTTAGAATCATTCATGTCTGCACAGTCATTTTTGGTGCTGTTCTCACATCTTCCTTGGCATGGGATATTTCCGATACCTTTAACGGTCTTATGATGGTGCCCAACCTGATTGGCGTTTTGGTGCTTTGTCCTCTTGTTCTTAAGCTAACGAAGAACTATGTGGACAGAAACGTCAAAAATAAAGACATTGCCCCCATGCTTTCTTATGAGGATGCAGAGGAAACGGATAAGGAATCCGTATAATACAAAATCCGTCCTGTATATAATCCCCTTTATTGAAAGTTTGAGCGACCCTATCATTCGATAGGGTCGCTCATTTTTGTTCCTATATTGTTTGCGAGCTCCGAAATGCTCGCCCGTCACTCTTACACATCCAATCTTGTAATGTCGTCCACGGTTTCCCGTTTGACGGCAACATAAGAGCTTCCCCCGCGGAGCATAACCACGGCGGGACGGGGGATGCGGTTATAATTGGAGGCCATAGAATAGTTATAAGCACCTGTGGTCAGACAGGCAATCAAATCCCCACGCTTCAAAGTGTCCGGCATTCTCACATTGTCCTGCAGAACATCGCCGCTTTCGCAGCATCTGCCCACCACCGAGCAGACCATATTCCTTGGTGCATGCATTTGGGATGCAGGTAACAGGGTATAGGGAGCATCATAGAGAATGTATCGGGGATTGTCCGCCATTCCGCCATCCACGGACACATAGTTTTTATAGCCCGGAATCCGTTTTAAGGTACCCATGGTGTAGAGGGTCATGCCGGCATCGGCCACAATGCTTCTGCCCGGCTCCATATAAATATGAGGCATTTCTATGCCGTACTGTGCCACCAACTCCCGTACCCGGACACCGACAGACAGGATATTGCTCTCAATATCAATATCCGGGTCACCGGCGACATAGCGCACACCGTAACCGCCGCCCAAATCCAGCTTTTTGGTGACAAACCCAAGCTTATGATACATATCTGCCATGAAAGCGAGCATGATATCGGCGGTCTGCAGATAGACTTGGGAATCAAACACCTGAGAACCTACATGGCAATGGAATCCCTGCAGCTCGATATTGGATAGGGACAAGGCAAGCCTTGTAATCTCCTCGGCCTGTCCCGTTTCGATGGCGGAGCCGAACTTAGAGTCCACCATACCGGTATTCACAGCGGCATAGGTGTGGGGGTCAATACCGGGCGTAATCCGTAGCAGCAGTGGCTGTATACGGCCATACTCCCGTGCAATGGCATCGATAGCATAAAGCTCCTCGGTGTTATCCACCACAAACAGACCCACTCCGTTGGCAATGGCGTAGTTAATATCCTCATCGGTTTTGTTGTTGGAATGGAAACAAGCCTGTGCCATGGGGTAGCCTGCACGCAAGGCAGAGGCAATTTCACCTGCCGAAACCACGTCCACGCCAATCTGCTCCTCTGCGGCAATTTCGTACAGCCGCTTAAAGGAGGCGGCCTTGGAGGCATACAGCACATGGCCGTATTCACCGAACGCTTTTTGCATGCCGTCTGCATAGACTCGCATCCGATTGCGGATACGGTCCTCATCCATCAAATATAGGGGTGTCCCGTATTGCTGAGCGAGGGACAAGGTGCTTTGTCCGGCAAAGCAGAGTATGCCTGCTTCGTTTACGGAGATATTTTCACAAATAATGTCTCTCTCTTCCAAAATCCGGTTCCTCACTTTACAGTAAACCCAACTCCCGCATACACTTGCGTAGGTTTTCTTCGTGCTTTCTCTCCATAGGTGTCAAAGGCAGGCGCAGGGAATTCTCGCAATAACCCATAGCGGCCATGGCAGCCTTGACGGGAATGGGGTTTACCTCGCAGAACAGCGCATCTATCAGCGGCAGATAGTCCAGCTGCATCTTCAGAGCCTCTTTGGTTTTACCCTCCATAAACATATGACACATATCGGAGGTTTCCTTTGGCATCAAATTGGATAGCACGGAGATAACACCCTTGCCGCCAAGACTTAGGATAGGAATAATTTGGTCATCATTGCCGGAATAGATATCCAGCTTGTCGCCGCACAGCTGGGCAATTTTTGCAACTTGAGAAATGTTTCCGCTGGCTTCCTTGATGGCTACAATATTCTTATGCTCTGCCAAAACCGCACAGGTCTCCGCAGTGATGTTACAACCGGTTCTGCCGGGAACATTGTAAAGGATACAAGGCTTGGTGCTGGCGTCGGCAATCGCCGTGAAGGAAGCAATCAATCCTTGCTGTGTAGCCTTGTTATAATAAGGTGTAACCAAAAGCATAGCATCTGCGCCCACATCGCAGGAGAATTCCGTGAGAGAAATGGCATACGCAATATCATTGGAGCCTGTTCCCGCAATAACCGGCACTCTGCCTGCAACCTTTTCCACGCAGAACCGAATGACCTCTTTGTGCTCGGCATCAGTCAGGGTAGGGCCTTCGCCTGTGGTACCAACGGCAACAATGGCATCGATGCCCTGCGCAATTTGCCACTCAATCAGTTTTTCAAAGGCATCATAATCAACTTGATTGTTCTTGAAGGGGGTGATGATTGCTGTTGCGGCGCCGGTAAATACTGTGTTTTTCATGTGCATTTTCCTTTCTACAAAACAAAAAGGTAGCCAATACAGGCTACCTTCCAATACTACAAAACTACAAAGTAATCGTATGGATGATAGCACTCCGCATCTCTGCGACAACAGGACGGATATTTTCCGTACTGCCAGCTATATGCTTGCCACGGCATACACTTCGGCATTTGCCCCTTTTTCGCACGGCCTGGCGGCCCTCAATGAGTAAAGTGCGATACTTTTGGCTAAATGCGCCTCTATCGTTGCTACTTAGAATAACACATATCTTTTTTTCTGTCAATACCCGTTTGCAGTATGGCAGAGTATTTTTGCACTGTGAAAGGGAATTTTCTGCTTTTGCGGGTAATTCTACTGCCGGTAGAGAGGCCTGCGGCGCATTTCCCCTGAGGATAGAGGGCTTTTTAAAGGAGTAGATGCAAAAAGAGGATTTCTATGCTACAATAAACTCGTTAAGACAGAATTGGCCAAACATACAAAAAACTCGGAAGGGCAGAAAATATGAAAGTAAAACTGATAGCAGACTCCTCAAGCGATACATTTGAATTGGAGGGCATGGATTTTACATCGGTGCCACTGAACATTGCCACCGATGAACGCGCTTTTGTTGATGACACAAATTTGAATGTCCCCCAAATGATGGACTATTTGGCCCATCACCAGGGGCGCTCCTATACCGCCTGCCCCAATGTGGATGCTTGGTGCCGGGCGTACCGGGGCGGGGACGAAATTTATGTGGTGACCATAAGCAGTAATCTCTCCGGCTCCTACGGTGCCGCCGTGTCTGCGGCTCAAATCTATAAGGAAGAAAATCCTGATGCTAAGATTCATGTCTTTGACTCTTTGAGCGCAGGCCCCGAAGTACGTATGCTGGTAAAAAAAATTGCCTGCCTAAAGCAAGAGGGAACGTCCTTTGAGGAGATTTGCCTCTTGGTTGAGGAATATAAAAAGAGCACCCGGATTTTCTTCTCCTTGCAGTCCTTCCACAACCTTGCCATGAACGGCAGAGTGAGCAAGGCGGTTGCCAAAATCGGCGGCATGCTGGGTATTCGCATTATGGCCACCGGCTCGGAAACCGGCACCATTGAAATTGTGGACAAATGTCGGGGTGAAAAGAGCAACTTGAAGAAGTTTATGGAAAATTTGGAGAAGGCAGGCTATACAGGCGGAAACATCTCCCTTGCCCATTGTCAAAACCTCGCCTTTGCCCAGCTTCTTGCCGACAAAATTCGCAGTGCTTACCCGGAAGCAAGTATTGAGATTTATGAAACCCGAGGTCTTTGCAGCTATTACGCGGAAGCAGGCGGCACCCTACTGGCTTTCGAGTGCTGACCCCCCTCTAAAGGATTTTCCCCCCGGTTCTAAAAGAACCGGGGGCTGTTTATGATTCAAAATTTATTTTTGATTTCCCTTGCAATTTATTCTGCGATGCTGTAGTATAAAAATAGAAGTGGGCTTTCGTGGTCTAACTGCTTCGCAATGATCTTAAAAGTGTGTTCGTTATTTTGTAGAAAGGAAATAGTCATGAAAAAGTTATTTGCTTATTTGCTATTGGTGTCACTACTGCTATCTCTTGTTGGTTGTACAAGTAGCCAGGGAAACAAACAACCTTCCACAAATCCGAATACCAACAACTCTACGTCCACCACAGCACCGGATAAGAACCTTTCTGAATTCGAGTACAAGCCTGCAGACATCCCTCAAGCGTATTGGGCAGTATTAAACAATAAACAAAAGATTTTCTTTTCTGAGTCTGAAGAACTACTAATAGATGACTATGTTTTTCTTGAGAACCATGATCAAATCAAGAATTGTAGTGATGTAACATATGCCCTTGTTACCCCTAAAAGCGGAGAAATCATGCTCGCAATTAGGCACGAAGACAGCATTCTAATGTTGTGTGCAAATAACGGTGCTGTTTTTGGCAAAAACTACAATTTTAGAGGCATGGATAAACTTTGTAACAATGGTGCGTATTCTTGGAATTACACAGATATAGATGGTCACCATTACGGTCAAAATGTGATCGTCTTTGCAGACAATAAAATTACGTCCTCGAGATTGTGGCAGATTGATAATGATGGTACAGAAAACGCCAAGTACTATATTGGAGACAAGGAAGTCACAAACACCGAGATTTTAGAATATTTTAACGGTAGAAATGATATTGAGGTTTCTTGGATGCCCTTGACGAGATTTCCCATTTCTGAAAAAACCCCTGCTGGTGGCTAATTGATTTTTTTCGAATGCATATAAAAACTCCGCCCCAAATTGGGGCGGAGAAATTTATTTTTTAGATTACGGACGCCATAATCCCACTAAAGATGGCTCCAGCGCGATTCTCCCGCTCGGTTGCTTTTTGGCTGTCAGGATCGTGATGCTCGCACACGCACCGACCTGCCGATTTTGTTTTCCAGCAGGTCTCGGAGCAGGACGCGAACTTCGTCCGCTGTGTAGGCTTCCTGGGTTGTAGCCTTGATGTTATCCTTGTGGTTTTCGTACCAAGTATCCGACCACTCATCGAATCCCAAATCTTTTTAAAGGAACAGTATTGGCCTTCAGCATCATGCGCTTTTTTATTGAAGTGTGGCTTCGGTCTTCTCGCAATCTCAGTGAAAGTTCATAATCTCTTTCCGTGCATTCCTTTATGACTTGTCTACAATCCGACCATCGGTAGAGATCGTCACCACCTGCCAAGGCATAAACTTGCCGCTTTCCTGCAGAGCCCGCTTTACAGCAAATTCTATGCCGCCACAGCAAGGCACTTCCATTCTCACCACGGTGACGGATCTAATATCGTTGTTCTTCAAAATCTCTGTTAGTTTGATTGCATAATCTACAGCATCCAGCTTGGGGCACCCAACAAGTGTGATATGGTCTTTCATAAATTCATGATGAAAATTGGCATAGGCATAGGCGGTGCAATCGGCGGCAATCAGCAGTTTTGCTCCGTCGAACCAGGGTGCCCGAATAGGAACTAACTTGATTTGCACCGGCCATTGCCGCAGTTGCGACTCTGTCTTTACAGGAGAAACTTCCGCAGGCTTTCTCTGAATAGCCTTTGCCATAGAACCGGGGCAACCGCCGGAGGGGCAGGCTTTCTTTTCCTTGTTGGCCAGCACGGCAACTACATCGTAAGCGGCAGCTTCCCGTTCTACAAAGGTGATTGCCTCGGTAGGACAAGCAGGCAGACAGTCCCCAAGGCCGTCACAGTAATCATCTCGCAACAGCTTGGCTTTCCCGTCTACTAAGCCGATCGCGCCTTCGTGGCAAGCATCAACACAGGCACCACAGCCGTTGCACTTCTCTTCATCAATTTGAATGATTTTTCTAACCATTTCACGCACTCCTTTCCTTGTTCTGCTCCACGATTTTCATCATCAGCTCATACATCTCTTCGCCGACACAGTCCTTTGCATGGGCACACCACTGAACACAGCTTAATGTGTCATTGTAGGCAACAAACCCACAATGCTCGCAGGGCATCTGCGTGTCAATGGAAAACATCTCAATTTCGTGACCGCACTGGGGGCAAATCTTTTCAATAATGGTAGGCGTTCTGGGCTTTGCCTGACATCCATGTAAAATCATATTCGTTACCTCCTTGACTTTGTAATCATATTTTACTATACTAACCGCAGAAGGTATGTTGGATTTCCAACACAGGAGGCGTTTATGGATAAATATTTTGAGTTACTCTTGAAGAATCCTCTTTTCACAGGTATTCAATTGGAGGATCTGCAAAGTCTTATGCACTGCCTTGGTGCACGGATGGCGGATTTTGCAAAGGGCGATCCGGTGTTTCTTGAAGGCGATTCCGCCGGATTCATTGGGCTTGTTTTGGAAGGCGCTGTACAGATTGTCCGAGATGATTTTTATGGCAATCGCAGCTTGTTGATGGTGGCCCAGCGGGGTGAATCCTTTGCCGAAGCATTTGCCTGTGCGAACATAGAAACGATGCCCCTCAGCGGCTTTGCCCTTCAAGACTGTAAAATCCTATGGCTGGAATGCAGGCGAATGCTGACAGTTTGCACCAATGCCTGCGGCTTCCATAATACGCTGGTAAGGAACTTGTTGCAGGAAGTGGCGCAGAAGAGCCTGCTTCTTAGTCGCAAGGTGCAATTTATGTCGCAAAAAACTACAAAGGCAAAACTGATGGCCTATCTTTCGGATCAGGCTAAGCAGAAAAAATCTACAGAATTTACGATTCCATTGAACCGGCAGGCACTGGCTGATTTCCTTGGCGTGGAACGCAGTGCCATGGCTGCGGAACTGAGCAAATTGAGAAAAGAAGGTGTGCTGAATAGCAAAGGCTCCTGGTTCTGTCTCTATTACGAGTCCCCTGTCTAGGAATGGAATCTCGAAAAAGAGTTTACCGTTGGCAGCCAACAGATGGGTTTGAGTCCTGCACCCTACAATAAGAAAAGCGAAACCCCGCTTCTTTTATGGTGTGGGTTGTGATATAGGCTTTGGAAAATGTAATGTAAACATTCTGTCAAATGTAGAACATCGATGCTTCAACATTCTTAACTATCAGTTAAAAGAAAAACGATCCTGCATAAAAGCAGGATCGCATGTATCGTATTAGCAGCCGAAACCGCAAATCTGGCTGAGAATCTGCCAGATAGAGTTACAACCGGTGTTGCAATTTGTGTTGCAAGAGAAGAAGAACATCTTGCCGACCTCCTTTTCAGAATTTGTCTCGCGAAGACAACTGTATTGTAACTGATTTGTAACTATTTATCAAGCTGTAAGTTTTTCCAACTGTCTACCGGATAATTCCGTTGCAACGGGTTCAAGTCCTGTGTATTCTTAACAAAAAACAAATAAAAGGAGGCCAAAAGCCTCCCTTTATTTGTTTGGTACGAGTTGTTTTATAGGATTCAAGTGAAAAGTGAGTAATACCAACGGTTTTTGCAGTCAACAAACAGTACATATTCCCTTGGTATGATCCCAAACAGATTTAACACCGTTTTCTGTACAATCTTAAGCCCTGTGCCATATATCGCTATCTATCGGGATTACAATGCTCCCTGAAAGCAGATGCAATTTTATTATATATTTCAACCATTGTGTTGGTTTGATGTACAGATAACAGTATTTTGTCCAGTTGGTTACCTTCGTGAAAAAGCCGAATTGTGCGAATATCCTCTGCAGTATAGTAGTGCATATTATCTACTGTTATTTTCTTTTCCCCAAGTTGAAAATGCTGCCAGCTACCATCACAACAATTGTTGTTAATAAAATCAGGATAGCCTTCTATTTCAGTAGAATATTGCGCTATGGTCTTTTCTACTATACCAACCACTTCTGGGAATGGACCAAATTCCGCTGCTTTGGAAGGCGTATCACACCTAAACAGATAATGTTCATACCGTATAATGCCGGTATCAAAAAGCGTTAGTGCTTCGGATGAACCATCTGTACACAGAAAGTTATTAGTCGGCTGATTGTGGTAGCGAAAAATAATTTTCATGATTTCAATCCTCACAGTGCATTTGCACACTATAAACGGTAAATGCTTTAATGAATGAAAACATTCTATCACAAAAAGTCGTGCAATGGCAAGCGAAATAAATAATCTCCGTATACCATCATTGTATTATGATAGCATACGGAGATGGTCCGGGTTGTTTTATAGGGTTTTAGCAAAAAATGAGGAATACCAACGGTTTTCTTGATCTAAAAATCAAACATCCCCTAAAAACTAAATACTTAAATCATCCGCGAAGCGGATACCACAACTTCTTCACTATTCACTATTACTTATTACTTCCAAAGCCCTAAAGGCGTTTTTAGTGAAAAGTGAAGATTGAAGAGGTAATAAGTAAAGCCCCAAAGGCTATTGCCTTTAGGGCTTTGGTGCGGATGACAGGACTTGATTCAATCATTGTTCGCCTCCGTCGAGCCGTCGGCGGCAACAGTCCACTGGACTGTTGCATTTAGATGGGTTCAAGTCCTGTGTATTCTTAACAAAAACAAATAAAAGGAGGCAAAAAGCCTCCCTTTATTTGTTTGGTGCGGATGACAGGACTTGAACCTGCATGCCTCGCAGCACTAGAGCCTAAATCTAGCGTGTCTGCCAATTCCACCACATCCGCATTGGGTTTATTCTACCACGACAACAATTGGTTGTCAACGGACAATTTGCTCATTTGATAAGGCTGTTGACATAAAATTTACATGGTACGTTCCGGTTTTTGAGCAATTGTTCTTGACATTCCGCGGAAATTTAAGTAAAATAGATTCGGTATGGTGTACGCTGGTGGGCAATTGCCCCGGCGTTTCATGATAACCTGGCATTTGCCGAGATTGGGTATTGCGCCTCGTGGCGTTTTTGTGCTTAAATCGTGTTTACCGACGCGGTCGGTGCATTTATTTTGCCAATTGAACAACATGGGGCCTGTTTTGCCCACTCCTTTGGTAATGCCTATTCTACAAAGGAGGTGTGCTTAGAAAATATGGGACCTTTTGAAATCGTATTGATTGTCCTGGGTGCAATTGTGCTGATTGCTATCAGCTTTGCGTGTGGTATTATGTATCGCAAGCGCGTAAGTGAGCGGGAAATCGGCTCTGCCGAAGCAGAAGCTACCCGCATTATCAACGAAGCCCTTCGCAGTGCAGAGAGCCGCAAGAAGGAAATGCTTCTGGAAGCCAAGGACGAAATTTACAAGACCCGTACTGAGTACGAAAAAGAAGTCAAAGAGCGTCGTGCTGAACTCAGTAAGCAGGAACGCCGTCTGCAGCAAAAGGAAGAATCTCTGGATAAAAAAACCGATGCTTTTGAGCGCAAGGAAGAAGAGCTTGCCCGTCGCATGAACGAGGTTGCTCAGGAGCGAGCAGCCGCCGAAGAGGTACACAAGCAGCATTTGGTTACCTTGGAGCAGATTTCCGGTCTGACCCAAGAGCAAGCAAAGCAATACCTTTTGGACAGTGTGGAGGAAGAAGTCCGTCACGAAACTGCCGTAAAGATTAAGGAAATCGAACAGCAGATGAAGGATGAGGCCGATGATAAGGCAAGAGAGATTCTCTCCATTGCTATCCAGCGTTGTGCCGCAGACCACGCAGCAGAAGCAACGGTATCCGTTGTCCCCCTGCCCACCGATGAGATGAAGGGCCGGATTATCGGCCGTGAGGGTCGGAACATCCGTACTCTGGAGACCATCACCGGTGTTGATTTGATTATTGACGATACCCCCGAGGCCATTACGGTCAGCAGCTTTGACCCGGTCCGCCGGGAGGTGGCAAGACTTGCCCTGGAGAAGCTGATCGCCGACGGTCGCATCCATCCTACCCGCATTGAGGATATGGTGGAAAAGGCACAGCGGGATGTGGATCGCACCATCCGTGAGGAGGGCGAGCGCGCCTGCTATGAAACCGGTGTGCACAATCTGAACCCTGAGCTTGTCAAAATTCTGGGCCGTCAGAAGTACCGTACTTCCTACGGTCAGAATGTGCTGAATCACTCCATCGAGGTAGCCCATATCGCAGGTTTGATGGCCTCTGAGCTGGGTGTTGATGTGACCATGGCCAAGCGTGCAGGCCTACTGCACGATTTGGGCAAGTCCATCGACCATGAGGTTGAGGGCAGCCATGTACAGCTGGGTGCCGATTTAGCCCGGAAGTACAAGGAAAATCCCATCATCGTCAATGCCATTGAGGCGCACCACGGCGATGTGGAACCCATGAGCGTGATTGCCGTGCTGGTACAGGCTGCCGATGCGGTTTCTGCCGCAAGACCCGGTGCCCGCCGTGAGAATGTGGAAAACTACATCCGCCGTCTGCAAAAGCTGGAGGAGCTCACCGGTAGCTATCCCGGTGTTGAAAAGGCCTTCGCTATTCAGGCTGGCCGTGAGGTCCGCATTATGGTCAAGCCCGAGGAGGTCACCGAGGACAACATGATTCTCTTGGCTCGGGACATTGCCAAGAAGATCGAAGCCGAGCTGGAGTACCCCGGACAGATTAAGATCAATGTCATCCGGGAAACCAAGGCTGTGGAATACGCAAAATAATCCTAAATACAGGCAGGTCACCCTTCGGGGTGACCTGTTTTTTCGTCTTTATGCTGTAGCTTTACCAAATTAAAGCATTAAAGCATCAGGTATTATTGTGTGTTTTTGCTAAAAATTATTTTTTTCACCAAAAATGCTTTACAACTTTAGTTTGTTAAAGTATAATATGGACATCATTCAAAAAGCGAGGTAACCCCTCAGCAAGAAAGGAATTAATGATCATGAAAAAGTATATTGCACTGATTCTGGCCGTTTTGATGCTGGCCACCTGTTTCGCAGGCTGCAAGCAGGCAGAGACCATTGTTGTCGGCTACACCGTTTATGAGCCCATGAACTACGAAGACGAAAATGGCAAATTGGTTGGTTTTGACACCGAGCTGGCCGAAGCTGTCTTCAAGAAGCTGGGTTACAAGGTCGTATTCAAGCTGATCGAGTGGGACAACAAGTACACCGATTTGAACTCCGACGTCATTCAGTGTGTTTGGAACGGCTTCACTGCTAATTCAGCTGATGACGATGGCATTCAGCGCTCTGAGAAGGTCGACTTTTCCTATAACTACATGGAAAACCGTCAGGTAATCGTTGCCAATAAGAACTCCGGCATTAAGACCGCTGCTGACCTGAAGGGTAAGATCGGCGCCGCTGAGGGCGGTTCTGTTGGTGAGTCTTACGGCAAATCCTTTGAGGGCACAACCATCAAGCCCTTCACCGCACAGACCGATTGTCTCTTTGAAGTAAATGCCAAGACCGCTCAGTTTGCTGTTGTTGACGCACAGCTGGCCAAGAGCTACTGCGGCAAGGGCAACTACGCAGATCTGGAAATCGTTGATGCTCTGTCCAGCGATGTTGAGTACTACGCCATCGGCTTCAAGAAGGGTAGCGAACTGACCGCTAAGGTCAACGAAGCTTTGGAAGCGCTTGCCAAGGACGGCACCATCGCCAAGCTGGCTGAAAAGTACGGCGTTGCCACCACTGTTATCACCGACTTCTCTGACCAGAAAAAGTAATTCAATCAACAATAATTCCATGATAACCGCAGATGGAAACATCTGCGGTTATCAACAGATTTACTTATAATTTCCTATTTGGAGAGTGTTTATGCCATTTTTAGAAGTTACTGTCGCTTTGCTTAACGGTTTTTTGATTTCTCTGCTGATTTTTGCGGTGACGCTGATTCTCGGTGCGCCCCTGGGCCTACCTATCGCGTTTTGTTCTATGAGCCGTTTCAAGCCCATCAAATACTTGGCAAAAGTATTTGTTTGGATCATTCGCGGCGTTCCGCTGATGCTGCAAATTTTCATCATCTACTATCTCCCCGGCCTAGTATTTGGCAAACCTATTTTTACAAAAATTGACCTATTTCTGTACATAAATTACGGTGTCGATATGAACATTGGCGTTGGCAGTATTATCGCCGTTTTAATCGCCTTTGTAATCAACTATGCCTGCTATTTCTCCGAGATCTACCGGGGCGGTATCGAAAGCATTTCCAAAGGGCAGTATGAGGCTGGCTATGTGTTGGGCATGACCAAAAAGCAAATATTTCGTCATGTAATCCTAAAACAAGTCATCCAGCGGATTGTGCCACCTATGTCCAACGAGATTATTACCCTCATCAAAGATACCGCTTTGGCTAACAGCATTGCCGTTATCGAGATCATCAAGCGGGCCAAATTGATTACTGCAGAGCACCAAATAATTTGGCCGCTGTTCTACACCGGTGTATTCTATTTGATTTTTGTTGGCATATTGACAATTGCTCTGGGCAAGGTAGAAAAGAAGCTCAGCTATTTCAGGAGTTAAGCTATGGCATTATTGGAAGTAAATAATATCAAAAAAAGCTTCGGCAAGACCGAAGTTTTAAAGGGTGTCAGTTTCTCCCTGGAGAAGGGTCAGGTTTTGGCCATCATTGGCTCCTCCGGCAGCGGCAAGACCACACTTTTACGGTGCTTGAATTTTTTGGAAACGCCCGATGAGGGTGAGATTATTGTGGATGGCAAGGAGCTTTTTTCCGCCGGCGCAAAATATACCGACGACCAGGTTCGGGAAAACCGGCTCCATTTTGGCCTTGTATTCCAAAATTTTAATCTTTTCCCCCAATACAACGTATTACAAAATGTCACTCTGGCCCCTACCCTGCTGAAAATGGGCACGCCCGAAGAGCTGGAGACATTGGGCAAAAAGCTATTGGATCAGGTGGGCCTGTCCAACAAGCTGGACGCCTATCCCTGTCAGCTTTCCGGCGGTCAGCAGCAGCGAGTGGCTATTGCCCGTGCGTGGGCGATGCACCCGGAGGTGCTATGCTTTGACGAACCCACCTCCGCACTTGATCCGGAGTTGACCGGAGAAGTGCTGCGGGTTATTAAAGGCTTAAAGGGCGAGGACAGAACCATGATCGTAGTCACCCACGAGATGGATTTTGCAAAAAGCGTGGCGGATGTGGTAATCTATATGGCAGACGGTGTGATTGAGGAAACAGGCACACCGGAGGAAGTATTTAACCACCCCAAAAGCGAGAAAACCCGTGCCTTTTTGCAGGGTTTCCACGAAAGTTTTTAACAGGAGGACTACCCCATGGGAAAATCCGAGAAAATTACAGAGCTTTACCGCACCATTGTAAGCCTTGAAACCGTTGAAGAGTGCGAAATGCTCTTTGAGGATTTGTGCACCAAAAAGGAAGTAGAGAAGATGGCTGAACGGATTTATGCCGCCAAGCTGTTATTGGAGGGCAAAACCTACAATCAAGTGATTGCCGAAACCGACATCTCCTCGGCAACCTTAAGCCGAATTTCCCGGTGTGTTCAATATGGAGAAGGCTATTCCAAGTTGCTCAAAAGAAATTAAAAAGCAGAGGTCAAGAAAGCCCCAAATCGTCAAAATCCAATTTTTGATGATTTGGGGTTGTTCTTTTCTCCGGATGCATGCGTCAATTGGGCATATAAGCGACAGGGGGGTGCGAAAATGCTTGCTATGCAAGGGATTTTGACTTACTGCGCAAACGGGCAGACTACCGTACCTATGTACGCCGACGCCGCCCGTTTGCTTGTCTTTGGGGCTTTCTTGACCTCTGCCGGTTGCGTCAAAAATACTTTTTTGACGCAACTGAAAAATCAGAGAACCCGTTGGGTTCTCTGATTTTTTACTGTAATTTCTCAAAATTCGTCTGCAGAATCAATTTCCGGACGGTTTCGGCATCCGGTGCTTGGGTGCCGGTTTGCATAACACTGGCCGCCCCCATCGCCATGGCAAGGCGAATAGTATCCTCTCTGCACAGGCCTTTTTCCAGTCCGTAGGCCATGGCCGCCACCACAGAATCCCCTGCTCCTACCGTACTGCGCACCGGCACAGACAGGCTCTTGGCTCGATAAATTCCGTCCTCCCACAAAAACAGTGCGCCGGCACCGCCCAAGGAAATCACTACGTTGGAAATGCCCTTTGCCAGCAGCTCCCGGCCACCGGCCAGGCGTGTTTCCTCCGTTTCCATGGCCCTGCCCAGCACCCGGGAAAGCTCCGTTTCATTGGGTTTCACCAAATAAGGCATACTCTCCAAGCCCTCTGCCATGCAGACCCCGTCCGCATCCAAAAATACCCGCACCCCCAGTGTGCGAAATTTTTCTGTCCATCGGCGGTAGGTGTCCTGTGGTGCGCCTTTGGGCAGGCTTCCGGAGAGTACCACAATGTCCTCTGCGTGGATTCTTTCGCAAATCAATGTTAAAAGCGCCTGCAATACATCCTGTCCCACCGTGGGTCCCGGCTCATTGATGTCTGTGTTCTTCCCCAATTCCGGATCGATAATCTTTAAATTGGTACGGGTCCGTCCCCGGGCTTCCACCGACAGCACCGCAAGGCCCTCGGTCTGCACCAGTGCCGCCAATTGCCTGCCGGTATCTCCGGCAAGCACCATCGCCGCCACAGACTCCACGCCCAAAGCCTTCAAACACTTGGATACATTGATACCTTTGCCGCCTGCGTCCTCCCGGAGTGTTTCCACCCGGTTGACCGTGCCTGCAGAAAATCCATGAATCACCGCCGTCTTGTCTATGGCGGGATTAAGTGTGACTGTATAAATCATTTCTCTTTATCCTTTTTGTTGTAGTATACAATGCCCGGATACCATAGTACAGGCCCACAATGCCGATGACCGGCGTAAGTGCGGAGGTGCTTTGCACGGCATCATCGCCGGTGTCGATCACCTTGGTGAGAATCAAAATGTCCACCAGTTCTGTAACACTATCATACACCATCATTTCCCCTTTGGCAACAAAAAAGGTGGGCCGCTGCGTTGGCAGCGGCCCGTAACAAAGAGGAAAATGAAAAAGATTAGATGAATTTACGCTTGCTTTAGGAAATCCTCAGGATCTACCGGTACGCCGTCACGGCTGACACTGAAGTGGATATGGTCACCGATGGCACTCTCCATCAGTGCCGTGTTGCCCACCGCACCGATGGTCTGCCCCATAGTGACCTTGTCTCCCGGCTTTACCGGCACAGACGCCGCAAGGCTGGCATACTTGGTGGTATAGCCGTCTTCATGGCGAATGACCACTGTCATACCCATAGCCTCATCCTCATAGACCGTGTAGATTTCCCCGGCGGCTGCGGCACAGACCTCCGTGCCTGCCTCGGCTGCGATGTCAATGCCGTTGTGGACACGCCAATCCCGGGTAGTCTGATTGTATACCAAGCTATCCATGGCATACACCGTCACAGTCTGTCCCTTCAGAGGAGAAGCCGTCTTTAGCGGTTGCTTATTCCCGGAGGGATTTTCATTTCCGGGATTGGCAGCAGCGGAGTCATTGGGATTGGTGGCAATCACTGCTTGGTCATTGTTGGGGTCCGCCACGGTTACATCGCCGTGAATGGAATCGTTGGGTTTGTCAGCATTGCGGTAGTACAGGAATCCGGAGATTCCGATGGCAGCAGCACACAGCACAAGGGCTATGTAATAGCCCTTGCCGTTGACACTGCCGGAAAACTTTTTCTTGCTCATGTCAAAGCACCTCCGAGATGAAGTATTACCAGTTTTTGCTGTCTTAAACCATGTTTTGGAAAAAAGCTGACACTGCCCGTATCCCCGCAAATCGGCACTTACTTCAAATTTGAGGCAAACAGTGGCATAGCAAGAAATTACTGTTGACAAATGTCAGTTTTTCGGTTATATCTATAATGTTAAATACTATCTTTTGGCAAATTACCTATATAAAAGAAACGGGGGAGGATAATGTCCAAAGAACTCATCAGGCTCCAGGATCTTACCATGGAGTTCGACGGGGAGCGGATACTTGATGGTATCAATCTCTATTTTAATGACCACGAATTCCTCACACTGCTGGGCCCGTCGGGCTGTGGCAAAACAACCACTCTGCGAATTATTGGCGGTTTTTTAACCCCCACTTCCGGCAGAGTGCTTTTTGATGGAAAATGCATCAATGATGTGCCCGCCTATCAGCGGCAGATCAACACCGTGTTTCAGCGGTATGCACTGTTTCCCCATCTGGATGTATTCGGCAATGTAGCCTTCGGTTTGAAAGTTGCTAAGCTGCCCAAGGATGAGATTCACAAACGGGTACAGGATATTCTTTCCGTTGTGGGTCTGAAGGGCTATGAGCACCGTCGCGTGGATAGCCTCTCCGGCGGTCAGCAGCAGCGTGTGGCCATTGCCCGGGCGCTGGTAAACCAGCCCAAGGTGCTTCTTTTGGACGAACCCCTTGCCGCGCTTGATCTGCGTCTGCGCAAGGATATGCAAAACGAGCTCAAACGCATCCAGCAGGCCATGGGTATCACCTTTATCTATGTGACCCACGACCAGGAGGAGGCCCTTTCCATGTCTGATACGGTCGTCGTTATGGACAAAGGCCGGATTCAGCAGATCGGCAGACCTGAGGATATCTATAATGAGCCGAAGAATGCCTTCGTGGCGGACTTTATCGGCGAAAGTAATATTTTGGACGGTGTGATGCTGTCCGATTACAAGGTGCGGTTCTTTGGACGGGTGTTTGATTGTGTGGACGCAGGCTTTGCCCCCAACGAGCCTGTGGATGTAGTTATCCGTCCGGAGGATATTGACATTGTCCCCGTAGGACAAGGTCACCTTGTGGGCACCGTCACCGGCGTCACCTTCAAAGGCCTTAACTACGATATTATCGTGGATTTCCGTGGCTTCAAATGGCTGATTCAGACCACCGATTTCCACGGTGTAGGCGAAACCATCGGTATTCGTCTGAATCCCGAGGACATTCATATCATGCACAAGAGTGAATACTCCGGTATGTTTGGCGACTACAGCTCCTACTCCGCAGAGTACGACGAGCTGACGGAGGATGCAGCAGATGAAGAAGAATAAATCCATGCTTCTCAGTGTACCCTATATCATCTGGATGCTGGTATTTACACTGATTCCTCTGGGTGTGGTCGCCTACTATGCACTGACTGCTCCTGCAGATCAGGGCGGCGGATTTACACTGGATAACCTTAAAAGTTTAGGTACCTATCTGCCCATTTTAGGCTCCAGCATCGGGTATGCGGTGGTTTCGGCCCTCATATGCCTGTTGCTGGGTTATCCGGTTGCATACTACATTGCCGGCTGCAATCCCGCCAAGCAAAAATTTCTCTATATGCTGATCATGCTGCCCATGTGCATGAGCTTTCTGCTTCGCACACTGGCATGGGTCGGCCTGCTGCAAGACAACGGCATTATTAACACTTTGCTCACCTCCCTGGGGCTAAAAAAGCTTCAGCTGATTCGCACGCCCGCCGCAGTGGTGCTGGGCATGGTGTATAACTATCTGCCCTATATGATTCTGCCCCTGTATGCCATTATCGTAAAAATTGACCGTCGGCTCATTGAAGCGGCGGAGGATTTGGGCTGTACCCCCGTTCAAACCTTTACGCGGGTTGTGTTACCACTGTCCATACCCGGTATTCTATCCGGCATGACCATGGTCTTTGTACCGGCCGTTTCCACCTTCTATATCGCACAAAAGCTGGGCGACCCCAATACCCTGCTCATCGGTGATATGATTGAAAAGCTGTTTAAGCAGGCCAACAACCCCAATTTGGGTGCCGCCTTGAGTCTTGCTCTCATGATTTTGGTGTTTGTATGCACCGGCCTCATGAACCGCTTCGCCGGCGATAGCGAGGAAGGGAGCGTGGTGGTATGAAAAAAGTCAACCGCATTTTTGCTCTTTTAATATTTGTCTTCCTTTATATCCCCATGGCTGTGCTGATTGTAGCTTCTTTTAATGAAGGCAAAAGCCTAACCCAGTTTGACGGCTTTACCCTTCAGCAGTATGTCCGTCTGTTTAAGGATGACAAACTGCTGAACCTGCTGTTCAACTCTTTGCTGTTGGCCGTGCTGTCCAGCCTGCTGGCAACGGTTTTCGGCACCATGTCCGCCATGGGTATTTGTGCGCTGAAACCCAAAATGCGAAAGCTCGTCATGCGACTGACCGACATTCCCATGACAAACCCGGACATTGTTACCGGTATTTCCCTTTCCCTTCTGTTTGTCTTTGTGGGAAGCAAGCTGATGGGACAGCAGAACAGCCTGACCTTTTGGACCTTGCTGATTGCCCATGTGACCTTCAACTTGCCTTATGTGATTTTGAATGTCATACCCAAGCTCCGTCAGATGGATGGTTCCTTAACAGATGCCGCTATGGATTTAGGCTGTACTCCCCTGCAGTCCTTCTTTAAGGTCACCCTTCATGAGATTATGCCCGGCATCATCGCCGGTGCCATTATGGCCTTTACCATGAGTTTGGACGATTTTGTTATCAGCTACTTTGTTACAGGCTCTGATTTTACCACCCTGCCGGTGGAAATCTATTCCTATACCAAACGCCCCATTCCGGCAAAAATTTATGCGATGTTCACATTGCTGTTTGTGTTGATCTTTGTACTGATGACAGTGATGAATATGCTCACATTACGGTCCGAAAGGAAGAAAGCAACACAAGTTCAAAAGTAAGGAGATTATTTGCATGAGAAAAGTAATTGCTTTCCTAACTGCATTGATTATGGTATTGGGCTGCTGCGGACTGCTGTCCGGCTGTGGCGGCAAGAAAACCACTATCTATGTTTATAACTGGCAAGAGTATATCGGAACCGGTGAAGACGACACATTGGATGTCATCGCCGCCTTTGAGGAGAAATATCCCCACATTCGGGTGAAATACTCCACCTATTCCGACAACGAAACTATGTATGCCAAGCTGAAAAACGGCGGTATTACCGTGGATGTCATCATCCCCTCCGACTATATGATTGGCCGGATGATACAGGAAAACATGCTGCAGGAGTTGGATTTTAACAACATTCCAAACTACGCTGGCATTGACGAAAGCTTTAAAGGCATGGCACATGACCCTGAAAACAAATATTCTGTTCCCTACACTTGGGGTACCGTGGGTATCATCTACAACAAAAAGTTCGTGGCTGAGGAAGATTTGGGCAGCTGGGACCTGTTGTGGAACAAAAAATACGACGATAAAATCCTCATGTTCGGAAACTCCCGCGACGCATTCGGTATTGCGGAGCTATTGCTTGGCTATGATATCAACAGCACCGACGAGGCTGTGCTAAAGGCCTGTGCGGCTAAGCTGGCTGAGCAAAAGCCTCTGGTTCAGCAATATGTGATGGACGAGGTCTTTGCAGCCATGGTAGAGGAAAATGCATATATTGCCCCCTACTATGCAGGTGACTATGTCTATATGGCGCAGGAAAATGAAAACCTTGGGTTCTACCTGCCCAAAGAGGGCTTCAACCTGTTTGTCGACTCCATGTGCATCCCCACCTGTGCCGAGCAGAAGGAAGCCGCCGAGCTGTTTATAAACTTCTTGTCTGATCCCGAAATTTCCGGCAAAAATATGGACGCCATCTGCTATGCCACCCCCATTACTGCCGCAAAACAGTATATGGATCAGGAGCTGGCCAACAATCCGGCCTCCTATCCCAGTGAAGAGGCACTGGCAAACGGCAAGGCATTTGCCTATCTGTCCGCAGAAACCAATCGCCGCCTGGAAGAGCTGTTCCTGGAAGTGCGCAACAGCTGATTGGCCGGCCTGAAAAACGCCGATCTCCATGAACCGGCAACCCCCCCATAAGAACCACCCCCCTTATGTAGGCTTACAGCCACATAGGGGGGGTGTTTTGTTTTTGCCGATTTATAACAGGCTGTTATAATTTACTGCAAATGGGCCTCGTTGATGAGAATGTGCACATCGTCCAGCTGTTTCTGAGAAACAGTGGTGGGCGCATCCATCATCAGGTCCTGTGCGTTCTTGTTCATGGGGAAGGTAATGACCTCTCGGATAGACTCCTCACCGCACAGCAGCATCACAATCCGGTCAATGCCGGGGGCTGCACCTGCATGAGGAGGTGCACCGTAGGTGAATGCATTGTACATGGCAGGGAACTTCGCCTTCACATCCTCTTCGCCCAAACCAACCATCTGGAAGGCCTTGACCATAATCTCCGGGTCATGGTTCCGGACAGCGCCGGAAGCGGACTCATAGCCGTTAACCACCAAGTCATACTGGTTGGCATTGATAGCCAGCAGCTTCTCGGTGTCGCCCTCGGCATCCAGCAGTGGCTGCATACCGCCCTGAGGCATGGAGAAGGGGTTGTGGCAGAATTCCAGCTCGCCGGACTCCTCACCCATCTCGTACATGGGGAAGTCCACAATCCAACACATGGCATACTGATCCTCGTCAAAGTGACCGGGGATGCGCTTGCCCATCATGGTACGGATGACTCCGGCGGTCTTTTGGGCAGCCAGCTTCTTGCCGGCGGCCATACAGACAAAGGAACCGGGCTTCAGGTTCAGCTTCCGGGTCAATCCATCCGTATAGTCGGTGAGGAACTTAGAAACACCGCCGGTAAGCTGGCCGTTCTCGTCCACCTTCACCCAGCAGACCTTGTTGCCGGTCTGCACTTCCACATCGGTGAGCAGCTTATCAATCCACTTACGGCCCTCGTTGAAGTTGTCCACGGCCACTGCCTTGACGGTTGCGTTTTGGAAAGGACCAAAGCCGCAGCCCTGTACCTCAGCGGTAATATCCTGTACCTCCAAATCGATACGCAGGTCGGGCTTATCAGAACCGTAGCGCTCCATTGCCTCATTAAAGGGAATGTGGCGGAAGGGGGCGGGAGAGACCCGCTTATACTTACCGAACTTCTCAAATACAGGCCGCAGCACCTCTTCCAAAGTAGTCAGCACATCGTCCTGTGTGGCAAATGCCATCTCCATATCCAGCTGATAGAACTCACCGGGAGTACGGTCAGCACGGGCATCCTCGTCACGGAAGCAGGGAGCGATTTGGAAGTAGCGGTCAAAGCCGGAGGTCATCAGCAGCTGCTTAAACTGCTGAGGTGCCTGAGGCAGCGCATAGAACTTACCGGGATGGTTCCGGGCGGGCACCAAATAGTCACGGGCACCCTCGGGAGAGGAAGCGGTCAAAATCGGTGTGGTGATTTCCAAGAAGTTTTTCTCGGTCATCAGCCGACGAATCTCGGCAACCACCTGACAGCGGAGAATAATATTGCTCTTGACCGCGGGATTCCGCAGATCCAAATACCGGTATTTCAGACGAACATTTTCGTCTGCGTCCTTGGACTTGTTGATTTCAAAGGGCAGGCTGTTGTGGATACACTTGCCCAGCACCTTAATTTCGGTAGGCACAACTTCAATTTCGCCTGTGGCCTGCTTGGGGTTCTTGCTTTCCCGTTCCCGGACGGTACCGGCCACGGAGATGGTGGTCTCCTTGTTTAAACCCTTGATAGCCTTCATCATTTCTTCGTTCTCGATGACCACCTGGGTAGTGCCGTAAAAATCACGAAGCACCACAAAGGCAAAGTTGGAACCCACCTCACGGACGTTTTCCATCCAGCCGACGATGGTGACCTCCTGTCCGGCGTTGGCAAGGCGCAGCTCGCCGCAGTTATGTGTTCTGGATTGCATCATATTGATAATCCCCTTACTAGTAATATTTATCGGTTTATTTTCTCACAAAATCATGCAAATGTCAATCATCTGTTACATTTGCATGACAAATTGACGGCATATCTGTTTAACGCATCCGCAAATTCCACAAAATTGCATGGCAAGGGCGACGCTCCATAGAGCAGCATTGGTTTTGAACGGCCCTTTTTCGCCTAAACTGCACAAAAAGTTCCCGAAATGCGTCAGCATTCCGGGAACTTTTATGTTTGTTTATCCGAAAAATTACCACTTCAAAACTGCTT
>JBGVPJ010000159.1:0-11078 GCA_045126955.1 Faecousia sp.
GTTCCCGTCCAATACAGGTATGCCTGCGGTGCTAAATCCCACCGCACTGCCCCACTAAATAAGTAATATAGGCCCGCTATCGAAACAAGCTGCAAGAATGCAAACAGCAGATTTCTCCAACCATATTCTTCCCACTGACCGCTCCCCAGCCCGGAGATTGCATAGGTTGCAGCAAGAAGAAGCATGCCCGAAAGCAGTTTGCGTTTTTTGGCAATAAATGTCCTGCCGCCAAAAACAGGGTCAGTTATTAACCGATATAGCAAGCATGCCGCCAGACCTAAAAGCAACACACCCAAATACAAGCCTCCACCGGAAATAGAGAAAACAGAGTTCGCATTAAACCCGGGATTGTTATTAAGAGAAGGCGAAATATATCCGCAAATAAAAATCGGTAATAAAGGCAATAAATCCCTTCCGAACAAGCATATATACATTCCCAGCAACAGCATAACTGTATAGGAAAACAGTTCCTGGCAAAAAACATTTGACAGTATTGTCAGCCCGCCCATAAGAACAAAATAAGCCGGCGAATATAAAAATATGTTCATTCTCTGCGAAAAAGGATGCGCAGGTATAATTTTCATGATTACCAGCCTCCATTAATTCGGCAAATATTTCCTAGATTATATCATAATCAACAAAAACAGTCAAGGCTTGGCTTCTTCACACATTTTGATATGAAAAATTTAAAAATAATCCTTGACATTTATATATTCCTATGGTAAAATTCGACTGTTGCCGAAGACAGTAGGTTGCGTATGCAATAAATCCTACCGAGGTGCGCTTAAAAGAGATTTTTTGCGTGTCTTCCTGTCTTCTGGCAGGAAGACACTTTTTAGTTTTCGGAGGTGAAACACACATGCCCAACGCAAAGGTTCTTGAGAGCAAAAAGGCAGTGGTCGAGACTCTGTCCAACAAGATCAAGGAAGCTACTTCTGTTGTTTTTGTTGACTACAAGGGTATTACCGTTGCTCAGGATGCCGCTCTGCGTAAGCAGTTCCGTGATGCCGGTGTTGAGTACTCCGTTGTTAAGAACACTCTGACTCGTTTTGCCGCAAAAGAAAACGGCTATGATTTCGCAGAGATTCTCAACGGCACTACTGCAATGGCCAGCACCACCGGCGATCCTATCGCTCCTGCTCGCATCGTATGCGAGTTCGCCAAGAAGAACAAGCTTCCTCTGTCCATCAAGGGTGGCATTGTTGAAGGCAGCGTTCTGTCCGCAGACCAACTCAACGGTTTCGGCGAACTGCCCAGCAAGGGTGCTCTGGTTGCTCAGGTACTTGGTACTTTCCTGGCTCCTATCTCCAGCCTGGCTTTTGTTCTGGATCAGATTCGTATCCAGAAAGAAGGCGGCGCTCCTGCAGAAGCTGCAGAAGCCTAATCTATTCGTAAATCCACAAAAAATCACAACACATTTAAACATTTAGGAGGATATAACAATGGCTAGTGAAAAAGTCACTGCTCTCGTAGAGGAAGTAAAGGGTCTGACCGTTCTGGAGCTGTCCGAGCTGGTTCACACTCTGGAGGAAGTTTTCGGCGTTTCCGCCGCTGCCGCTGCTGTTGCCGGCCCCGCTGTTGCCGTTGCTGCTGAGGTTGAAGAGAAGACCGAGTTCGACGTTATCCTGAAGGATGCTGGCGCTTCCAAGCTGAACGTCATCAAGGTTGTCCGCGCTGTTACCGGCCTGGGCCTGAAGGACGCTAAGGATCTGGTTGACAACTGCCCCAAGACTCTGAAGGAAGCTGTCTCCAAGGAAGATGCCGAGAAGATGGTTGCAGAGCTGAAGGAAGCTGGCGCCGAGGCAGAGATGAAGTAATTTATACTTCATTTTATACACAAAAAACAGCCGCCAGATTACTGGTGGCTGTTTGCCTTTTCGGAGATATTTATGGATTCCATTATCAACTATTTCGCATCCCAAAATTTAAGTATCACACTGTTTCTGAAAGCCACAGGCATGCTGATTGCTGTTCTGCTGTTACTTGCACTGGCAAGCCGGTTTGTGTTTGGCAAGAAGTCCACGCTGTGCCGTGCTGTCTCCTCCGCAATTGGCATACTGTTTATTTACGCCATTACCGTGGTGCTGGGTGATGCAGGAGAAGAATTCCAAAAATTCATCGCTCCCCTACCCTTTGTTTCTATCGAGAACGACCAAATGGTACTGTTCTCCTTCGATGCGGATTACACCGTTATCTGCACACAGGTGCTCAACATGATTATTTTATCCTTTTTGATGAATATTGCTGACGGATGGCTGCCCACCGGTAAACATGTTATCAGCTGGGTATTTTTCCGCTGTTTGGGTGTGACAATTGCGCTGGCATTACACCTGTTTGTTACCGGTTTACTCACTGCCTATCTACCGGAGGGCCTTGTAACCTACGCACCCACCGTCTTATTGGTTCTACTGATTTTGATGCTGCTAACCGGTTCTCTAAAGTTTTTAGTGGGACTGCTGCTAACCACAGTCAATCCGCTCATTGCGGCGCTGTACACCTTTTTCTTTGCCAATATCGTAGGCAAGCAGATTACAAAAGCCGTCTTTACCACGGGTATTCTTGCCGGACTGGTGTTACTGCTGCAAGAAATTGGAATTTTTTCCATTACCATCGCCTCAACAGCACTGCTGGCCTATATCCCTTTGATTATATTGCTGGTATTGCTTTGGTACCTGGTGGGAAAGCTATTGTAGACCGGTGAAATTAAGTTTTTTTGCGATTTTTGCATTTTTTGTTTTACAAATGGGCGTTCTTGTATTATAATGTGCAGGTAGGAGTTTTTATCTTCTGCCAAAATTTTGACAAAACTATTCAGATAGGAAGTGTTACTATGAGCCGGATGTTAGGTACTGTTTCTATGGGTGTTCGTGCCCCCATTATTCGCCAGGGCGATAACCTGGCTGAAATCGTTACCGGTTCTATATTGAATGCTATTCAAGAAGACGGCTTGACCCCCCGTGACCGGGATATCGTAGCCATGACCGAATCCATTGTCGCCCGTGCCCAAGGCAACTACTGCAGTGTTGAAGATATTGCCGCGGATATTCGTGCAAAGTTCGGCGGTGAAACCGTAGGTGTTATTTTCCCCATCCTCAGCCGAAACCGTTTTTCCATTTGCCTGCGTGGCATCGCCAAGGGCTGCAAAAAAGTGATTCTCATGCTCAGCTACCCCTCTGACGAGGTAGGCAATCATCTCGTTGACCTGGATTCTATTGATGAGAAGCACGTGAATCCCTACACAGATGTGCTTACCGAGGCTCGTTTCCGTGAGCTGTTCGGCTATGTTAAGCATCCCTTCACCGGTGTGGACTATATCGAGTACTACTCCCAACTGATTCAGGAATCCGGTGCCGAGGCGGAAATTATTCTCGCCAACGATCCCCGCGCAATCTTGAGTTACACCAAGAATGTGCTTAACTGTGACATCCACACCCGCGAACGCACCAAACGTCTGCTTCGGGCCGCCGGTGCCGAGCGTGTATATGGTATGGACGAGATTATGTGTGCGTCTGTAAACGGTAGCGGATACAACGAAAAGTACGGCCTGCTGGGCTCCAACAAGTCCACTGAGGACACCATTAAGCTCTTCCCCCGGGACTGCCAGGATTTGGTTGAAGAAATTCAGCAGCGTTTGCTGAAGGCTACCGGCAAGCATATGGAGGTTATGGTCTACGGTGACGGCGCTTTCAAGGATCCCATCGGTAAGATTTGGGAGCTGGCTGACCCGGTAGTATCCCCTGCCTACACCGTAGGTCTTGACGGCACTCCCAACGAGCTGAAGCTAAAGTATTTGGCGGACAATACCTTTGCAAGTCTGTCCGGTGAGGCCTTGAAGGAGGCTATTAAGGACAAGATACAGCAGAAGGACGGCTCCAGTTTGGTAGGCAATATGGCCGCCCAGGGCACTACCCCCCGTCGGCTTACCGACCTCATCGGTTCTCTGTGCGATTTAACCTCCGGTTCCGGTGATAAGGGTACCCCCATCATCTATATCCAAGGTTATTTTGACAACTATACCAACGAATAATTGACCACCCTATTTTATTAGAAACACCGGAAATCGCGGATGCACTCCGTGATTTCCGGTGTTTTGATATTGTTGTCTTTTAAACATTTGCTGGCAGAAAGGTCTCACAGCCAACTAAATGCTCTGTGTAATTCACCCGAATGGCTGTCAGCTTCCCATCGTCATATTCAAGCTCACTAACCGCACAGTTACTGCCCCAGGATACCTGCTGCATGGCAGAACACGGGATGCCTGCAGCCTTCCACAAGGCTACACGTAAGGGCGTTGCATGGGTAGCAATCATCACACACTGTCCTTCGTGCGCGCGGGCAATGGCTACAATACCGTCAAAGACTCTGTCCGCAACCTCCATCACGGATTCGCCGCCCGTGCATCGAGCATTGCCTACATCTGCAAGCCAGATGCCGTAATCTCTTGGAAACAGATTCGGCAAATCATCATAAGATTTGCACTCCCAACAACCTGCATTGATCTCACGGAAGCATGCGCAAGTGGTCACAGGCAAGCCAAACGCACGGGCAGTATGCTCGGCAGTTTGGAATGCACGGGGCAAATCACTACTGTAAACAGCATCTACATGATAGTTTCCCTTAATAAATTCCGCTGTGCGTTCTGCCTGTTCGTGTCCCAAGGCAGTCAGTGGGAATCCACTGTGGCCGCTAAAAACACCGGCAGTATTTCCCTCACTTTGTCCGTGACGCACAATTAGAATCGTCGTTTTCATGTTAAGCACCCTCTACAGCTTCCAAAACAGTTGCCATAGCATCGGTATTGACGGACTCCATTTGGCCATTATCGTAGAGCTCGGCTACCTTAGGATCAATAGGCAGACGTGCCAGCACAGGCAGACCGAATTCAGCGGCCACGGCTTCCAGCTTGCTCTCACCAAACACCTTGATGCGTTTGCCGCAGTCGGGGCATTCCAAGTAGGAATAGTTCTCCACGAAACCCAGCACAGGAATGTGCATCATGTTGGCCATTTTCACAGCCTTAGCAACAATCATGGACACCAAGTCCTGAGGACTGGTAACAATCACAATGCCATCCACCGGCAGGCTTTGAAACACTGTCAGAGGCACATCTCCGGTTCCGGGAGGCATATCCACAAACAGATAATCCACATCCTCCCAAATAACATCCGTCCAGAACTGCTTCACAGCGCCGGCAATCACCGGGCCACGCCACACAACAGGTGCAGTAGCATCATCCAACAGCAGGTTGATGGACATCACTTGGATGCCACTCTTCGTCAAAGCCGGATATAAGCCACCATCGGTTGCGCCCCGGCACTCGGTCACGCCGAAGGCGGTAGGTGCGGAGGGGCCGGTAATATCTGCATCCAGCACGCCAACCCGCTTGCCCTTTTTGGCCATGGCAACAGACAGCATGGCAGTGACAGTGGATTTACCTACGCCGCCCTTGCCGGATACCACAGCAATTACCTTTTTCACGGTGGATTTGGGGTTGGGCTCGGCAAGCAGGCTCTCCTTCTTGCGATCTCCGCAATCAGAACTACTACAGGACGAACAATTTCCATTGCAAGAACTCATGATTCTATACTCCTTTGGTTTAAACTTTGCTTATTATAAGTCGGAAGAATGTCGGTGTCAACCCTCTTGAGCCGCCTCCCACTCTTCCATCAGCGCTAAAAGTATCGCTTCTGCCGATTCCTTTTCTCCAAGCAGACGGGTCAGCTCCTGATAATCGGCGGCCGCACCCTCAATCTGTACATCCAGCTGGACAACAACTGCCTCCTGCTTTTCGATTTCCCGCTCCAAACGGCGCACCAACTTATCGCTCTCCTTAGTACCACCCTTGGGTTTTTCCTTTTTAGGCTTTGGCATCGACGCAGGCTGCGGTTTTGTCATGGCCTCATGCTCCAAAATGGAGCGGTATTTGCTGTAACCGCACTTAAAATCCCGAATTTGTCCATCCTCCAATAGCCAAATCCGCTCGGCAAACTTCTCAATAAAGTACCGGTCATGGGACACAAACAACAGTACACCCTCAAATTCCTCGATGGCTGCCTCCACCCATTCCCGTGAGGCAATATCCAAATGATTGGTGGGCTCGTCCAAAATCAGAAGGTTGATTTTCTCATCCATCAGCATGCATAGCCGCAGGCGGGACTGCTCGCCGCCGGAGAGGCTTCCCACGCTCTTGAAAACATCCTCACCCTGAAACAAAAAAGCGCCCAGACGGTCTCTGGCCGCCTGTGGTGTGCAATTTTTCTCGTAAAGCATGGTGTCGTAAAGGCTGCGTTCCGGGTGGGAGAAATGGATGATTTGGGGTAAGTATCCCCATTTCACCGTAGGTCCAAACTGAATCTTGCCTTTACAGTCCTCATCCCCCAAAAGGCACTTGATGAAAGTGGATTTTCCGGTACCGTTATCGCCCAGCAAAGCAATCCGCTCACCGCCCGCCACCTTCAAATCCACATTGGAAAACAGTGTTCTGTCCCCAAAACCTTTCTCCACATTTTTCATTTGGAACACCACATCGCCGGCAAAATCCTTTTGGGTAAAAACAGCTTTCATGGTCTTCTCTGTTTTAGGGCGCTCGGTCTTTTGAATTCGCTCCATTCTGTGCTGGATGGACATGGCCCGTCGGTAAAGGGTGCGGTTATTGATGCCCCAGCCCTTCATCCGTTCCACCGTGTACCCCAACTGCTTTAGCTTTGCCTGCTCCTGCTCGTACTGCTTAAGCTGCAGATTGAACCGAGCCTGCTTTTCTTCGATGTAAAAGGAGTAATTTCCAGAGTAAAACTCTGCATGACCGTCAGTAATCTCAATCACCCGGTCAGCAACGGTATCCAAAAAATATCTGTCGTGGGAGATTGCCAAAACAGTCCCTTTAAAGCTTTTGATGTAGCTCTCCAGCCATTCCACACTGCGTAAATCAAGATGGTTGGTAGGCTCGTCCAGAAGTAGGATATCCGTCTTTTCCAACAGCAACCGTGCAAGATTTACTCTCGTCTTCTCACCGCCGGACAGACTGGCAAATTCCTGCCCGCGCTGTTCCTGCGAAATTCCAAGACCGTTGCAGATTTTGTCAACCTCCACATCCATCTCATAGCCGCCACCGGCCTGGAACCGATTGACAAGCATGTCGTATTCCCGAAGCTGCTCAGCGGTTGCGCCTTTTGCCATTTGGTGCTCCAAAAGGGTCATCCGTTCCCGCGTCCTGGTAAGCACTTGAAATGCAGAGCGCAACACATCTTCCACACTGTAGCCTGCAGGGAATTTGGGAATTTGGGAAATAAGACCCAGTCGTTTATGGGGGTTGACAAACACCTCGCCGGCATCATAATCCATCTGTCCTGTAAGGATGTTAAAAAGAGTAGTTTTGCCGCAGCCGTTCCGGCCTAAAATGGCAACGCATTCCCCTTCATGCACCTCAAAGGACAGATCCTCCAGTAAATTCTCGCCAATCACAAAAAACTTCGTTAAGTTTTTAACCTGTATATCTATCATGTTCTTCTCCAGCCGCCCGGCGCCATTATTATTCGTTTATCAGCGCTTTAAGTGTCTCTAAATCCATTATAATATTTAAGGCCTGGAGCATGGCATTGCTGCTCATGTACTCCGGCAGAGCCATTCTTTTCAGCAGTGCCTGCCGCTTGGACGCGCTGTCTGCGCACCCCGAAAGGCCCAATGCCATAAAATCCTGTTTCGTAATGTTGCCCACCGTATGGAACGCACTCTCTCCCTCAACGGTAGCACCCGATTTTCGGAGAGCATCCAGAATGATCTCCGGCGACATACCCTCTACACCCAACTTACCCTCCTTGCCCGGTGCGGATTTGCGCCGTTCCTTGCCGGGGATATCCGGAATATAGGCATGCTTCAGCAAGGACGCCGGAATTGCGCCCTTGAGAAAATTACGAATCACAAAGCCGGCACCGTCGGAATCCGTAAACACAATAAGGCCACGAAGCTCCGCTACCCTGCGTAACAGTTCCAGCTGTGCCCTGTCCTTCATAATGCCGAAGCCGGAAGTTTCAAATATAGGAGCATCCACAAGCTGAGACAAGGTATTTTTATCATACCGTCCTTCTACCACAATGGCTTCCCGAATTTTAATCATGCTTGGCCTCCTGAGAAAGCCGCAGGATCAAAACTTCAAGAATTCTCGTTGCATCATCAAAAGAGGTTTTCATTTGGACATCGCTTTCCATCACCAGTTCCGCCGCTTTTTTATAAAAATTTGCAGAAAAGCGGCCGGCCGCAGACATGGTTTTTCTGGCAGGATAGTCTGCCAGCCCATATAACTTCATTAAATCGGACGAAGTTTTCCCATTATCCAAAAGTGTCTTTGCAGCACCCAGGCGACGGAAATGGCCACCGATGGCACCCAAAATACCAATCGGCTCCTGCTGCATTTTCAGCAGCTGCTGCAGCTTCAGAAGTGCCGCGCCGTATTCACCCTGTCCCAGCAAATCGGTCATTTGGAATACAACAGCATCCAAAACCGGCTCCACAACCGCATCAATGTCACTTTTGCGGATCTCATCGATTCCGGAATAGGCACAGATTTTAGATATTTCTCCGGACAAAGCGGTCATTGTACCGCCAGTGATGTCAATAAGGTACACGCACAAGTCCGGCGCAATTCTTTTGCCGGAGGCGGCAAAATGACGGGTAATCCAGCTGACCAAATCCCGTTGACTTTGTTTTTGAAATTCAACCAATGTGCCGTACTTATCCACCGTCTCCCACAGTTTTTTAAGCCTTTTATCCGGCTTAAAGGGGGTGGTTTCATAGGTAAACACCACCGTACAGTAATCGGGAATGTCGGAAATAATGTCGATCATCCGCTCCCGGTCAGCTTCATTCAGCTTAAAAATATCAATTTCATCCACCACTACCATCGTGCGCTCTGCCATCATGGGAAGATTCTCCACACAGTCGGCAAAGGAACGCATATCAAAGGTCTCTGCGGTCAGCTTATGAAAATTAAAGGACTCTGTGAGAGGGTCAATAATCACCTTTTGCAGTTGCTTTAAATAGTGATGCAGCAAAAAGGCCTCCTCGCCATAGAAAAAATACAGCCGTGCAGGCTCACCCTGCCGGATTTCCTCCTTGAGTGTTTGGAGCATATTGGGCTCCTCTGTTTTCTTTGCCATGGCTTCACCCCCTAAGTATAATCGTTCCCTGTAAATCTGTTCTAAATACACTGCTTCCTATCAGCTCAATCCGTTCCAGCACATCCACAGATGGATGGCCGTAGCGATTGTCCGCTCCCACGGAGATAAGCACCACCTCCGGACGGGTCGCTTTCAGCAGTTCCCATGAGGTAGAATATTTGGAGCCATGATGGCCTGCCACCAGTATTTCCAAATCCGGCAACGCCGTATGGGTCATCAGCGCCCGCTCCCCATCCTCGGAGCGGTCTCCTGTAATCAGTATATCACACTTTTCCGGCTGAAACAAGATACACAGACTGCTTTCGTTGCTATCCTCCGCTTCAATTGCAGGAAAAACCGTAATATTGGCAGACTCCAAATGTAAATCCTCTGTAACCCACCGTATCTTATGGCTATATTCCGAAAACAAATCATCCAAAAGGGCATTCTCCCCCGTCTGTGCCGGCAGGTAAAGCGTATCAGCCGGGATAATACTTAACAACTGCCGAACACCGCCCACATGGTCGGCATCATAATGGGTAACAATCACGCCATCCAAGCGAAAGATGCCTTGGGAAAGGAGCAGCTGCGCCGCTCGAGTCGCGGCTTCATCGTCACCGTCACCGCCGCAGTCCACCATATAGTGCTTTCCACCATTTTGTAAGAGTAAACATTGCCCCTGTCCCACATCAACCGCAGTCACCCGGTAGTTGTCCAATTTTGGCTCCAGCCAGGAGCAGGCAACGGCCACCGTTAAACTCACCAGCATACAGCAGGTCAGCACCATCGGGTACTTATTTTGGCTTTTTAGAAATGCGATAAGTAACAGATAACAAAGCACCAGCCATATCACAATATACACACTGGCGGTATACACCGCCGCCACAGGAATCGACGCAATAGCATCCGTCACCCACAGTATTCCACGGATAGGCCAAGAAAGAATCCAGCCAATGCCGCTTCCTAATGGTAGACACAGCGCACCCAGTATACAGGATACGATGATACCGTAAAAAACCAGTGATATGACCCAAAGTATCAAAAGATTTGCCAAAATACCCACAAGACTCACACTGCCAAAATAGATGGCGCACAGCGGTGTTGTCAGTGATATGGCACCCAAGGTGACACTGACAGAGCCCACTGCCCAGCGGATAAGTCTTGCTCTTAAGCCTTTGCCCTTGGCCGGACCCAGTCGGCTATCGGCAAGGAAGTAATCGTGGATTCTTTGAGAAAACAGAAAAATTCCCACCATGCAACCAACGGAAAGCTGCAAGCTCACCGAGGTAATACTTAAGGGATTAATTGCCAATATCAGCAGCACTGCAGCAGCCAGCGCTGTCGGTGGGTCATACTCCTTATTGGCAAGGAGCGCCAAAATCATCAAGCCTTGCATAATGCAGGCACGGACGATGGAGGGTGAGAACCCGGCTACTGCGGCAAACAGCAGCAGCAAGGGAAGCCCAATGATAGCTGTGAGCATTCTGTGCCTTCCGCACAGCAGATATACCAAGGCAAACAATATGGATACATGCATACCGGACACCGCAACCACATGGTAAATACCGCTGGTTTTCAGTGACCAAACGGTTTCAAAGGACAGTTCATTTGTCTGCCCCAGCAGAAGTGCCTTGGCAAAAGCGCGGGTATCCTTGGAAAATACCCTGTCTAGCAAGTCCAGAATATTGTACCGCAATTTGGCGGCAAAGTGCCTGAGGGGTGTCGCTGTCATCTGCGTCACCGTATACTCTGTTTCGGGGTAGCACAACAGAAAGATGCCCTTTCCCTGATGGTAAGTAGGTTTTTCTTTACCGCTGCCGGTGTAACGAATGCGGAAACCGCCCTCCACGCGATCGCCGGGTGCAAGTGCGCGGTCCTCATTGATATAAAATTGGATAGAATATTGCTTGCCGTCCAGAGTCGTTT
>JBGVPJ010000160.1:0-8711 GCA_045126955.1 Faecousia sp.
AAATAAAAACCAGATACCCAAATGGGTACCTGGTTTTTATGGCAGAGGATGAGGGATTCGAACCCCCGCAAACGGAGTCAGAGTCCGGTGTGCTACCGTTACACTAATCCTCTATCACACGGACGTTTTTTATTATACGCAAGAAACCGAAAAAGTCAAGAATTATTTTCGCTTTTTGCCATATTTTCTCATCCGTTCTGTATTAGCATGCCCAAAGCTCAGCGCTCTATTCACAATTGCTCCCAAGGAAATGGCTTGCCTTTCAAAACATGCTTTTTAATATATAAAAAGGTCTCCTTTTCACCCCGGTCACTGAGCATTTCCAGCAGGTAATCCAGCTCCCGCTGGGTCTGGGGGTGCATCCTGTGGCGCTCCATGCTTTTACGGAAGTATTCCAGTGCCGCACCGTCAGTATACTTCTCCCCTTGGTAGGTCATGCAGGCCGCACGGCGGTCCATCACCATCTCCACCAAATACTTCCGAGGGAGCGGCAGGGATTCATACTGCTTTGTCTGAGCGCTCACATCCGTCCAGTACTCATAATGGTGCCGGTTGCGGCCCTTATGGTGCATCCATGCCTCACTGTAGCCCTTATCCTCCCGCTCAGCATTGTTGGGACTGCGGGTGCCCTGGTAGTACCTGGCGCCAATCAAAAACTCCGTGGGGGAGTATTTGGACAGGTCATGAACTAGACCCTGCCAATAAAGGCCCACCCGGAAACAGCCACCCCGCACCAAATAACGGTGCTTGGTGATGGTTTTAAAATGTTTCCATGCTTTCATACTTTTTCAACTCGCTTTCATGGAACAAGGGTGCTGTACGCACCCTTGTTATGCTTATCTTGCCAAGAAGCCAATCTTTTTATAAACCTTCCGCAAGGTTTTCTCTGCCTCGTAAGAAGCACGCTCTGCGCCATTTCGGTACACGCCCTCAAGGTATGCCTTATCCTTCAGCAGGCGTGTTGCCTCCTCACGGATGGGACGCAGGGTTTCAATCACCGCTTCGCCTACCTTAGGCTTGAAGGCACCGTAGCCCTGCCCTGCAAACTCGGATTCAATTTCATCAAAGCACTTGCCGGTTACGGCAGAATAAATGCTCATAAGGTTTGCAACACCCGGCTTATTCTCCGGGTCAAAGCGGACACAATTCTCCGTATCGGAGTCGGTGATGGCTCGCTTAAACTTCCGCTGAATGTCCTCCGGCCGCTCCATCAGGAATACGCAGCCTTCGGGCATGGACTTGCTCATCTTGCTCTCGGGAGCATTCAAGCTCATAACACGGGCACCGGTTTCGGGGATAAAGGGCTCGGGAATCTTGAATACATCTCCGTAGATACTGTTAAACCGCTGGGCGACATCACGGGTCAACTCGCAGTGCTGCTTCTGGTCATGGCCTACGGGTACCAAATCCGGCTGGTACAGGAGAATATCCGCCGCCATCAGCGCAGGATAGGTAAACAGACCACCGTTGATATTCTCTGCGTTCTTTGCAGACTTATCCTTAAACTGGGTCATGCGGCTCAGCTCGCCGAACATGGTATAGCAGTTCAGCACCCAGCCCAGCTCTGCATGCTGGTGCACATGGCTCTGCACAAACAGGGTATTCTTCTCCGGGTCTAAGCCACAGGCAATATACTGAGCCAGCTGCTCCAAGGTGCGGCGGCGCAGGTCTGCCGGGGTCTGCCGGACAGTAATTGTATGCATGTCGGCCATAAAATAGAAGCACTCATACTGGTCTGCACGGCTGCTCCAGTTCTTAATGGCACCCAAATAATTGCCCAAGTGCAAATCGCCGCTGGGCTGAATGCCGGATAGCATTCTCTTCTTTGCTGTTTCTTCCATAATCGGTCGCCTCTTTTTCCGTAATCTTTCAGTATTTTATCATATCCCCAAGAAAAACGCAACGACAAATTGACTTTCCCCCCTCTTGTATGCTACAATATTCGGAGAATTTTAGGAAGAGGTAACAACTATGGATTACACAAAGCTTGCTGACCTGCTGTACCCGGAAGTAACCGACACCCCCGAAATGATGGAAAAGCGGTTCCCGCCCCGTAATTGCCCCGAGGGTGCGGTGATTACCCGTATGGCCCCCTCCCCCACCGGCTTTGTCCATTTGGGCAATTTGGTGCAAGGGCTTATCTCCGAGCGGATGGCTCACCAAAGCGGCGGTGTTCTGTTCCTCCGAGTGGAAGATACCGATGCCAAACGGGAAGTGCCCGGTGCCGTAGAGGTGCTGATTGACACATTGAAGCACTACGGCATCAGCTTTGACGAGGGTGCTACCCATGACGGTGATGCCGGCAATTACGGACCTTACCGTCAGCGCCAAAGAGCTCCCATTTATCACGTATATGCCAAAAAACTGGTAAGCCAGGGCATGGCCTACCCCTGCTTCTGTACAGAAGAGGAGCTTTCTGCTATGCGTGAAAAACAGGAGGCCGCCAAGGAGACCACCGGCTACTATGGCAAATATGCCATTTGGCGTGACCGCCCGCTGGAGGATGTGCAGGCACAGCTTACTGCCGGCAATCCCTGGGTACTCCGCTTCCGCAGCACGGGTTCTGCTGAGAATCAGTTTAAATTTGAAGATGTAGTCAAAGGCAAGCTGACCATTACAGAAAACGACATCGACCATGTACTCCTTAAATCCGACGGTATTCCCACCTACCACTTTGCCCATGCCGTGGACGACCATTTGATGCGTACCACCCACGTTGTGCGTGGTGATGAATGGATGGCAACCCTGCCCTTCCATATTCAGCTTTTCAACGCACTTGGCTTCAAGCTGCCCAAGTACGTCCACATTGGACCCCTCATGAAAATGGACGGAAGTTCCAAGCGCAAGCTCAGCAAGCGCAAGGACCCGGAGCTGGCACTGACCTTCTACAAAGCAGAGGGTTTCCCCGTAGCTTCTGTGTATGAATATATCATGACACTTCTTAACTCCAACTACGAGGACTGGCGTCGCGCCAACCCCACCGCCCCTGCTACCGACTTTAAATTCAGCCCCAAGAAGCTGAATCCCGCAGGCAACCTCTTTGACTACGCCAAACTGACAGATGTCAGCAAGAATGTCATTGCCATGATGGATGCAGAAACTGTTTATACCCAGTTGCTTGAGTGGGCTAAGGAATTTGATGCTGACTTTGCTGCCAAGCTGGAAGCTGACCCCGCCTATGCCAAGGCAATTCTCGCCATCGGCCGCGGCGGCAAAAAGCCCAGAAAGGACATTGCCGTCTGGACCGAGGCCAAGCCTTATATGGGTTTCTTCTATGATGAATATTTGGACTCCCCCGTATTTGACGAGAAGTTCTCTTCCGACATTGTAAAAAATGCCCTTTCCAAATTCCTGGAGACATTTGACATTGCCGACGACTCCGGCGTATGGTTTGAAAAAGTCAAGGCCGTCACCGAAGAGCTAGGCTTTACCACCGACATGAAGGCCTACAAGGCTGACCCCACCGCCTTCCCCGGCACCGTGGCTGACATCTCCACCTTTATCCGTCAAGCCACCACCGGCAAGACCAACTCCCCCGACCTGTACACGGTCATGCAGATTCTCGGCTATGACAGAACCGTAGCAAGAATCAAAGCCGTAATGGAATCCCTGTAAATGATAGCAGTCTCTCAGTACCTTTTTGAGAGACTGCTTTTTTCAAAAAATTTTTTGAAAAGCCAACCTTTCCTTCCTGTTTTCTGTCTTATAAGTGAACGCCCCATTGGAAAGACATAGGAGAAACCGATATGACACGTTATGTAAACCATTCAGATGATACCTTGGTGGAGCTGTCTCTGCTGGGAGACCAAGCTGCCTTTGAAGAGCTGGTGATACGGCATGAGCGCGCCGTGCTGGGCACTGCCTTGAAGGTCACAGAAAATCAGTTTTCCGCACAGGATGCATCCCAAGACGCCTTTGTTTCCGCGTGGATCAATCTCGACCAACTGAAAAGTCGGGAGAAATTTGGGCCATGGGTATGCAGTATTGCCAAGAACAAGGCGCGGACGCTGGTTGTCCACTACCGAAGCACCATCCCGGATATCAGTTTGGATTTGCTGAAAAATGTGTCCGCCGAAGAAAACGACACCCTTTGGGAGATGTTGGGTCTGTCCCAAGACGATTCCGCTGAAATGCTCCACGATGCGGTGGATTCCCTCAGCGAGAAGATTCGGCAGGCCATTAAGCTCCATTATTTTGAAGGTCTTTCCATTCGCGAAATCGCTGAAACCCTTTCCCTGCCGGCAGGGACGGTAAAATGGCGGCTGAGCGAAGGGCGTAAGCAACTGAGAAAGGAATACGGCCTTATGGAACATACATACGATGATAATGAGCGCATCCTCACCCGTGTGATACGGCAGGTGGAGCAGCTGAAGCTGTGGCGGCTCAAGGAGGATAAGACGGGCTTTGAAAAAGAGTACCGGCAGGTACTCCAAGCCGTGGAAGAACTGGAGGAATCCAAGGAGAAGCAGCACGCCCTGGCGGACACTCTGATGGCCGGCTACTGGTGGCTGCCGGGCGAGAAAAACGACACTGTCCTTGCCAAAATGAAGGAAGCCGCTTTGCAGGGCCACAACGAACAGGTTATGGAGACTGTCATAGGCGCAGAACAGGAGAAATACAACGGCGCTGAACTCCTTGCATTTATGAAGGACACCCAAATTCCTTGGTTGAAAGAAAACGGCTTTGTAAAAGTAATGGGCAGTACCTATTTCTGGTACGGTTACTATTCCAAGCGGGAAGGTCATTACGAAGACTGCATCAGCGCTTACCAAAAGGTTTTGGAGCTGCTAATGCCGGAGGATGTGTACTATGCCAACGCCTTAGCTGCGCTGGAGGTCGAAGAAAAGGCCCACCGGCTTGGCTTACCCGAAAACCAGTATCGACTGAATGCCACCGGAGAAGTCCATAAATACATTGACGGCAAGCTGTATTTTTGGACACAACCCGGTTATAGCTGGGGTGGTTTTCCGTACTTAAATTGCGCAGTGTTTTATAACTGTTCAAGGGTAAACAACTTGATTTATGACACAGCGATGGCGGTGGGTGATGTGGTAAGTGACAGCAAAGGCAACACCCTCACCTACCGGGAAACCGGTGTCACCGTGGAAACCCCCGCCGGAAGCTTTGAAAACTGTTCTGTTTATGTTTTTGAGGGCAACTATTACGGTCTTACCTATTGCGAAACTGCGTTTTGTCCCAATATAGGTATCGTACTGCAAACAGTAACCTGGGGCGACACCAACACTTGGTGGCTGACAAGCTACACTGTATTGGGTGGCACAGGACTTTTGCCCTTTGCTGCAGGGAATACATGGCGTTACACTACATCCCCCACGGGTATGAAATGCGAAATCGACAGCACCTACACTGTCACCGCGGCCACGGAAGACAGCGTAACGGTAAGCGCCGGCAAATTCATCCAGCTGCTTTCCTATGACGAAAATTCCTGGGAGGGCAATATGCTGCAGGTGCAGCGAGAATACACTGTAGAAATAAATAACGACCATTACAAACTGGTTGATGTGAGTCAGCCCCTTGCCAAAGCGGCAGAGCTTGCCGCAACCAAGCGGGAAAAGGTACACACCGCAATTGCCACCAATGTAATGGAACGGATCTTCGCTACCGACCCAGCTACCAACCCCAATTATACAGAAAAGGGTCTGTGGAATTTTTTCCAGATTCATCCTGTGCTCGCAACAAGCGGCAGGATTCGGTTGGATACCAACCACACATATGATTTTGAGTGGAAGGACACACCCATAAAAGGAAACGAAGCCTGGAAGATATTGTATAATTTCCTTTATGACATCCTCTGCGATGCGGCAGGATGCGTATGGGATGATGCTTGGGCGCCTGGGTATCATATAGACAAGAAGATCGAACAGTGGGGCGATTCCCTGCACCTGATTTTTGATGTGCTGGAAGACGAGTGTGTCAGCACAAGTGCCGGGGAATTTACAGATTGCCGGCATATCACCCTCACCCTCAACGGCAAAGGCCGCGGCCTCGACTATCGGGGCGGCAAGATGGACTACTGGTTTGCACCCAGTGTCGGCATTGTTAAATTCTCCCATCCCTACGGCAAGGACAATGCGTTGGATTGCATTTGGGAGCTGACCCGGTATGAGGGTACAGGCGAGGGATACTTCCCCATCGATGACGGGTTGTTCCGCCGATATGAGCCCACGGTTTTGGGTGATGGCTTTCACGCCTGGGTGGAATACACCTTCGACCAGGACGAAAGCGGTACAGTTTTGTTCCGCAATGCTCTGGGTACGCAGGACCGCGCCAATTACGAAGCCGAAAAGGCAACGCAGGAAAATAAGTAACATAAAAAGCGTGCTGCAAAAATGCAGCACGCTTTTTACATCTCATCCGTCAGCCCCCCTTCTCCCCAAGGAGAAGGTTTTTAGTTCTTCAGACTTTGCAAAGGCGCAGGAATACGGCCGCCACGGGCGATAAAATCGACAGAAGACTCGCTGTGTACCGGCATTACCGGCGCACTGCCCAAAAGTCCTCCCATTTCCACGCGGTCGCCCACCTTTTTACCGGGGGCGGGAATAATGCGGACGGCGGTGGTCTTGGAATTGACCATACCGATGGCCGCCTCGTCGGCAATAATGGCGGAGATGGTTGCCGCGCTGGTATCACCGGGAACTGCGATCATATCCAAACCTACGGAGCAAACGCAGGTCATTGCCTCCAGCTTGTCCAGTGTCAGCACACCAGCCTCAGCTGCGGCGATCATACCCTCGTCCTCGGACACAGGGATAAATGCACCGGACAGACCGCCTACATGGTTACTAGCCATCACGCCGCCCTTTTTCACGGCATCGTTTAAAAGAGCCAAAGCCGCAGTTGTACCGTGGGTACCGCAGACCTCCAGTCCCATCTCCTCCAAAATCCGGGCAACAGAGTCGCCAACTGCAGGTGTGGGTGCCAAGCTTAAATCCACAATGCCAAAAGGCACATTCAGCCGTTTGCCGGCCTCTACGCCCACCATCTGACCCATACGGGTAATTCGGAAGGCAGTCTTCTTGATGGTCTCTGCCACTACATCAAAAGGCTGTCCCTTGACGCTTTGCAGGGCGTGATACACAACACCCGGTCCGGAAACACCCACATTCAGCTCACATTCCGGCTCGCCAACCCCGTGGAAGGCGCCGGCCATAAAGGGGTTATCCTCCACCGCATTGGCAAAAACCACCAGTTTGGCACAACCCAGGCCGTCGTTATCCGCAGTGATTTCCGCAGTTTGCTTGATAATCCGTCCCATTTTGGCAACCGCATCCATATTGATACCGGCCTTGGTGGAGCCTACATTCACACTGGCACAGACACGTTCGGTGGCACGCATCGCCTCGGGAATAGAATCCATCAAAATCCAGTCGCCCTTTGTACAGCCCTTTTGCACCAGCGCAGAAAAGCCGCCAATAAAGTTTACGCCACATTCCTTGGCGGCCTTATCCATAGCAATGGCCAAAGGTACATAGGAATCTGTATTGCACGCATTGCCCACCAACGCAATCGGTGTCACTGAGATACGCTTATTAACGATGGGAATACCAAATTCCCACTCAATTTCCTGACCCACCTTCACCAGATTCTCTGCCCGACGGGTAATTTTGTCATAAATACGCTGGGCGCAAACATTCACATCCTCATGACAGCAGTCCAGCAAGGATATACCCATAGTAATGGTTCGAATATCCAAGTGCCGCTTGTCAATCATGTCCTGGGTGGCTAAAATATCTTTAAAATCCAGCATAGACTCTCCTTACACCCGGTGCATAGCTTGGAAGATCTCCTCCCGCTGCAGGCGGATAGACAGGTTCATTTGCCTGCCCTTTTCCTCTAGTTTTTGCGCCAACTCAGCCAGCGGGCAGGTGCTTTCGGACACATCCACCACCATCATCATGGTGAAATAGCCCTGCATAACCGTCTGTCTGATATCCAGCACATTCACATTAAATATCGACAAATCCGTACACACTTCGGCAATAATGCCAACCCGGTCCTTACCGACAACCGTTACAATCGCTTTCATTGCTATACTCCTTACAACTCGTAATCAGCGCACACCCGGGTATCCAGGAAATGCCAAAAATGCTCCTTGGCCGCCAGATGGGCAGGATGGGAGACATAATTTTTCAGTGCCTCGCGGCTTTCAAACTCAGAATACAGGGCATAATCCATTCCACCCTGATAGGCCATGCGGATTTCCATGTGGGTAAGTCCCGGAATCACACCCACCAGCGGCTCCAGCTGGGCTTTAATAATGGAAACGGCCTCTTCCTTATTGACGCCCTCTTTTAATGTGTACAGTACAATATGTTTTACCATATATCCTCCGTAAAAACAATACCGGGACCGGTTCACCGGTCCCGGTATGTAATATCAATTAAGCTTCTTCTGTTTCCTCAGCGGCCTCTTCGCTGTTTTCCAGCAGAGCGCGGATGGACAGAGAGATACGCTTGTTTTCAGCGTCGATCTCGGTGATCTTGACCTGAACCTCCTGACCCTCGGACAGCACATCCTCGGGCTTGCCGATGCGGCGGTCAGCGATCTGGGAAATGTGAATCAAGCCGTCAACATTGGGGATAATCTCAGCAAATGCGCCGAAGGTCATCAGCTTGACAACCTTAGCAGTCACCACATCGCCCACGTTGTAGTTGGTCATGAACTGATTCCAGGGATTCATCTCAGCGGTC
>JBGVPJ010000161.1:0-23087 GCA_045126955.1 Faecousia sp.
TTGTATCTTTACACCCAAAACCCGTGTATGGTCTTTAGCCTGGGCTGCATCCGTGGTATCCACCACCCGTCCGTTGGCATCCATCAGCCACCAAGACCCTTCGTTGTCCTCTATTGCATAAACCACTTGCAGCTCTTTAATCTCAATGATAACCGTATCCGGCAATTTTATTCCCACGCGGACATCTCCCACGTATGGCAGTTTTTCCCGAATGCGGGCGCTGATTTTCGCTTCGCTCAAGCTCAGCAACGCATCACCCTCCTGAATACCGGAGGCCTCCTTTATCTCCCAGGGGGTGTATTTTTCCGTACCGGAAACACACACCTGCTGGACCTTGAAAAAGATGGACATACAAAGCACCAATGCCAGCACCACAGCGGCCACCGTGGCAAGCCGCAGTAAAAACCGGTTTCGGTTAAAGGGCTTGGCAGGCGTATAAACCACCTGCGCCTCCGATTCCTTTTTAGGAGCAACGGACGGAGATGCTCTGCGCCGAGTCGTTCTTTCGGTCTGTGTTCTGTTTTTACCTTTGGTATCCATTGTGTTACTCCTTTTTCTTTGCCAGTTGCTCCATTGCTGCGCACAGACGCTCTGCACTATCCGGCACAGACATGGCATACAGTGCCTTTCCTATTGCGCTGTAGCGAGTCTTATCTTCTAAAAGCGCGGTAATCTCTCCATACAACCGTTGGGCGGTACAGTCTTTTTCCAGCAACACCACCGCCGCACCCTGTGCCTCCAACGCCCTTGCGTTTTTCTCTTGATGGTTATCGGTCACATTTGGAGACGGAATCAGCACGCAAGGGGTACCGGAGGCCGCAATCTCACTACAGCTGGAAGCACCTGCCCGACTAATAACCACATCTGCCGCCGCCATTACGGTGGGCATATTGTAGATATATTCCTGCATGGTGATTGCCTGAGTTTCCTCCAGCTTCACACCCTGCTGCCGGACATGCTCCGGCATCCAGCTCCAACCGTAGCTACCTACCGCATGGATATGGCGGAACGGATAGCCTGCCGCCTGCTCCAGTTTGAACAATTGTGCTGTAACCTCGTTCATGGTCTTTGCGCCCTGACTGCCGAAGGCAGACACCACCAACGGCCGTTCGTCCAATCCCAACTCTTTACGGGCATCGGCTTTTTTTGTGTAGATAAACTCCCGTCGGACGGGCATGCCCACCACCTCAACCTTTTCGGGATGGCGGTAATGCTTGGCACTCTCCGGAAAACACACCAGTACCTTATCCACCCAATTGGCGACCATACGGGTAGTCAGACCGGGCATGGCATTGCTCTCATGGACGCAGGTGGGGACTTTCAGCTGTTTGGCGGCGTACAGCGCCGGAAAGCTGGCATAGCCACCGGTACCAACAACCACATCCGCATCGAACTCACGAATGATTTTTTTGCATCTTCCGATTGCGGAGATAACGCTTTTCACTGCCCTTATGTTATTTCGGATGGCGGACGCAGACAGGCTCCGCTCCAAGCCAAAGGCCGGCATAACAGTGAGATCGTAGCCGGCTTTGGGTACCAAAATCTCCTCCATATTGCCACGCCCGCCAATAAAGAGAATCTTGCTGTCCGGATGACGCTCCAGCCAGCTATTGGCAACTGCGATGGCAGGATTGATATGGCCGCCCGTACCGCCGCAGGTAAAAATCACATTCATAACATTTCCTCCTGTTGTGCCGTTTTATTTCGGTAACGGGAAATGCTCAGCACAATCCCCATCTCCCCCAAGTTCACCGCCAAAGCCGTTCCTCCATAGGAAAAGAAGGGCAGCGCAATGCCTGTGGAGGGCAATAAATTCGTCACAACACCTAAATTCAAAATTGTCTGCACTGCAATCAGTGACACAAGGCCCGCCGCCAAAACCGTTTGAAAACGGCTTGCTCCTTGCAGTGCAATCCAATAACCGCGCAGAATGAGGGCCGCAAACAGGGCGATAATCAGCAACGCCCCCACAAGGCCCAACTCCTCGCAAATAATGGCAAAAATATAATCGTTATACTGGAAAGGCAGGTACAGATACTTCTGCCTGCTCTTGCCCAAACCTAAGCCAAACAGTCCCCCAGAGCCAATAGCATAGAGAGATTGTAAAATCTGGTAGCCGGTGTCGGAGGGGTCCTGCTCCGGATGACGCCAAGCGGTGATGCGATCACCGGCATAGCCCATGAAGCTCACATACACCACAACAAACACGACTGCCACCCCTGCACCTGCCAGCAACCATTTGGGGTGGGTCCCGGCCACAAACATCATCACCACTGCCACCATGCCCATGAGCATAATGGCAGACAGATGCTTTTCCAATGCCAAGGGCACCAAAATGCCCATGAGTGCCGCTCCAAAGCCCAGCACCCCCTGCCGAAATCGCCTTGCCTGCTTTCCGAAATCCCGGGTCAGCTTGGCAAAGAGCACAATAAGGGTGAATTTGGCAATTTCCGAGGGTTGAAACTGCAAGCCGGCAATGTTAATCCACCGTTTTGCGCCGTTGACAGATTCGCCGAACAGCAACACTGACAGCAACAGCGCAATGCTGATACCGTAGAGCACCCACGCCCACCGCAGCCAAAACTCCGGCGGAATCCGGCTAAGCACAACCATTGCACCCAATCCAATCAGAGCACACAGGCCCTGCTTTTGCAGATACCGGGTGGACTGGGTGTAGCCGGTATCGTAATGGCTTTGGGCGTAGCTTGCCGAATACAGCATGACCAGTCCCACGCCCAAAAGCAGCAATAACAGCAGTAAAAAAGGTAGGTCGATACCTTCGCCGGTCTGTTTTTTCAGTCGGCGGTTCTCTTTGGCATACAGAAGGCTCTGCAATGCCATAGAAGCTCCTTTCTCAGGAAATATGACCTGTAACGCCGAACCAGGCAACCAGGCACATCAGTGCGGAAACAGCGGTAAATACAATTACAATCTTCTCCTCTTTCCAGCCGCACATCTCAAAATGGTGGTGAATGGGAGACATCTTAAACAGGCGCTTGCCGTGGGTCAGCTTAAAGTAGCCCACTTGCAGAATCACAGACAGGGTTTCCACAATATAGACAACACCCACAAAAATCAGCACCAGAGGCATATCCAGCGCAAAGGCTAAGCCGCAGACGATACCGCCCAAAAACAAAGAGCCGGTATCACCCATAAATACCTTGGCGGGGTGCCAGTTATAGAACAGGTATGCAATCAAGCCACCCACCAATGCCGCCGGCAACAGGGCCAAATCGTATTTTTTCATGCTCACCGCAGCTGCGGCAAAGAAAATCATCACAGGAATGGTCACAGAACTGGACAAGCCGTCCACACCGTCGGTTAGATTCACTGCATTGACACAGCCTACCATCACAAACATGGCAAAGAAAATGTAAGCCATGGGATGTATGTAGAATGACTTATCCAGGAAGGGAATATAAATATCGTTGGTCAAGCTACCCTCCAGCTGCAGAAGATACAGATAAAGGGCAGAAACTGCCATCTGCAACAATGCTTTCTGAATGGAGGTCAGTCCCAAATTCCGCTTGAATTTCAGCTTAAAAAAGTCATCAAGGAAGCCTACCAAGCCAAAGCACAGGCCCAATATCAGCACATAAAAGACAGTCTTCTCCTCCATAGCAGGCAGACTGATCAGCAGACAGATAATTGCCGACAAAATAAACATCAAGCCGCCCATCATAGGGGTGCCAGCCTTGCTGTTGTGCCAAGTAGGTCCGATTTCCCGAATAGACTGACCGGCCTTCAGTGCGCGAAGCACCGGTAGCAGAAAGTATCCGATACCGCCGGTGAGCACCGCCGACACCAACACTGTAATGAAAACTCTAGTCATGGATTTTCCTCCGTAGTTATTTCTCTTCAGCCAGGAATTTTTCCAGCACCTGCTCCATATGCATACCGTGGCTGCCCTTGAACAACAATACATCGCCGGGTTTTGCAAGTTGTTTCAATACCTGCAGTAACTGTTCCTTGTCGGTAAAAGCTCTTGCCTTGTTCTGGGACATTCCACCTGTGATAGCACCGTGGAGCATCCGTATACTGTTGGGTCCGTAGGCAAGAAGCAAATCCGCCTTTTCTGCGGCAATTCTGCCCACTTTATAATGTTCCGCAGCCGTACACACACCCAGCTCCAGCATATCACCCAGCACAGCCACACGGCGGCCAGGGCGGTTACCCAGCACCGTCAGTGCTGCGGCCATGGACTCGGGGCCGGCGTTGTAGCAGTCCTGAATGATGGTGAAGCCGTTCTTTTCGTAAATTTCCTGTCTGCCGGCCATATTCCGGAATCCTGACAGGCTTTCCTGTATCTTTTCGGTGGAAATATTCATCTCAAAACCCACAGCAACGGCTGCTAAGGCATCGTGGACGTAATGCTCACCCTCCAGCCCCAATGCGATGGGGAATTCCTTACCGTCGGACTCTGCCGTAAAGGACAGGGACCGTTCATGCTGGCGGACCTCTTTACCCAGTACATTGCAATCATAGTTGCGCACGCCGAAGTAGGTCACCTTTCTGTTGAGAACCGTACGTTGGTTCCAAAGGAGAGAATCGTCACCGTTAAGGACAATTGTGCCGTCCTTGGGCATTCCCTCCAAAATCTCCAGCTTTGCACGAAGAATACCCTCCATAGAGCCCAGATGCTCAATGTGCATGGTTCCGATATTGATAATCACGGCGATGTCCGGCTTTCCGATGGAGGCAAGGTAGGCAATTTCACGGAAATGGTTCATACCCATCTCCAGCACCGCAACCTCCGTATCCTCCCCCATGCTTAAGATAGCCATGGGCATACCGATGTCATTGTTGTGATTGGCCGGCGTCTTTGCAACTCGGTAGGTGCTTTCCAGCACTGCCGCTACCATTTCTTTCGTGGTACTTTTGCCCACAGAGCCGGTGATACCTACCACCTTCATGCCGATGCGCTCCCGTTCTCCCCGGGCAATTTGTCCTAAAGCGATGCGGGTATCCTCCACTACGATGGCGGGATAATCCCCGTCGCAGTGGGTGCACAAAACACCGGCAGCACCCTTTTGGAGTGCCGCAGGTATGAAGTCATGGCCGTCCCGTTCCCCCCGCAGAGCAATGAAAAGCTGACCTTTTTCCAGCTTCCTGGTATCGTTGTTGGCTCCCAGAAAGGTAACATCTTTATATTTGGGGTCAATCCAGCCGCCGCACCAATTTGCGGCCTGCTGCAAGGTAATTCTGCCCATTATCCGTTCCTCGTTTCCTCCAAGTATGCGGCGACTATCTCTCGCTCGTCCAAGTGATGCTTTACACCGCAAATCTCCTGGTATGTTTCATGGCCTTTTCCGGCAAGTATAATTATATCATTCTTTTTAGCAATGTCCATAGCATGTTGAATAGCTTTTGGACGATTTTCTATAACTTCGTAGTTATTTTTTGCCGAATCTACACCCTTTAGGATATCTTGGATAATTTTACCGGGTTCTTCTGTTCGGGGATTGTCGGAGGTAATAATGGCGTAGTCTGCAATTTCCACACCAATTCTGCCCATGATAGGCCGCTTCACCGGGTCCCGGTCACCGCCGCAGCCAAATACCGCAATGAGCCGTCCCTTGCAGTAACCCTTAACCGAGGACAGGACATTCTCAAGGCCGTCGGGGGTATGGGCATAGTCAATAAGAACGGTATAGTCCTTACCGGGGGTGGGAACCACCTCTACCCTGCCCTTGACACCCTTGGCGTTACCCAAAGCAACGGCAGCATCCTCTAATGAGATACCCAGCTGCAGGGCGCAGCCCAGTACCGTGAGGGCATTATACACCGTGAATTTTCCCGGAATGGGAAGCTTGACTGTCACCCGGTCATCTCCCCGTACCGCTGTAAAGGAGATACCGTCAGACAGCAGCTCCAAATTCTCTGCCTTCAAATCCGCCTCACCCTTTACGGAGGTAGTCAGCATCCGGCAGGTGGCATTTTGAGTCATTCTTTCAAACCATTCATCATCCCTGTTCGCCACCGCCCTGTCACAGCGGCGGAACAGCTCCGCTTTGGTGTCACAGTAGTGTTCCATGGTCTTGTGGAAATCCAAATGGTCCTCTGTCAAATTGGTAAAGGCCGCCACGGTATAGTGCAGTCCCGCCACCCGGTCAAGGGCGATGGCATGGGAGGAAACCTCCATGATGGCATAGGTACAGCCGGCATCCCGCATTTTGGCAAGGAGCGCCTGCAATTCAAAGCTCTCAGGGGTGGTGCGCTCTGTTGGAATGGATTCCTGTCCGATCATATTCTCCATAGTACCCATCAGACCCACCTTAGCACCCTGCACCTGTTCCAAAACATGCTTCAGCAGCAATGTGGAGGAGGTCTTGCCGTTGGTACCGGTGATGCCGATGAGCTTCATGGCTTTGCCAGGATTACCGTAAAAATTTGCACCAATTTGCGCCAGTGCCCGCCTGTCAGATTCCACCTGCACATAGGGTACGATTGACGCCTGCTCCTGTGCGGTTACAATAACCGCCGCACCTTTTTCAAGAGCCATGGGAATATATTGATTGCCGTCGGTAGCAAAGCCTGTCACCGCCACGAACATACAGCCGGGGGTCACCTTTCGGGAGTCATAGACAACGGAAGGGATTTCCATATCCATCTGTACATTGGTTTTCAGCACATTCACGCCTGCAAGCAACTGATTGAGCGTCATATCACATTCTCCTTTGTAACCGCAGCTAATCTGCAGCCTTGATATCGGTAAATTCCAATTTTATAGTGGTTCCCACCGGAACCTGTGTATCCTTTGGTTGGGATTGGGCAGTAACCAGAGCATCCATGGCATCATTGCCGGTGACCAGAATGTAAAGCCCCAAAAGGCCTGCCGCATCGCTGGCCTGCTGTCGGGTCATACCGGCAAAGTCCGGAACTGCCACCATTCGCTCATCTGGTTCCTCACCCAAATACAGCAGCACTTGACTGTTCCCCGGCACGGTATTGCCTGCTGACGGAATTTGGGCGGTAACCGTCTCCCCCGTTCCCACGGTCTGGGCGGTGAGGCCAAGGGCTTTCAGTGCCTGTTGCGCTTCTTTCAGTGTCATACCGGAAAAATCAGGAACAGCAATTTCACGGCCTGCCGCATCCTCCGGCGTGTAGTTCCGCTCTACCTCCAAATACGGCAGGATGTCCGCCATCACCGCACCTACGGTGGGTGCCGCCATCACACCGCCGGAAATATAGATACCGGTACTGCGCGCAGGGGTGTCCAAGGCTACCAATACAATATACTCCGGATTGTCCATGGGCGCAACCCCCACAAAGGATACAATTTTATCCTGTACCCGTTGGCCGTTGGCATCAAATACGTCGATTTTTTCACTGGTTCCGGTCTTTCCCCCGATGGCAAAGCCCGCAACCTTGGCATTTTTGGCAGTTCCTTCCTCCACAACGGACTGGATGAGGGTGCACATGGTCTTGGAGGTTTCCTCTTTAATAACCTGTCGCAAAACCGTAGGCTCCTGCTGTAAAATCACATTGCCGTCGGCATCCATCACCTGAGAAACAAGGTACGGCTCCATTAAGTAGCCGCCGTTCACCACTGCGGCAATTCCACGCACCAGTTGCAAAGGGGTCAGCTTAAAGGTCTGGCCAAAAGAGCCGGAGGTTAAGGAGGCTGTGCCCCATTTGTCCGTGTTCGTTACCAGTTCCTTGGAGAAAAATACACCTTTGCTCTCCCCTGCCAAATCAATGCCGGTCTTCTCCAAAATGCCGAATTTTTGCACATACTCATAGAAGCGCTCCCCACCCAGCTTCAGTGCAATGTGGGCAAAGGCCAGATTGCAGGAATTTTGCAGTGCCTGTGGAGTTTCTTGCGCGCCGTGGCCGGTGGAGCGCCAGCAGTGCAGCAGCTGGGAGCGGCCGGGAATCTGTTCGGCACCCCGACAGTAGAAATCGGTATTCAAATCAATGGCGCCGCAGTCCAGTGCCGCAGCCATAGTCAGCACCTTAAAGGTAGAACCCGGTTCATAGCCGTCGGAGATGCAGCGGTTGCGCCACTGCTTCAAAAGCGCTGTATTCAATGCCTGCTGATAGGCTTTTTTTCCGTCGGTATAGGCTTGAGAATTCTCCGGATTCAAAAGGTAGTCCGTTCGCATTTTTTCCAAATCCAATGCGGTCTTGGTATCCTGAACCTCCAAATAGTTATTAGGGTCATAGCTGCCAAGGGTGGCCATGGCCAATATTTCGCCGGTTTTTACATTCATCACTATGCCAAAGGCGCCGTTTTGCACATCGTACCGGTCAATTGCCTGCTCCATCTGTTTTTCAAGGCAAGCCTGCACTGTCATGTCCAATGTGAGCACCACGCTGTTCCCCTGCTTAGAAGCGATGTAATTCTCATAGGAAAAAGGCATATCCATCTCATTATTGCCTTTTGTGGTAATCACACTGCCTGCAGAGCCCTCCAAATAGCTGTTGTAGGCCGCTTCAATTCCCTCCGAGCCGGTGTTGGAGGCATTTGTAAAGCCAATCACCTGAGCCGCCAGACTGCCGTAGGGGTAATATCGCTGGGAGTTTGGCTCCAGATGGATGCCGGAAATTCCCTGCTCATTGATATAGCTGCGGATAAGGGCGGCAGTTTCCTCATCAATGCGAGCCGCCACCTGCTTATAGCGCATTTTCGTATCCTTCGCCTGCTCACAAATCCACTGTGGGTCCAAGTCCAATATTTCTCCCAGCTTTTGCCCAATGGCCCGGATATCCGCCTTGGACTGCTTGAGCTCATGTGGATCCAAATACACATTCTCCACACTTTGGGAGCAGGCCAAAATATTCATATTCCGGTCATAGACAACACCTCTGTCCGCTGTAACCTGCGTAGTACGGGTCTGATTCCGTAATGCAAGGCGGGCATAATACGCATAATCCGTGACCATCAAGGTATACAGCTGCATGGCTATAGGGATGAATGCCAAAATTCCCAAGGCAAGCGCAGTGAAAGTGATGCGCCTGTGCTGCCCTGTATCCATGCGAACTCGGTTGTATTCCCGTTTTTTTGTAACCTTTGCCAATACACTTCAGTCCTTCCTAAAAATGGGCAGCAAGGGAATCCCTCGCCGCCCATAGCAGCCTTATTCAAGTGTATTGGTCGGGACAATCTTTATGCAAACAGTCCTGTTAAAAATGTTCCTATGCGCTGCCAAAGATTAACAGGCTCCTGTACCTCCGGTTGGGGAAGTTCCACCTGGATGGAAACATGAGGTACTTCCTCGCAGGGAACCATACCCAATGCCAAAGCTGTCTTTTCCACAAATTCCAAATCGCATTCGGCTTCGTACTGTGCCTGTAAGGACTTGTTTTCCTGACGCAACAATTCCACATATTCCGCCATTGCGGCAGCTTCATACTGCTCTACACGCAGCCGGCCAAGGCCCACCAACATCGTTATTAGCATACACACTGCCACCGCGATTCCCAAGACAGCAACCGGATCCACATACACACGGCGAAGTTTCCGCTTCTTGATTTGAGGCAGTGCGCCGGTATGCACAGAGATTGCAGGTGCAACCTGCTTTGCCGCACTACCGGAGGTATAAAATTGCACATACTGTATATCAACACGTCGTGCCATTGCACCTGCTCCCTTCAACTTTATAGTTTTTCGCACACCCGTAGCTTTGCGCTCCGGGAACGAGGATTGGCTTCCAGTTCCTCATCGGATGCCACAATAGGTTTGCGGCTGATGAGCTTTACCAAGGGCTTTTTGCCACATATGCATACCGGAAAACTGGGTGGGCAGGTACAGCCTTTACTTGCCTCTGTCATTGCATTTTTTACAATTCTGTCTTCCAAGGAATGGAATGTAATGACTGCCAGCCTTCCGCCGGGATTTAACAAAGGAATTGCCTTTTGCATGGCCTTTTCCACAGAACCGAGTTCGTCATTCACCGCAATGCGAATCGCTTGAAAACTGCGCTTCGCCGGGTGCTGCTTTTCCCGCAACGCCTGAGCAGGCATGGCAGAACGGATAATGTCCACCAGTTCCAAAGTGGTACGGATAGGCGCTTCTTCCCGCCTGCGGCAGATGGCTGTCGCAATTCGAGGCGCGTACCGCTCCTCGCCGTAATCAAAGAGGATTCGCTTCAGCTCCTCCTGAGACCAACTGTTGACCACTGTATAGGCGCTCAGCGCATCCTGACTGTCCATACGCATATCCAACGGAGCATCCGCCATATAGGAAAAGCCCCGTTCTCCGTCGTCCAGCTGGGGCGAAGACACGCCCAAGTCCAGCAGGATTCCATCCACACCGGAAAGGCCTAAATTCTTAACCACCTGTGCCATTTCCGAAAAATTGGAATGGACCAATGTGACACGGTCTTTATAGGGTTTCAACCGCTCCTCTGCAGCCTGCAGAGCAACCGGATCACGGTCAATGCCAATGAGTTTACCGGTGGTCAAACGACTGACAATGCGGCTGGAATGGCCGGCGCCGCCTAAGGTGCCGTCAATATAGATACCGTCCGGCTTGATGGCAAGTCCCTCAAGACATTCCTCCAGCAGGACAGAAACATGGTGAAAGGCTTTCATAGTCCGATGGCCTCCAAAGATGCCAACAGCTTTTCAGGGGTGAGATTTTCCTCTTCAAACTGTTTAAATTCAGCAGCATCCCAAATCTCTGCCTGACCTGCCCTACCCACAATCATCACATCTCTGTCAATGCCGGCATAGCTCAGCAAAAACTGGGTGAGGCTGAAACGGAACTGCCTGTCCGGATTGCACTCCGTGGCATTCATAAAAATCAAGCTGGTGGCGGCAGAGCGCTGGGAGATCGGCAGGGTATTATAATTCCGGCTTAAGGTATCCCAATCCTCTGCGGTATAAACGGTAAGACAGCGGTGACCGCAATTGACACCCAAGGTGACATAAAAGTCCTCACCCAGTTCCTCCCGCAGCTTTGCAGGTACAAAAAGACGGTTCTTTTCATCCAGCTTTGCAGGGTACTTTCCTATCATTTGCGCTCACCTCCCTCCATTTTGCTCCACTTTACTACCATTTTGCTCCATTTACTGATAGTATAACGGATAGTTTTTCAAAAATCAACACTTTTCTTTAAAAAAATTCAAATTTTTTCGACAAAATAACCATGATTTTCCAATTTTAGAACGCATGTTCTAATTAAAGCAAATATGTGCGTTTTCCATACATTTGCAGAGACAGAAATTTGCTTTTATTAGGCAAACCGCGCAAAAGAATGTAGGGGCAACCATCCGTCATCAACCAACAGGCAATGGTCGCTCCTACCGTGTCACAATGAAAAGAAAATTAAGGTTTCGCATCTACTGGAAGGTCAGTTTTCCGTCCTCCAGTTTCGTTTTGATTTTACCGGGTTTCTTGGTGCAGTTCAGCAAATATACCGCCAAAGGACCCTCCACCTGTTCCTGAACCAGATGGCGAATGGTTCGGGCGCCGCCCTGCTGTTTCCCCTTTGCTCCCAATTCTTTTGCCAGTTCCTCCGGAAGGCTCAATTGTATGCCGATGGCCGCCGCTCTCGTCTGTAACCGGTTCAAATACTTTTGGGCAATGCCCTCCATCGCCTCCTGCTGTAGAGGTGCAAAGGGCACAATTGCGTCCAGCCGTCCCAAAAACTCCGGTGTAAAGTGCTGGCGCAGTGCCTCTAATGCCTGACCTTCACGGCCTGTGGGGCGAAAACCCAGTCCGTCACTGCGCAGGTTGCTCCCCAAATTGGAGGTCATCACCACAATGGCATTACGGAAGCTGACCCGACGGCCGGTAGAGTCTGTAAGCACTCCTTCTTCCATGATTTGAAGCAGAATTCCCGTCACATCCGGGTGTGCCTTTTCCAGCTCATCCAGCAACACCAAGCAGTAAGGTCTGCGGCGGACGGCCTCGGTAAGCTTACCGCCCTCCTCATAACCAACATAGCCGGGAGGGGCGCCAATCAGCCGTGCTACCGCATGTTTTTCCATAAATTCCGTCATATCCAGCCGAATCATGGCGTCCTTACTGCCAAACAACTCCTTAGTCAACGCACGGCACAACTCGGTTTTGCCCACGCCGGTAGGGCCGGTCAGCAGTAAGCTTGCCACCGGACGGTCTTCCTCCCGAATGCCGCACAGGCCACGGCGCACACATTCGGCCACCTGTGCAACCGCCTTATGCTGTCCGATGATCTGTTTTTCCAACATTTCCTCCAATTGAAGAAGGCGCTCCTTTTGATTTGCCGTAAGTCTGCCTACCGGGATTCCTGTCCGTGCGGATACCGCCCATGCCACATCTCCGGGGGTTACAATTTTGCTGCGCCGTCCCTCTGCTCCACGCTCCGCAAGCCGCTGCATCTTATCCCGCAGCTGTGCAGCCTTTTCAAATCGGCTCTCCCGCACCGCCTCCTGCAGTTCCTCCTCCAGTTCCTGCCGCTGAGGTCCCCGGCTGGAGTATAGCTCCTCCATCCGTGCATGGGATGCGCCCTCATCCAGCAAGTCGATTGCCTTATCCGGCAAATAAAGGTCCGGCAAATACCGCACAGACAGCCGCAGAGCCTCCTGCACTGCCTCTTCGGATATTCGGATATGATGGTGCTGTTCCAAACCCGGCCGCAAACCATGAAGAATGGCGAGGGTGGCCTCCTTATCAGGCTCCTCCACCATCACAGGACGGAAGCGCCGGTCTAAAGCCGGGTCCTTTTCTATGAATTTTCGGTATTCATCCAATGTGGTAGCACCCAACATCTGCAGTTCCCCCCTACCCAAGGCGGGCTTAAAAATGTTGGCCGCATCAATAGCACCTTCTGCTGCACCTGCACCCACAATGGTATGCATCTCATCCACAAACAAAATCACATCCTGCGCCCTGCGAATTTCCGCCAGCACATCCCGCAGACGTTCCTCAAATTCGCCCCGGTACTTGGTACCCGCCACCAAGTTTGCCATATTCAAGCTGTACAGCCGTTTATTTTTCAGTTGCGGTGGCACCGTTCCTGCCGCCATCCGCCGGGCAAGTCCCTCGGCAATAGCAGTCTTGCCCACCCCCGGTTCCCCCACCAGCGCCGGATTGTTCTTATTTTTTCGACTTAAAATGCCGATCACCATATCTATTTCCCGTTCCCGTCCGATTACCGGTTCCATACTTGCCGCTTTCGAAACCAAATCCTCCCCAAACTGTTCCAGTAGCTTCGTTGTAATCGCCTCCTTTTTAAATATTGTTTTTTTCCGTTGCAATCGGAGGGTTTCCACGGTCAGGCTAAACAGCGCCTCCGTATCCACACCGCTGAGAATGAGCAGTTCCCGCGCTGCTGTTTTCCCCTGTCGCAACATTGCCAGCAGCATATGTGCCGGCTCCACCCGGGCACAATGTTGAAAGCCTGCTTCCCTGCCTGCATCAAGCAAAATCCGCTGCATCTGTCCGGAAAAGCCCTGAGGCAGTGGCAGACCCGGCGTACCAACCCCATATAAAATTGCCGCAAGTTGCTCTGCAAGTTTAGGCTCCACGCCTGCAGTTTGCAGTATTTTTGCCACCATGTCCGTTCCTTTTGCCATAGCTATCAGCAAATGAGCGCTACCAACGTAGCCGTGCCCAAACTCCCGGGCAATCTTTGCTGCTGACAGCAACAGCTTTTGTGTCTGTGCATCTAATCGCATAAGTACCTCCTACCTCCGGAAATTCTCCCCGAAGGCATGGAAAAATATACGGCAGATTTTCAAAAAAACCATTGCATTTTGCAAAATACATGTTAGAATATATTTGCATTCCCCGTGGAATGAATATTTCGAACATATTGGAGGGAAAATCATGGCTTACAAAATCACTGATGCTTGCGTTAAGTGTGGTGCTTGCGCTGACAACTGCCCCGTAGAGGCCATCGCTGAGGGCGACGAAACCTTCGTCATCAACGCTGATATTTGCGTTGAGTGCGGCTCCTGTGCTGACAACTGCCCCACCGAAGCAATCGTAGAAGACTGATTCTCCGATTCTGCTATCAGCCTGCGTGGCTGGGTCTGCCCAGTACGCAGGCTGATTTTTCTTATTACAGGAGGACTTATGGAACATCTGCATAACGGCTTCACTTTAGAGCTGTGCGAGGGTGCTTTTCCCTTAAGCACCGACTCCATTGCCCTCAGCGGCTTTGTGCGTCTGCCAAAGCAGGCTAAGGTGCTGGATTTGGGTGCCGGTTGCGGAACACTGGGACTTCTACTGTGTGCAAACGATCCCAACTGCACCGTCACAGGTGTGGAGTTTGACGAAGCGGCCCATAGCATGGCGCTGCACAATATACAATCCAACGGTCTTGCTGCCCGTTTAAACAGTATATGCGCCGATTTACGGACCATCCCCACCTTTCTAACCCCAGGCAGCTTCCACTGCTGTGTGTCCAACCCTCCCTACTTTGCCGCCGGACCGCAAAGCAAATCCCACTCCACTGCCCGGCATGAGGGAATGTGCTCTCTTGACGAACTGTTCCGGGCGGCTGCATGGGCGGTACACTATGGCGGCGATTTTTTCCTTGTACATAAACCGGAACGGCTTGCAGAGCTTTGCGCCTGTGGCGCAAGGCACCAATTGGAGCCGAAACGATTGTTGCTGCTGCGCCACAGGCCTGGCGATCCCATTGCCCTGGTGTTGCTCCAATGCCGCAAAGGCGCAAAACCCGGCCTTATCATCGAAGAAGAATGTCTGCATACTGCTTCCGGGGAGTACTCGGAATACTATCGCAGGCTATACCACATATAGGAGGTAATCTCATGCCAGGCATGTTGTATTTGGTTCCCACTCCCATTGGAAATCTCTCCGACATCTCCATACGCTGTCGGGAAACTTTGGAACAGGCGGATTTCATTGCCGCAGAGGACACCCGGGTGTCTTTAAAGCTTTTGAACCATTTGGGGATTAAAAAAAGCCTCGTCAGCTACTTTGAGCATAACAAAGCACAAAAGGGTGAGATGATTGTGGAGCGGATTTTGGCAGGCGAGACCTGTGCGCTGGTGTCCGATGCCGGCAGTCCCGCCATCTCCGATCCCGGCGAGGATTTGGTAAAGCAGTGCGCCGCGGCAGGCATTACCGTCTGTGCCATTCCCGGCCCCTGCGCCGCCATTACGGCACTGAGCATTTCCGGCCAATCCACAGGAAGATTCTGCTTCGAGGGCTTCCTCTCCACCGCAAAGAAAAGCCGCCGTGAGCATCTTGAACAGCTTGTAAACGAGCAAAGAACCATGATCTTCTACGAAGCCCCCCACAAACTGCTGACAACATTGGAGGACATGGCAGAGGTCTTCGGTAGGGAACGGCCCATCAGCCTGTGCAGAGAACTAACCAAGCTTCACGAAGAAGTGATACGCACCACGTTGGGCGGTGCGGTTGACCTGTACACCGGGCAGCCTCCCAAGGGGGAATTCGTGCTGGTTGTTGCCGGTGCCGAACCGACTGAAGAAAAATCCCCAACGCCGGAGGATGCCGCCGGTCGGGTTGCCCAGCTGATGGAAAGCGGCATGAGCCGAAAGGATGCTGTCAAGCAGACCGCACAGGAGCTGAAGCTCCCCAAAAATGTGGTTTACGGTGCCGCGCTGGAAATTGAATAACCGTTAGCAAAAAGCCGATACCCGAATTTTTCGGGTATCGGCCTTTATTATTTGGCTGTACGACCAAAATACTGGTCCAGTGCATCTTTCATATCCTGCGGCATTGCCTTGGGTATGAGAAACTCTGCGCCGCTCATCACACGGCATAAAAATTGTCGCATAAAAGTCTGTGTCCGTGCAAAGGCCTCCTCGGACAGAGGGTACTCCACATCATTGCGGGTGTGAATCACCGACTTGCCCCGACGCGCAAAATCGATGGCGGGAATTCCTGCATCGGCAAATGCAGCCGAGTCGGAGGAACGCACGACACGTTTGCAGACAGTGCTAAAACCGCACTCCCGCGCAAAATACTCCACCATATGGGCAAAGGATTCTTCGCCGACGATATCCGTTTCATCTGCACCTATTAGGATACCGGTCATATCCAAATTCAGATTCATCCGGCATTTTTCCAGTTCTTCCTTATGGGCGGCTACATACGCCTTGGAACCCAGCAGTCCGAGTTCTTCCGAACCGCACCAAACAAAGCGTATGGTCATTGGTGGGGGATTTTCAATAAAGTATGCATACAGAGCAAGCAAGTCCGCACTGCCGGAGGCATTGTCCCATGCACCCCGGGAGAAAGGAACACTGTCATAATGGGCAGAAAGCACAATAAATTCGTCGGTATCGGAGGTGCCGTCAATTTGGGCAATGACGTTGGCCGATTCAAATTCGCTCTCCTCCTGCACAACCGTAAAATGCACATGGGTTGTCCCGGCCTTTAACAGCTCCATGGCATCACGGGTACGGATAACAAGCCCGGGAATTCTCCCCTTTTCATACAAATTCCTGCGAATATGAGGCCGTGGTAAATCCGTCCGCTCCGGATCGTCAAAGAATTCACCGGCAATCGTGATATAGCCGAGGGCGCCGGAATTAACAATTTTCTCCCAGCGGCCGTAGATACCGCCGTTAAGCAGGAGGATCTTTCCTGCGGCCTGTTTCAGTTTCATGTCACTGGCATCTTCCGCATAGTACAGTTCCGCCTCGATACCCTCCTCCGGTGTGCTACCGGTAAAGCCTATGGCATTAACGGCAAATTCCCGCTCATTGGGTTCTGTTGCTTTTAAGGAGGCTTTTATCACGTCATAGTGAGGAATCGGAAAGGTTTCTACATTGGAGGTGCCACCGAAGGTTGCAATTTCATCCCGGATGATTTGTGCCGCACGGCGCTCATCCTCGGTACCACCCTGTCGGTTAAAGGCAAGCTTATTCACCATTGCCATTTGGTATGCTCCGTTTTTAATCATTGTACTTCTCCTTGTATTTCTAAGTTCCATAGTTAGGTTCTATACGTAATACTATAGTACAATTTCGTTCGGATTAAAAGCGAAAAAGAAAAAAAGCAGATTTTTTTGGGGAATTTATACAGATTTAACCAAACCCATTTATGGGAAGTGCAGAGAGTGTTGGGAATATCAAAAGGGTATGAAATATCCCTCCCGGTGGTTGCATAGGCTGAATTGGGAGGGATGGACATGGTAATGAGTTGGATTTGGACGGGACTAATTGCTGTTTCTCTGGTGGCCGCCGCTTTTTTAGGCAATGTAGGGGCGCTGTCCACCGCTGTGCAAACAGGCGCACAGGCAGGTATCACACTGGCAATATCCATGGCAGGTTCCATCTGCCTGTGGACAGGGGTCGGCAAGCTGATGGAGAAGGCCGGCCTTACCGGGATGCTATCCGCGCTGCTGCGTCCGCTGTTAGGGCGGCTGTTTCCTTCCATAAAAACGGATTCCGTTTTGGAAAACCATCTCAGCGCCAACGTATGTGCCAACTTTTTAGGGCTGGGAAATGCTGCCACACCAATGGGCATACAAGCTGCCCAGCGGATGGCCCGTGGACAAGGCGGTATTGCCAGTGACGAGCTATGCAGGCTTATTGTGCTAAACACCGCATCTATACAGCTGATTCCGGCCAATGTAGCCGCTGTGCGATCCGGTTTGGGCTGTGCCGCCCCTTTTGATATTCTTCCGGCAGTGTGGGTTACCAGTCTGTGCTCTGCCGGACTTGGCGTGACCGCCGCATGGCTGCTTGGGAAGCTGTGGAAAAAATGACAGACTATATTGTTCCCATACTTTTGCTGCTTGCCTCTATGCTTGCCCTGCGAAAGCAGGAAAACGGCTATGATTTACTTCTTTCCGGCGCAACGGAAGGTCTAAAACTGCTCATCACGCTCATTCCCACATTGGTGCTTCTTTTGACTGCTGTAACCATGCTCCGGGCCTCCGGAGCCATGGAGGCTATCAGCACATACCTCACCCCCGTCTTTCGTTTGGTAGGTATCCCTCCGGAGACTGCCATACTGGTACTGATACGCCCCATTAGCGGTAGTGCCGCCTTGGCTGTCGGCGCGGATTTAATGGCACGATACGGGGTGGACTCTCAAATTGGAAGAACGGTCGCTGTCATGCTGGGTTCTACAGAGACAACCTTTTATACCGTTAGTGTCTATTTTGGAGCTGCCGGCATCAAAAAGACCCGGTATACCCTTCCGGCTGCACTATTTGCGGACTTTGTGGGGTTTGTTATGGCATCGCTCACCGTACGGTTTCTAATGTAGCAGCAAAGGGGCGTGCATATGCACGCCCCTGATTTGTTATGAAGGATTATTCCTCGTCCTCATCGTCGAAGGTGAACTCCAGTGTCTCGCCGCATTGGTCGCAGATGATGCTACCCTCTTCCAGAGTTTCCTCATCAAAGTTGATGATATTGCCGCAGGTACACTTCACCTCATAAATAGTGGTCTCCTCGTCGCCGAAATCGAAGCCTTCCTCATCGTACTCGTCTTCGCATTCGTCAAAGTCATCCTCAAAATCGTCATCATAGTCCTCATCCTCTTCGTCAAGGATATAGTCCTCGATGGCATCCAAGTCTTCCTCGATCTCATCCAGCTCGTCGGAAATAGCAATGGTGGTATCTTCCACATCGGTCAGCTTTTTGGTCACATCGCCCAACAGCTCTACGATTGCGGAAATCAGCTTGCCTTCAGCCTTGTCTGTATCCAGATTCAGGCCATCCATCAAACCCTTCAGGTAGGCGGACTTTTCAGAAATCGTCATGGTAATTCTCCTTATTTACAAGAATTAAGCCTTGGAACGGCCCAGATATTCGCCGGTACGGGTGTCGATCTGAATCTTATCGCCCTCGTTAATGAACAGGGGCACCTTCACCTGCGCGCCAGTCTCCAAGGTTGCGGGCTTCAGGGTGTTGGTAGCAGTGTTGCCGGCAAAACCGGGTTCGGTAGCGGTAACAACCAAGTCAGCAAAGTTGGGGACTTCCACGCCAAACACATTGCCCTTGTAGCTCATGATGGTGCAGACGTCGTTCTCTTTCACGAAGTTGAAGGAATCGTCCAACGCGGACTTGTCGATGGGCACCAGCTCATAGGTCTCGTTATCCATGAAGTAGTACAGCTCACCGTCGTTATAGGAGTACTCCATCTTCTTGCGCTCAACAAAAGCGGTGGGGTACTTGGCAGAGGGGTTGAAGCTGGTTTCGGTAACGCCGCCGGTAATGACGTTCTTCATCTTAACACGAACGAAAGCAGCACCCTTGCCAGGCTTCACGTGCTGGAACTCTACAACCTGCATTACCTTGCCGTCCATGTCAAAGGTTACGCCGTTTCTAAATTCACCTGCAGAAATCATTTGTAAATCCTCCTAAGTGTATGCCCTCATAGGGCGATTTTATAAATAATATGTTAGCTGATATATTTTAACCGAATATTGTCTATTTTGCAAGGGGATACTGGAATTTTTTTCGGAAATTTTGCTTTTTTCGGATAATTTGCGCAGGTTCACCTGGACTCCTGTCCATTTTCCCTCAATTTTCTTTTCCTTGCCGCAAAAATACAGGGAATTTCCAGCACGTGGCGGGCCTTCAGCCAAAAATTATGGTTGTGAATAGCCTTCACCAAAACAGATTGGACACCGATGCAATTGGCTCCCAGCACATCTGTATAAATTTGGTCCCCTGCCAAAGCACAGCATTTCTCCGAAATCCGATATTTGTCAATACATTTACGAATCCCTTTTGAGAAGGGTTTTTTTGCGTGGGTGATACAGTCTAGGCCATAGGCCCTACAAAATATTTTCACCCTTTCTCTGTGGCTGTTTGACACTACGCACACTTGAATGGGAGATGTAACCATCTCTTTTAGCCATGTAGCCATGGCCTCGGTGGGTATATCGGTAGTATAGGGCACAATGGTGTTATCAAAGTCCAGCATTAAGAGCTTGATCCCCCTCTGCTCCAGCAATTGGGGTGTCAAATCGGTAATGCTGTCTGCTATCATAGTGGGCAACAGAGAAAAACGCATATCCCGAAACCTACTTTCATAAAATACAGCAGTATTATAGCACAGTCGGAGGGAATTGTCCATGTTTTCTAAGGTATTTCTCGCCCAAACAAGCCGGGAAATGGAGGAATTCCAGCCGGAAAGAACCGCCTATATGGCATGCCACTTCTCACCCTACAGCACAGGTCTTTCCAACACTCCTCAAAAAATCCCGGAAAACAGCATTCTGCTGCTTGATGACAGCACACCGGTTCAAGGACATGACCCAAATGTTGTTGCCGAACAATTGAAAGAGCTGGTAAAGCGATTTTCTGTAAGCGCCGTACTGTTGGATTTTCAAAGAGAGGAAAATGAGGACATGTGGGAAATGACTTCCCATATTTTGAAGGCACTGTCCTGTCCTGTTGCGGTCACAGAAAAGTACGCAAAGCAGCAAAACTGCCCTGTATTTTTGGCACCGCCGCCTGTGAATATGTCCTTGCAGACTTACCTTGCTCCGTGGCTCAAACAGGGTGTGTATTTGGAGCTGGCATCGAATACGCTTCAAATCACCGTCACAAACAAAGGAAGTACCGCCACTGCCCTGCCCTTTGGCCCGGCACCAAATTTTCCTTTGGAGAATAAGACGCTCTGTTGCCACTACAATGTGGAGGTTCTTACGGACAAAGCGGTCTTTACCCTGCAACGCGCAAAAGAGGACTTGGTCGCACTTACAGAGGAGGCCTACCGTCTTGGTGTCCGCGGTGTATTGGGACTGTATCAAGAGTTGAGCAGGCTATAATAAAACCCCACAGGTTTGCACCTGTGGGGTAATTTGAGCATATCAAGAGGGATATTAGAACTTTCTCTTGTTCTTACGGGCAGCTTCGGACTTCTGCTTACGCTTCAGACTGGGGCTGACGTAATGCTCGCGCTTTTTAACCTCAGCGATAACGCCCTCCTTGGCACAGCTACGCTTGAAACGACGCAGAGCGCTCTCCAGAGACTCGTTTTCCTTAACGCGAATTTCAGACATTGTTTTCCCTCCCTCCGATGGTGTCCGGCTCAATCCTGGACACATTCAGGGCCATATCGGCTCGACTATTATATGCTTAAATTTCACTTTTGTCAAGCAGGTTTTCTGCCTTTTTGACACATTTTTGGAAAGTGTGGCTTATTTCACAATCAAGTTGACCAATTTATTCTTTACAACGATGGTCTTAACGATGTTTCCGCCGTTCTTTTCGAGGAATGCGGAAATTTTCGGGTCGGCCAGCACATTGGCAACCACAGTATCGTTTTCAAGATCTGCAGCCATCACCACTGTGCCGCGCATCTTACCATTTACCTGTACCGCCACGGTGACCTCTGCATCCTTGCACTTCTCCTCGGAGTAGGTGGGCCAGCTCTCATAGGCGATGGTATCATTGTGACCCATTGCCTGCCAGATTTCCTCACCTGCGTGGGGAGTGATGCAGGAGATCATCTTGATGAAGCCGTCTGCATACTCTCTGGGGCAGGTACCGTTCTTATAGACTTCGTTTACGAAGACCATCATCTGCGCAATGGCGGTGTTGAAGCCCAGCGCCTCAAAGTCGGAGGTGACCTTCTTGACAGTCTGGTGATAGACCTTGGTCAGCTTGCCGTCGTCGGTGTCGGTGAGATTCTTGGGTTCAGTAAAGAAGTTCCACACACGGTTAATGAACTTTCTTGCACCGGCAACTGCCGAGGTACTCCAAGGCTTGGAAACCTCCAGAGGACCCATGAACATCTCATAAAGACGCAGGGTATCGGCGCCGTACTCACGGACGATATCACTGGGATTGACAACAAATTCCGGGAAACGCTTACCCATCTTAATGCCGTTCTCACCCAGAATCATACCCTGGTGTACCAACTTCTTGAAGGGTTCTTTTACAGGAGACATGCCGTTATCATACAGGAAGCGGTTCCAGATTCTGGAATACATCAAATGACCCACGGCATGCTCGGGGCCGCCGATATACAGGTCAACAGGCATCCAGTGCTTCATCAGCTCCGGATCGCAGAAGGTGTTCTCGTTGTTGGGGTCGATGTAACGCAGGTAATACCAAGAGGAACCGGCAGAACCGGGCATGGTAGAGGTTTCGCGGATACCCTTGATGCCGCCCTTATCGTACTGCTTCCATTCGGTGGCATTTTCCAGCGGTGCCTTGCCGCCCTTACCCTTGTAATCCTCCAGCTCCGGCAGAATCAGAGGCAGCTCCTCATCCGGCAGGAACACGGTTTTTCCATCCTCTGTGTACACGCAGGGAACAGGCTCGCCCCAGTAGCGCTGGCGAGCAAAAATCCACTCACGGAAGTGGTAGTTGATTTTTCTTCTGGCAACGCCAGCCTTTTCCAGCTTGCAGGTGATGGCCTCCTTGGCTTCCTCCACGGTCATGCCGGTAAACTCCTCGGAATTCACAAGCTTACAGCCCTTGCCCAGATAATCCTGCTTTTCAAAGGCACATTCGCTCACATCACGGCCCTCAATGACCTGCAGCATGGGAATATTGTGGGCAATGGCATACTCAAAGTCACGCTGGTCATGGCTGGGAACGGCCATAACCGCGCCGGTGCCGTAGCTTGCCAGCACGAAGTCACCGATGAATACGGGCACTTCCTTGCCGTTAACGGGGTTAATGGCATACACACCCTGCAGTCTGCAGCCGGACTTTGTCTTGTTCAGTTCCGTACGGTCCATATCGCTCTTCTTCACAGATTCTTCGATATAGGCCTGTACCTCGTCCTTGTTCTGCACCCGATCCATAAGGCCCTGCACGATTTTGCCGTCAGGTGCCAGTACCATAAAGGTAATACCATAAATGGTCTCAATACAGGTGGTATAAATAGAGAACTCTCCACCGCCCACCAGCTTGAAATCCACTTCCACACCGGTGGATTTACCGATCCAGTTGCGCTGAATTTCCTTAGTGGATTCCGGCCAGTCAATTTCGTCCAAACCCTCCAGAAGCTTTTCCGCAAAAGCAGGCTGGTCAATGACCCACTGCATCATATTCTTCTTCACAACGGGATAGCCGCCACGCTCGGATTTACCGTCAATGACCTCATCGTTGGAAAGCACCGTGCCCAGTTCCTCGCACCAGTTCACAGGCATTTCCACCCGCTTGGCATACCCGGCCTCATACAGCTTTTTGAAAATCCACTGGGTCCACTTATAGTAGGACGGGTCGGAGGTGGCAATG
>JBGVPJ010000162.1:0-15187 GCA_045126955.1 Faecousia sp.
TTTTGATTGTCTGTTCCAAGAGGTGGGACTTACGGCGGATGCGGAAAAATGCGCTAGAGCCTACGAAGACAACCTGTCGGTGGGACACTATTTCCTGCCCGGTGCTTTGGAGGCACTGGAGGGATTGCACCGGAAATACAAGCTGTATTTGGCCAGTAACGGTACTGCTAAGGTGCAGGCGGGTCGGTTGGCCAGCGCCAATATCAGTCACTATTTCCAAGAGATTTTCGTCTCTCAGGAGATCGGTGCCAACAAGCCGGATTTGGCGTACTTTCAGCGGTGTTTTGCCAAGATTCCCGATTTTGACCCTAAACGGGCCATGATGGTGGGGGACAGCCTCACCTCGGATATTTTAGGCGGCATACAGGCCGGAATGGCCACTTGCTGGGTGAATTCCCAAGGAAAATCCTGTCGGGAGGATATCCGTCCCGACTATGAAATTCAGGCGCTCCATCAGCTGGAAGCGCTGCTGGAAACCGTCAAGGCTTAAAGAAACCGTCTGCTGCCAGGTGCAGCAGGCGGTTTTTGACACAAAATGGCAGGAAAAGCCCCGGTGCCGTTGACCAGACGGTACCGGGACTTCCACGAAAAGAGAGATAGAGAAAACAAAAGGAGAAGTATACGGATTCCTTTCTTTTATTATAACAACGGAGAAATTGTTTTGCAATAGGGATTTTGTAAAATGAGCATGAAGAGGGTAGAAAATAAACGTATATAATTATGCAAAACAGCCAATAAATGAACTTTTCGTAACACTGTGATTACAGCTCTTGACTTTTTGGAAAAATGGAGTATAGTTTAGTTAAACAGAATTAGCACTCTAATAGAGAGAGTGCTAAAAGTCAAAAGGAGGCTTCGTGATGAATTTTGGAAACTACACACAGAAATCGCTGGAAGCCATGCAGTCTGCCCAGGCTATTGCCCGGGAGCATGCCAACCAGCAGTTGGAGCAGGTGCATCTGCTGATAGCCCTGCTGAAGCAGGAGGGTGGACTTATCCCCCAGTTGTTGCAAAAAATGGAGAAGAACCCGCAGAGTGTGCTGGCAGAGGCAAATGCCCAGCTTCAGCGGTTACCGAAGGTGACCGGAAGCCGGGAGGCCGACAGATTTTACATTTCTCAAGGGACGGACAGCGCCCTGCAGGCGGCGCAGTACCTTGCAGAGGGAATGAAGGACGAGTTTGTGTCGGTGGAGCATCTGTTTTTGGGTCTTGTGGAGGCGGCGGACAGTACGGTCAAGCAACTGTTTTCCACCTATGGGATTCAAAAGGAGGGATGTCTGCAGGCATTGCAGGGCATCCGCGGAAATCAGCGGGTTACCTCCGACAGTCCGGAGAGCACCTATGATGCTCTTTCCAAGTATGGCACGGATTTGGTGAAGAAGGCACGGGAGCAAAAAATGGACCCGGTCATCGGGCGGGATGAGGAGATTCGCAATGTGATTCGGATCCTCTCCCGAAAGACAAAGAACAACCCTGTGCTCATCGGTGAGCCGGGTGTGGGTAAGACCGCCATTGCCGAGGGCCTTGCCCAGCGGATTGTGAAAAAGGATGTGCCCAAGGGTTTGCAGGACAAGGCCATTTTCTCTCTGGATATGGGTGCGCTCATTGCCGGCGCAAAGTATCGGGGCGAGTTCGAGGAGCGGTTGAAGGCAGTTCTGGAGGAAGTGAAGCAGTCGGAGGGAAAAATAATCCTGTTTATCGATGAGCTGCACACCATTGTGGGTGCCGGTAAGACCGAGGGCAGTATGGATGCGGGCAATCTGCTAAAGCCTATGCTCGCCCGTGGTGAGCTGCACTGCATAGGCGCCACTACTTTGGATGAGTACCGCCAGTATATCGAAAAGGATGCGGCGCTGGAGCGGCGCTTCCAGCCGGTACAGGTGGATGAACCCACCGTGGAGGACACCATTGCCATTTTAAGAGGACTGAAAGAGCGCTATGAGGTGTTCCACGGGGTGAAGATTGCAGACCCTGCCATCATTTCGGCGGCGACTCTCTCCCACCGGTATATCACAGACCGTTTTCTGCCGGATAAGGCCATCGACTTGATGGACGAGGCCTGTGCGCAGATTCGCACGGAGATGGACTCCATGCCTACGGAGCTGGACGGGGTGAGCCGGCGAATCATTCAGATGGAAATTGAGGAGGCGGCACTGAAAAAAGAGGAGGATGTCCTGTCCAAGGCCAGACTTTCCGAGCTGCAAAAGGAGCTGGCAGAGAGCAGGGACACCTTCAATGCCATGAAAGCTCAGTGGGAGAACGAGAAAAACGCCATCGGTCGGGTACAGCAGCTGCGGGAGCAGTTGGAGGATTTGAACCGGCAGGTGGAGACTGCGGAACGAAAATATGAATTGGAAAAGGCAGCGGAGCTGAGGTACGGACGGATTCCGGAGCTGCAGAAGGCGCTGCAGGCTGAGGAAAGCAAGGTGCAGAACAGTCAGGAGAGTTTGCTGCGGGACCGTGTCACCGATGAGGAGATTGCTCGGATTGTGGAGCGATGGACGGGAATCCCTGTGTCAAGACTGGTGCAGGGAGAACGGGAGAAGCTGCTTCGCTTGGACGAAACCCTCCACCGGCGGGTGGTGGGACAGGAGGAGGCTGTGCAGGCGGTAACCGATGCCATTCAGCGCAGTCGTGCCGGTATTCAGGACCCCAATCGGCCTATCGGCTCCTTCCTGTTCCTCGGTCCTACCGGTGTGGGTAAGACGGAACTGGCAAAGACCCTTGCGCAGGCGCTGTTTGACGACGAAAACAATCTGGTACGGATTGATATGTCCGAGTATATGGAGAAATTTGCCGTGTCCAGGCTGATTGGTGCGCCTCCGGGCTATGTGGGCTATGAGGAGGGCGGCCAGCTGACAGAGGCTGTGCGGCGGAAGCCGTACTCGGTGGTGCTCTTTGACGAGGTGGAAAAGGCACATCCGGATGTGTTCAATGTGCTGCTGCAGGTGCTGGATGACGGTAGAATTACCGATTCCCAGGGCAGAACCGTGGATTTTAAGAATACAATTATTATCTTGACCTCCAATTTGGGTTCGGAGCATCTATTGGAGGGTGTGCATGCCGATGGCACGATTGCGGAAAGCGCCAAAGAGCAGGTGCAACAGCTTTTGCGCAGAGCCTTCCGACCGGAATTTTTAAATCGGCTGGATGAGATTGTGTTCTATAAGCCTCTAACCAAGGAGAATGTGACAAGCATCATCGACTTGCAGATTGCAAAGCTCAATGAGCGCCTTGCTCAACAACAGATTCGGTTGCAGCTTACCCAAAATGCCAAGGATTTGATTGTGGATTCTGCCTACGATCCTCAGTACGGTGCGCGGCCTCTGCGCCGGTATGTACAGCATACGGTGGAGACGATGCTCAGCAAGCGCTTACTGGCAGGCAGTATTCTGCCCGGTCAGACGGTTACTGTGGACGCCCGGAACGGAGAGCTGACGATGGGTTAATCTGGCAGGATATGCCCGTCCGGAGTTTGCCATGGAGCGGACCTTTTGTGAAGGCGGGGGAGCGCGGCCGCAGCAAAACCGGTTACACCTTCAAATAAAAACAGCCGCCGACCATCAGGTCGGCGGCTGTTTTCACTATACAATGTATACTAAAACTTACCAGTAACGACGCCGTCTTCGACGTTTGCGCCATTCGCACGGAAGTGGACCAAATAGTATGTTGAGGAAAGCAACAAGGATAACACCCGCTATCAATAGCGCTATCTTTAATATCCAAAGAAAAAGGTAATATGGCAGCAGCAAAAGCTTAATTAAGCATTCCACTATCTTTGCCCCCTTTTAACAATATAGCAAAATATAGCAAAAGAATTACAGCTTGGCGCGATAACTTGCGGTCAATACCAATTCGCCCCGCTCATTCTTTGCAATATCTGCCCATTCCAAAACAGCAGCCAAAACAAAAACAGGGTCGAAAACGGATGAGCCATCCTCTTTATGAGCATAGTGCTTTGCAATGTAGCCGACAACTGTGGTGTCATCACAGTTTTCGTCACCAAGCCGATAGTTCCGTCCATTGCCTTTTCTTGCTCTGCCGTTCTGTTTTATAAGTAGTTCGACGATTGTATCAAACACATCGAATCGGTAGGGGGGCTTAATAGGGAGCTTGTCGCTTTCAAAAGAAACACCATCGGCAGCAACGCAAATCTCGCAAGGCAATCCACGGGCAGTATGTACAATCACTCTACCGCCGTTTTCCTTTAACTTTGTCTTGATAATTTCAGAAGCCTTGTTGCTGGTGTGGTCGGTAAACCAATTACGCATATCAATTTCCTCTCTTTCCGTAGTGCTTGTTTCTTCTTCCTCGTATAAGTCCAATGCAATCAAAATTTCGTCCAATTTGCGTTTCGCTGTGGGGTAAGACATTTGCATTTCTGCCTGCACATTTTTTAGATTTCCTCGGTTGCGAAGAAATGACCGCAAAAACGCAGTTTTTTCGTCATCCAACATATCAAACCGGCTCAACTCAAATGTGTTTCGCAGTTCCATGCCGCAGTCGGGGCAAGCCAAAGTGGCGATGTGGAGTTTGCCTTGACAAGCAGGGCAAGTGGATATTGCTTTTGTCATTATTATCACCTCTGGCGTTATAGTAGCATAAGATTTTCTGTTTGTCAATATAGAAATTAAAAATATTAAAGTCTATTACAAATAGAGAAAGATTATATATGTACTGATGTGTACATATTAGATTTATATGCGTATTCTTACCTTTGACAGCAGTCACTCAATCCAATGGCTCTGCCATTGGTAGTATTGGGTTATTGCCATTGGCAAGCTCCTTTTGCAGAATCGTCTATATTGTTCTCAAACCTACCAAAAAAGGAGCAAGACAATGGAAATTGAAAACGAAGTAACCATATCAACACACAACGGCAGCCAAGTGGCAAGGCAGCACAATCTCCGCAATCCCAAGGTAATTGCCAAGGAAGACCACATCGACCCCAACGGGCATTTTGAGGTATGGCTGGACGAAGACCCCCCAAGACAGCATATGAACGGCTGTTCGGGGAAGCGCGGCCGCAGCAAAACCGGTTACACCTTCAAATAAACACAGCCGCCGACCATCAGGTCGGCGGCTGTTTTTTGCATGACAAACTGAAATATATATCGGTATCTATTTCGTCGGTTATTCCGGTTTTCTTTGCACCTGCTCCCCTGTGGACGCATAAACTGTCCCATAAGCATTGGCTTATTCCCAAAACTATATCGGGAGGTATTACCATGTCTGAGCGTTGTCAGGGAAGCGTGCGCTGCAATGTTGAGGATTTGCAGGAGGCTCTTTCCATTCACACCCGAAAAATAACCGACAGCTGTCGGGATAAGGATTGCATTGAGGATTTGCGCGTATATCTTACCAGAGCATCTCAAAATATTTTGGACAGCTGCGCCGGCGCAAAGGTGCGGTGCGGAGAGCTACTGTATACTTATATCGATGTGGAGCCGGTGGCCTTTGACCGGAATCATTATTGCGTGGATGCCACCTTCTACTACCGGATTTTGGCGGATGGGGTGGTGGGAGCCGGTCGGCCGGTGACACTGCACGGTGTGGCGGTGTTCTCCAAGCGGGCAGTGCTGTGCGGCGAGGAAAGCCACGCCCATATTTTCACCAGCAATACCCGTTTGGGCGGCCCAGACGGACTCACCCGCGTCAGTGCGAACCTGCCAACGGCTGTGGTGGAGGTGCTGGATCCCATGGTGCTCAGCTCCAAGGTGGTGGATGTGTGCCAGTGCCCAAGAGAAACCGCCATTCAGCAGATTCCCGAGGGTATTTGCAGTTGCTTTGACGAGGAGCTGGTGCTCTCCGGAGAACAGCGGCGTCTGCTTGTGACACTGGGACAGTTCTCTATTATCCGACTGGAGCGGGATGCCCAACTGGTGGTGCCGGTGTTGGATTACAGTCTTCCCACTAAGGAATGCTGCGACAGCGCAGGCTGTGCCGAGGATCCCTGTGAGCTGTTCTCCAAGATTCCGTTTCCTGCCCAGGCCTTTGCGCCAACAGGCTGTGACAGGGACTGCGATCGGGAAGAGTGCCGTTACACCACTACCTAATCAATCCCCAAAAGAAGGAAAAGGTGCGCTTATAGCGCACCTTTTTCATATAATGGGGTTATCCGCGCATTAGGCGTTTACGGGCCAGATTGATAGGGCCGTCTACCATACGGGTGACCCAAGCAAGGCTTTTGCCGCAACCATAAGCCACGCAGGAGGCCGGTTCATCGGCGACGGTACAGGGGATGCCGATACGATCCTGAAGCAGCAGATCCATACCGTAGAGCTGGCTACAGCCACCGGTGAGGACAATGCCGTTATCAGCGATATCACCTACCAGCTCGGCAGAGGTGTCCTCCAAAACGGACAGCACCTCGTCGGCAATTTGCTTTGCCAATCGGCTCAGCACCTCACATATCTCCGAGGAGGTGAGGACAAGCTCTCGGGGGATGCCGGTTTTGGCATCTCTGCCCTTGACCTTCATGGTAATTTCCTCGTCTCTGGGATAGACGGAGCCGATTTGGATTTTGATATCCTCGGCAGTGGGTTGACCGATGACCACCTGATACTTCCGGCGGAGATAACGGGCAATGGCTTCGTCAAATTGGTTGCCTGCCAGCTTGATGGAGGAGGCAGTCGCTACGCCATTCATGGACAGAACGGCGATGTCGGTGGTGCCGCCGCCGATGTTCACAATCATATGGCCGGAAGGTCCGCTGATGTCCAAACCTGCACCCAAGGCAGCAGCCAAAGGTTCTTCAATTAAGTATACACGGCGGGCACCGGCCTCCAAAGCGGCGTTGATAACGGTACGTTCCTCCACTTCGGTAATGCCACTGGGCACACTGACGATGACTCTGGGTTTGGGGGTGAATAGACGGGCTCTGTCTGTGGTGCGGAACAGGTGCTGCAGCATTTTGACCGTCATTTCATGGTCGGAGATGACACCCTCCTTCAGTGGATGCATGGCAATCACATTGCCGGGGGTGCGGCCCAGCATATTTCGGGCAGCAGCACCTACCTGCAAAATTTTGCCTGTGTTCTTATCTACGGCGACCACGGAAGGCTCTCGAATGGTAACGCCGCTGCCGTCTTTGTAAATTAGAATGTTGGAGGTACCCAGGTCGATGCCCAGGTCATGGGAGAAAAGTTGCATAGTGTTCACCTACATTTATTTTATATTGTGGTTGGCCACTGCCACAGCGGCACAGTAAACTTCTTTGGCACCGGCGGTAAGGAGCACCCGGGCGCATTCCGAGGCGGTTGCACCGGTGGTAATGACATCATCCAGCAGCAAAATGCGTTTTCCCCGGATGTGCACCGGTTGTAATGGTTGATAGGCACCCAGCACATTGGCGCGGCGGTGAGATACGTCCTTAATGCCGGACTGAGGTGGTGTGTTTCGAAACTTTTTCAGAGTTTTCATTGGCTTGACACCCAGCTCGTCCCCAAGGGCATTGGCAAGCAGCTCTACCTGGTCATAGCCACGGCGCAGTCGTCGCAGAGGGGCAATGGGCACCCAAGTGAGAATATCAAAATCATCCATACCCTCTTTTTGCAGCTTCATGGCAAGGGCGCGTCCGTAAGCCGGGGCATAGCTCCGGCGGCCGGAAAACTTATAGCGCAGCAGACTTCCACGCACCGCATCTTTATAATACCATACCGCAGTCCATCCTGCAAGAAAAGAAAGACGCAAATTGGATTTTCCGAATTCCGGTGCATTGACTCTGCATCGGTGGCAAAGGTCCGTCTCCTCTTTGGACAGAAAGTCTTTGCACAGTACGCACTTGGACGGGAAGAGTAAAGCGAACAACCTGTGAAACATCCTTACCCCTCCTTTTGCTGCAAACGCAGTTTAAGACCCGAGTAACGGCGGCCGATTTTGGCATTATTGGTCATGGTGGCAACAGTTTCCTCACGACCTGCGATAATCAGTAGCTCCCGGGCACGGGTGATGGCGGTATAGAGAATGCTGCGGCTGAGCAGGTACGGAGAGGCGTTCCATGCGGACAGCACCACCGCCCGATACTCACTGCCTTGGGATTTGTGGACGGTTATGGCGTACGCCAGCTCCAGCTCATTCAGCTGGGTAAAATCATAGTCAGCCTCCCGGTCGTCAAAGAGTACGGTGAGAAGCTCCAGCTGATTGTCAACCTTTTGGACAATACCCACATCGCCGTTGAATATGCCGGCACCTACGGCACTGCCGTCGGCTTTCTTCCACAGCAGGTCATAGTTGTTCCGAATCTGCATCACCCGGTCACCCTCCCGAAAGACGGTATCGCCAAAGGTGCGCTCCTGCTTGCCGGGAGAGGGTGGGTTGAGGCTGGCTTGCAGTAATTTATTCAGGGCAACAGTGCCGGCGGGACCCTTTTTGGTAGGGCATAGTACCTGTATTTGGTCGGAGGGAATGCCCATGTTTTGGGGCAGGCGGGTGGTACACAGACCTGCGATGGTTTGGGCAACGCCCTCTTCCGACCGGCCGGGCAGGAAGAAAAAGTCGTTTTTTACATTTTTCAGCTCCGGCAGCTCCCCCTTATTGACCCGGTGGGCATTCATAACAATCAAGCTCTCCTGTGCTTGACGGAAAATCTCCGTCAGTCGGACAGAGGGAAGCACATTGCTGCGGAGCATATCACTAAAGGGGAAACCGGGTCCCACGGGGGGAAGCTGGTCCGGGTCACCCACCAAAATGAGCCGTGCTTTGCCGGGAACGGCCTGCAGTAGACTTCCCAAAAGCTGCACATCCACCATGGACATCTCGTCTACGATAATGGCATCGGCTTTCAAGGGGTCGGACTCGTCCCGAGCAAAAAACAGCTTTCCGGTGTGGGGGTCAATACCGGCTCCCAAAAGCCGGTGGATGGTGGAGGCCTCACAGCCGGTCACCTCTGTCAGCCGCTTGGCGGCACGTCCGGTAGGGGCGCAGAGCAGATATTGCAGACCCATCTGGTCATAGAGTGATAAAATGCCGTTTAAAATGGTGGTTTTTCCGGTACCGGGACCGCCGGTGATGATTAGCAGACCGGAGGTCGCCGCTTCTTGAAGGGCAAGGGCCTGCTTGGGAGAGTATTCCAAATGACTGCTTTGCGCAGCCTGCTTCAGTTTTTTGGACAGAAAGGTCGGGGCAGGAGATCTGCTTGCGGCGTGGCTCAGAAGCCGCCGGGTACAGTAGGTTTCTGCCCGATAGAGGGCAGGCAGGTAGAGCACATCAATGCCGGCAAGACGGTCACGCACCAATCGCTCTCCATCCAACAGGCGCAGGACACTGTCTTCCACTGTGGAGGCGCCCACATTCAGTAGCTGCGTGGTGGCGGCAATGAGCTTGTCCTCCGGCAGAAAGCTGTGGCCGGCGGACAGATTATAGTGCAGTTCAAACAGAATGCCCGCTTCCACACGGCGGGGGTCATCTCCCGCAATGCCCAAATCGATGGCAAATCGGTCTACGGCTCCGAAGGGCGCTTCCAAACTCTCGTCCATCAATAGGTACGGGTCGTCATAGAGCATATCAATGGCGGACTCGCCGTAGAGCTTATAAGTCTTTACCGCCAATTCCGTGGGAAGGCGATGGAGAGTGAAAAACTCCATCAAATGGCGCATGCCCACCTGCAGGCGGAATTCCTCACCGATTTCCTGCGCCCGTTTTTCGGAAATACCGCTTACCTCCGCAAGCCGCTCCGGCTCCCGTTCCATAATAAGCAAGGTCTGCTCGCCGAATTTATCCACAATTCGCGTGGCAAGCTTAGGACCGATGCCTTTAATCACACGGCTGGCAAGGTAGGTGATGATATCCGGGGCGGTTTGGGGCATCAGTCGCTCCAAAAACTCCGCTTCAAACTGCCGGCCGTAGCTGGTATGCGTACTCCATTTGCCCGTGACCATCAGACGCTCTCCCACCGCAGGCAGGGGGATGGTGCCCACCACGGTAACGGTTTGGCCACTTTCCAAATTTAGGCGCAACACGGCATAGCCGTTGTCGTAATTCTGAAAGACAACAGCGCCGATGGTACCTTGTAAAATTTCCAATTCCAGCTCGTTCAATGCGGTTTCCCCAATCTTCTGTAATTCTATTATCAGTTTACAATATTTTAGAGAAATTGGAAAGGGGTTTTGTAAAATCTTTTCTAATATTGCGGGGCGATACTTGCATATTATGGTAAATTTGGTATAATATAAAACATCATAATGGGTGGTAGGAAGTTTTTAAGGAGTGGCGTGAATGAAAAATGCTCGCCTGTTAATTTGGCTGACCCAGCTGGGTCTCAGCACGGCGGCACCTCTTGTGGGATTTATTCTGTTGGCTGTGTGGTTGCACCAACGGTTTCAATGGGGCGCATGGGTGGTTGTTGTGGGTGTTGTGCTGGGCATTGTCAGCGCAATAGATGGACTGCGCATGTCGCTGAAAAGCATGGAACGCATGACAGAGAATGAGAAGAAGGAACCTCCTTTGGGGTTTAACAGTCACGAATAAATACGGCGTAAGCCATATGAGGAGTATTATGACAGAATCCAGAAAAATTGTATGGAAACAAACAGCCTGGATAGCGATTGGACAGGCGGTTTGCCTTGCCCTGATGCTTGGGGTATTTGCACTGTTGCATAAGCTGAATCTCTCGGTTATTTTGGGAGGATTTGCGGGTACGGTGCTGGCTGTGGCAAATTTCTTTTTTATGGCTTTGGCTGCAACATTGGCAGCAGATAGAGCGCAAGCCCAGGATGTGGCCGGCGGGCAAAAGCTGATGAAAGCCTCCTATCCTATTCGGATTTTGGTGTTGGCGGTTTTGCTGATTGCCTGTGCGGCGAGTGGGTATTTTAATGTACTTGCACTGTTGCTGCCGCTTCTGTTTGTACGGCCTATCATAATGGTTTGGGAATTCTTTGCAAAGAAAGGTGGGTAAAACATGGAATTGGAAGTAAACGGTGCGTTTATATACTTTGAAATTCCAATTTTCGGCGGGATTCCCATCACCCAAACCACTGTTTCTTTTTTCTTGGTGACGATTCTTCTGTGCTGGGCCAGCATTTATTTGGGTAAAGGATTGAAAAAACATCCCGATGGTAAGCAGGTGTTGGTGGAGAAGGGGGTAATGATGCTGCGCAACATGGTGGTCGAGACCATGGGCGAGCACAATGTCCACTGGCTCCCGTTTATCGGCACGATTTTTCTTAGCTCAATTTGCGGCACATTAATCGGATTGACCGGTTTTCTGCGGTCTGCCACGGCAGATATCAGTTGCGTGATTGTGTGGGCGCTGATGGTTACGGCAATTATCTGGTACAATAACATCAAGTACAGAGGGCTTCTAGGATGGTTAAAGGGTTTTACAGAGCCGATTGTGGTAATGACACCTATGAATATTGTATCTGAGATTGCCCAGCCGTTGTCCATGGCTTTCCGTCACTTTGGCAATGTGGCAGGCGGCGGTGTTATTACAACGATTATTTATGCGGCGCTGAGTGCTGCATCTGTGTTAATTCTGAATTTGATTGCCGCCTGCGGCTGGTTGATGGGTGCGGTGATGATGGTAGTGGGTGCGGGTCTTGTTTTCCTATGGAAACGTAAGAGGAAAAAGGTGGCGCTGGTATTCGGCATTATTTCCGCAGTAATCGGTCTGTTCGGTTTTTTGCAGGCATTGGGACTGATATCCGGGATTCCTATTTTGACTTATGGCATTCCGGCCGTGTTGTCCTGTTATTTTGATTTGTTTTCCGGATTTGTGCAGGCGTATGTGTTCAGTCTGTTGACAATGGTTTATATCGCCGGTTCTTTACCGGAACCTCAGAAAAAAGAGGATGCTTAATTTGTAGTTAGAACTTATATAAACATATAAACAATATTCTTAGGAGGAATTTTTTATGGATTTGGCAAATGCAATCATAATCGCAGGTAAGGCTATTGGTGCAGGTTTGTGCATGGGTATCGGCGCAATCGGTCCCGGCGTGGGCGAAGGTAATGCTGTGGCACATGCTTTGGACGGTATGGCCCGTCAGCCCGAGGCAGCAGGCACACTTCGTTCTACTATGATTATGGGCTGCGCAATTGCAGAAACAACCGGTATTTACTCTCTGGTTATCGCACTGCTGATCATGTTTTTGCTGTAATTTCCTTTTTAGTTTAGACGAAAGGAGTATGCAGAAGTGGGACAATTTGAAGCGTTTGTTGGTGTGAATTTTTGGACGGCTCTGTTCACTCTGCTTAACACCCTAACCATTTATTTTGTGGCGAAAAAATTCCTGTTTGGACCTGTGATGAAGATCATTCGGGATCGCCAGCAGGAAATTAACGACATGTATCTTCAGGCCGATCGCGCCAAGGAACAGGCGGCACAGCTGCAGGCGGCGTATGAGGATAAATTGGCGGTTGCCCAGCAGACCGGTGATGCGCTGGTAAAGGAGGCTATGGCCCGGGGCAAAAACCGGGAGGAAGAGATTCTCCGTCAGGCCAATCTGGAGGCAAACGCCATTCGGGAGAAAGCCACGGCAGACATTGCTTTGGAAAAGAAGAAGGCATTAAACGATGCCAAGAATGAGATTTCCTCCCTTGCCATGGAGATTGCCGGCAAGGTAGTGGGTCAAAGCCTGGATACTGCCCGTCAGCATCAGCTGGTGGATAGCTTCTTGGAAGAATTGGGTGAGCAGGTATGACCCGGGCAGGTACTGTTTACGGTCAGGGCCTTTATGCTCTGGCGCAGGAGGAAAAGCTGGAGGCGCATATTCTGCAGGAGCTTCAGACACTGGACACGGCCTTTGAGGAAGAGTCGGACTTTTTGAAGCTGTTGGCCTCTGCCAATTTGCCGAAGAATGTACGTATAGGTATTTTGGAGGATAGCTTTCGAGAAAAGGTGCACCCGTATGTGCTGAACTTTTTGAAGCTTCTCACAGAAAAGGGGTACATCCGGCAGTTTTCCGATTGCTACAAGGCATACCGCGCTCAGTATAACGCCCAAATGGGTATTCTTGAGGTGCGGGTTGTGTCGGCAATTGCCTTAACAGATGGGCAAAAGGAGCGCTTGACGGAAAAGCTTACCGGAATCACAGGCAAAAAGATCTGTCTTATCTGCCGGGAGGATCCGGCGGTGTTGGGCGGCGTGCGGCTGAGCTACGATGGCGTGCAGGTGGACGGCACACTGCAGAGCCGTTTGACGGCTATGGAAAAAAGTCTTAAAAATACCGTACTTTGATTAGAGAGTAGGGACACTATGGAATTACGACCGGAAGAAATTACGAAAATTATCCGTAGTCAGATTAAGAACTACGAAAATAAATTGCAGACCAGTGAAACCGGCACGGTGATTTTGGCCGGTGACGGCATCGCCAAGGTGTCGGGTCTGGAAAAGTGTATGGCCGGTGAATTGGTGGAGTTCCCCAACGGTGCCTATGGCATGGCGCAAAATCTGGAGGAGGATACTGTCTCCGTCGTGGTTTTGGGCAGTGACAGCGGCATCAAGGAGGGCGATACCGTCAAGCGCACCGGCAAGGTGGTGTCTGTGCCCGTGGGCGCAGGACTGATTGGCCGTGTGGTCAATGCTTTGGGTGAACCCATTGACGGCAAGGGGCCTGTGGAGGCAGAGGGCTATCGCCCTATTGAGTCTCCGGCGCCCGGTATCATTGAAAGAGAGCCGGTGAGTGTGCCTCTGCAGACCGGCATCAAGGCCATCGACTCTATGATTCCCATCGGCCGCGGCCAGCGGGAACTGATTATCGGTGACCGGCAGACCGGCAAGACCACCATCGCCACCGATACCATTTTGAACCAAAAGGGCAAGAATGTGATTTGTATCTATGTGGCCATCGGTCAGAAGCGGTCCACCGTTGCCCAAATTGTCAACTCCCTCACCATTGGCGGCGCGATGGATTATACCATCGTGGTATCTGCCACTGCTTCGGAGCTGGCACCCATGCAGTATATTGCACCTTACACCGGTTGCACCATGGGTGAGCATTTCATGCTGCAGGGCAAGGATGTACTGGTGATTTACGATGATTTGAGCAAGCATGCGGTTGCCTATCGGGCAATCTCTCTGCTGATTCGCCGCCCCCCCGGACGGGAGGCCTATCCCGGTGACGTGTTTTACCTCCACTCCAGATTGCTGGAACGGGCGGCCCACATGTCCAAGGAAAACGGCGGCGGCAGCTTAACCGCTCTGCCCATTATAGAAACGCAGGCGGGTGATGTGTCTGCCTACATTCCCACCAACGTGATTTCCATCACGGACGGACAGATTTTCTTGGAAAGTGAGCTGTTCAACGCCGGTGTTATGCCTGCGGTAAACCCGGGCATCTCCGTGTCCCGTGTGGGCGGTGCGGCACAGATTAAGGCTATGAAGAAGGTGGCCGGCTCCTTGAAACTGCTGTACTCCCAGTACCGTGAACTGCAGAGCTTTGCTCAGTTTGGCTCGGATTTGGATGCCGACACCAAGGCACGGCTGGCTTTGGGTGAGCGGATTGTGGCGGTGCTGAAGCAGAAGAACAATGCGCCTGTGGAGGTCGCCCAGCAGGTATGCATCCTGTATGCTGTGGTAAACGGTTATTTGGAGTCCGTTGCGGTGCAGGATATTCCCGAATTTGAACGGCGTCTGGAAGAGCATATGGATACCCGGTATGAGGATGTGCTGAAAGCCATCCGTTCTACCGGAAAGTTGGAAGCTGCCACAGAAGACAGGCTCAAAGAGGCGCTGCAATCGCTGTTGGCAGACATGGGCGGTGAGTTGTAATGGCGGGCGTTTCTACCAAGGAGATTAAAACCAGAATCCGCAGTATGGAGTCTACCCGGCAGATTACCCGGGCGATGGAGATGGTGGCAAGTGCCAAGCTGCGGAAGGCGCAGACCCAGGCACTAAGCTGCCGCCCCTATTTTGAAACCCTTTATACGACCATTTGGGATATTGTCCGGTGCAACGGGGAGTTGACCTCTCCGTATCTCGTTGGGAGAACGGGGAATAAGGCGGTATACATTGTGATTTCCGGCGACAGGGGCTTGGCCGGCGGCTACAACAGCAATGTGCTGAAGCTGCTGGCAGCGCAGGCTGAGGGGAAGGACTACAAGGTGCTGCCCATGGGCAAAAAGGGCGCGGATTTCTTTAGAACACATGGCGTGCCTATGCTGACAGAGCTCTATACCAATGCGGAATCCGTGTCCATCGGCGACTGCTTCTCTGTGGCAAAGCAACTGTGCAAGGGCTTTGTAAAAG
>JBGVPJ010000163.1:0-5089 GCA_045126955.1 Faecousia sp.
CGGGAAAACGGCCACGCATATTTCCGTTCCGCAACCAATGGCCGGGAGTATCAGTTCGATTTGAGCAGGATCGAGGACTGTGGCAAACTGCAGGGCATTGTTATCCTGGCTTTTGATGTGACAGAGCAGGTCAACGCAGAAAAGCACCGCCAGGAGTTTACCGCCAATGTCTCCCACGAATTGAAAACGCCGCTGCAATCCATCATTGGCTCTGCGGAGCTGATGGAGAACGGCATTGTGAAAGAAGAAGATGTTCCTCGCTTTATCGGTCACATCCGCAAGGAGGCATCCAGACTGGTCTTTCTGATCGACGATATTATTCGCTTGTCAGAGTTGGACGAAGGCACAGAAATGCCCCATGAAGATGTTTCTCTGAAAGTTCTTTCTGAGGAAATTTGTGAAACACTTGCAGATGCCGCAAAGCTGAAAGATGTTTCTCTGGAAGTCACCGGCGATGATGGTGTTGTCAATGGTGTCCGCAGATTGCTGTATGAGGTCGTTTACAACCTTTGCGACAATGCCATTAAGTACAACAATCCCGGCGGCAGCTTGAAAGTGACCGTTGCACAGAAGCCCGGTGAAGTTCTGCTGAGCGTGCAGGATACTGATATCGGTATTGCTCCCGAACATCAGGATAAGGTGTTTGAACGCTTTTACCGTGTGGATAAGAGCCATTCCAAACAGTCCGGCGGCACCGGCCTTGGTCTGTCCATCGTGAAGCACGCTGTGCAGTATCATCACGGCAAACTCTCTGTGAAAAGTGAACTGAACAAAGGAACCACGATTTCCATTCTGTTCGGGACAGGCAGATAATAAATATTTTTTTACAAGGCGCAAAAAATCTTGACAGCATAACAATGCGATGCTATAATCCGACCATAATTTAATAAGCCAAACCGTTGAAGCGGAGATAACGGCAATGATGCCTTTACAGAGAGCCTGCGATGCTGAGAATCAGGCAAGAAACAAGTTGTCAAATGGACCGCCGCGGTCGCCTACGGCATGAAGTTAGCAAAGACCATGGGCAAGGGCTCCGTGCTCATCAATCTCTCCGGCCGTGGGGATAAGGATATGGATTATATCATCGAAAAATATGGGATTCGCTGAAACGGCTATTATCCGTCCGTTGACAAGTGATTCAGAAGCAGCTTTGAATGAGGTAACAGAATACAAGTCTTTGGATGTTTGATAATCACATCACCCATGGAAAGAGAACTTTCTGTGGGTGGTTTTCTTTGCATCACGCTTTGGTTATGCGGATAACCTTTGACTTGAACGCGAAAGATGAATAGAATAAAGGCATCTCATAACCAGGAGGGGAACAGAATGGAACAGCGGGTGCGGATTTGTGACATTGCGGAGGAATTAGGACTAAGCACCGCTACGGTATCGAATGTGATCCACGGTAAAACAAATAAAGTTTCCGATGAAACAGTTCAGCGTGTAACAGCCTTACTGGAAGAACGCCAGTATATTCCCAGCATGGCCGGAGTTCTCCTGGCCCGGAATAGTTCCAAAATCATCGGGGTCTTCGTCAATGATCATGAAAAATACGAAGGACATACTCTGGACGATTTTTTCATCGCCTCCTCCTTAAACTTCCTGTCTACGGAAATCGAAGCCAGCGGCCAATTTATGATGGTGAAAAAGGCCAAGTGTGCAGAGGAGATCATTCGATTTTCCTCCATGTGGAATATGGAGGGAATCGTTGTGATTGGCTTTTGTGATCAGGATTATATGTATTTACGCAATCATATGAGAATTCCCTTTGCTGTTTATGACGGTTATTGCGAGCATCCGGAGCGGCTCTTGAATATTACCATTGATAATTTTAGTGGCGGCTATCAAATGGGATGCCATTTCCGAGCGTTGGGGCACCAAACTGCCCTGTGCATCTCGGATAATGACACTTGCGTGGATATGGAACGATTCTGCGGATTTGCCGAGGGCTTTGCCCCCGGCAAGGCAGAGCTTTTACTGATTCCTATGCAGAAGGAGCAGCGACAGTCATTTTACCAATCACATTTGGAGCAATTTCAACAGGTATCCGCTGTGTTTGCAGTTTCAGATTACTACGCTATAGATTTGATGCATTTCCTGATTGAGCAGGGCTTTTCGGTGCCAGAGGATATTTCGGTGGCAGGCTTTGACGATACGCCTATGTGTGAAATGGTCACTCCAACTTTGACCACAATAAAACAGGATGGTGCTTTGCGTGCAAAAATTGCTGTCAGAAAGCTGCAAGAACTGAGAGAAGGTAAAGAAATCTGCACAGAAGCGAAATTACCAGTGTCTTTGGTAGTACGCAGCAGCACGAAAGCACAAGTTAAATTGCATGAATCTACGACCTATATTTTGTAAATAGTTACATACTTAACCTTTGTAATTCCACTTTCCGATTGCTACAATGAAAACAAATCAATTGGGAGGTGCCCTATGAAACAGCAGGAGCATTTTTTCAAAACAGTATGCGCCTTAGCGATTCCAGTGGCACTGCAATCCATGCTGCAATCCTCTTTCAGTATGGTAGATCAAATCATGATCGGGCAATTGGGTGAGATCAATGTTGCAGGTGTAGGCTTGGCTGGAAAGTTTGCATCCATTTATTCTGTGGTGATTTCCGCCATTGGTGCTGTTGCTGGAATTATGATCGCGCAGTATCTGGGACAGAAAAACAGAAGCGAAGTCCGCCGGAGTTTCTTTACAAACTTGCTGCTGGGAGCGGGCATTGCCGGAATGTTTATGGTAATATGCACCCTGTTTCCGAATCAGATCATGGGTGCTTATACCAAGGATGTGCAGACCCGTCAGGCGGCAGCAGAATATTTGATGCTGGTTTCCGGAACTTTTGTTCCTATGACTGGAGCAACCCTTCTTTCTACATTGTTCCGCTGTTTGGAAAAGCCTCGGCTTCCCCTATATGCCAGCATTCTGTCAGCGTTGTTGAATACTGGCTTGAATTACATTTTGATTTTCGGCAAGCTGGGGATTTCACCCATGGGCGTGCGTGGTGCGGCATTTGCTACAGTAATTTCCCAATGTGCCAATTTTCTGCTGATGTTCCTAATGCTTTCTCAAAACGGTTCCCTTTTAAAATTTAACGAAGGCGAACCCACTGTAACGCTCCGAATGAATTGGAAGCAGTATTGGTCTATGCTGCTACCATTGTTGGTATGCGAAGTGGTATGGAGCCTGGGGGAAAACGTCTACGCCGTCATCTACGGGCACATGAGTACCGATGCCAGTGCTGCTATGACTTTGACCAATCCCATCCAGGGATTGGTGATCGGTGCGTTGTGCGGATTGTCTCAAGCGGCAAGTGTGATCATCGGAAAACACCTGGGCAGTGGTGAAAACGAGAAGGCCTATTGGTCAGCGAAAAAGTTGTTGGTCTATGGTGCGATTGGCTCGGTATTTCTATCGATCATTGTGATTTTCACCAGCAAGGCGTATGTAGGGATCTATCAGGTGGATAACGTGGTAAAGGCCATGACTGTACAGATCCTCTTTGCCTATGCCGTTGTAGTTCCGTTTAAGGTTCTCAATATGATTCTTGGCGGCGGAATTATCCGAAGTGGCGGACGAACAAAATATGTCATGTTCATTGATATGGTCGGTACATGGTGTTTTGGTGTTCCTTTGGGGCTTTTAAGTGCCTTCGTCTGGAAGTTGTCCATTCCTTATGTATATTTTCTACTGTCACTTGAAGAATGTATTCGCTTTGGCATTTCACTGATCGTATTTCACAGGCGAAAATGGATGAACCAATTGGAAGCGGTATAAGGGAATCGCTGGCTAACATATAGAATGAAAATCTCGTTGGAACAATATTTTTTGCGGGAAACCCTAATTGACAAATTAAGGGCCATTGCAGTATAATACCGTCTGTTGAACGAAGGCGTTCATCAAGGGACTTTTGCCCCCTGATGGACGCCTTTTTCTTTTTTTGTGAGTTTTTTGCGGGAGGCAGGTATATGACAAAATATATTTTTGTGACCGGTGGTGTGGTATCCGGTTTGGGTAAAGGTATTACGGCGGCGTCTCTGGGACGTCTGCTCAAAGCACGGGGGCTGAAGGTGGCCGCACAAAAGCTGGACCCCTATATCAATGTTGACCCCGGTACCATGAGTCCTTATCAGCACGGCGAGGTCTATGTGACCGAGGATGGAGCCGAAACGGATCTTGATCTGGGCCATTACGAGCGTTTCATTGACGAGAATTTGAACAAATACTCCAATCTGACCACCGGCAAGGTCTATTCCAATGTCCTCTCCAAGGAGCGCCGGGGCGAATATCTGGGTACTACCGTGCAGACCATCCCCCACATCACCGATGAGATCAAACGCTTTATCTATAACGTTGGCAGCCGGGCTGAGGCTGATGTGGTCATCACGGAGATCGGCGGCACCATCGGCGACATCGAAAGCCAGCCCTTTATCGAGGCCATCCGCCAGGTGGGCCATGAAGTGGGCCGGGAGAATGCTCTGTATATCCACGTCACGCTGGTTCCCTACCTGAAAGCCTCCGGTGAACACAAATCAAAGCCCACCCAACACTCCGTGAAGGAGCTGCAAGGCATGGGCATTACACCCGATATCATCGTCCTGCGCTGTGATGAACCCATCACAGACGAGAGCATCTTCCGTAAAATTGCCAACTTCTGCAATGTGAAGCCGGACTGTGTCATTGAAAACCTTACCCTCCCCGTGCTCTATGAAGCGCCGCTGTTTCTGGAAAAGGCTCAGCTTTCCTCCGTTGTCTGCCGGGAACTGCATTTGACCGCCCCGGAGCCTGATCTGAGCGAGTGGCAGGCCATGGTCGATGCCATCAAGAGCCGCAGCAAAACAGTCACCATTGGACTTGTGGGCAAGTATGTACAGCTCCACGACGCCTATCTCTCCGTAGCCGAGGCTCTGCGCCATGCAGGTTTTGCGCTTGACTCCATGATCGACATTCAGTGGATTGACTCCGAGACCATCACAGAGGAAACGAAAAAGCATATCCTTGCCGGTCTGGACGGTATCATTGTCCCCGGCGGCTTCGGTGACCGCGGTATCGAAGGCATGATTTTGGCGGCACAGTATGCGCG
>JBGVPJ010000164.1:0-14980 GCA_045126955.1 Faecousia sp.
TTCGGAATGGTAAAGGATGATCGTCACCGCACACGGGCGCTGGTGACGCCGGAGGGGTTGGAAATCGGCATAGATACCCAGCAGGCTGTATTTTCATTTATCGGCGCCATTCAAGAGGAAACCCACCGTTTTGCCATCAGCTATCACAGACAGCTTCGGAGCAAGCGTCTGCACTATTCGGAACTGGATGCCATAGTTGGAATCGGACCCAAACGGAAACAGGAACTGCTTAAAACCTTTAAGTCTGTTACAGCAATTAAAAATGCATCCATTGAGGAGCTTTTGCACATTTTGCCGGCAGATGCGGCAAACAGTGTTTACAAACATTTTCACAATTCGATAAGAGAGCAGGAATAGTATGCGGGTTATAACAGGAAAAGCTAGAGGTGTCGTGCTAAAAACACCCGATGGAATGGCTACGCGCCCAACTTCTGACCGAGTGAAGGAGGCGCTTTTCAGTATCATTCAATTTGATGTTCCGACAGCAAGAGTGCTGGACTTATTTGGCGGTACAGGCCAGTTAGGAATTGAGGCTCTCAGCAGAAATGCGAGGTCTGCTGTATTTGTGGATGAACGGGAGGAAGCTTGTAGGCTGATTCGGGAGAACCTCAAGCGTACGCGACTTGAGGATTGCGCGCGAGTTGTTCGTTCCGATTATATGGCTTTTTTACGAACTTGTAAGGAAAAGTTTGATATTATCTTCCTCGACCCACCTTATGCAGAAGTTTTTTTAGAAAATTCATTAAAAATGATAACAGAAATTGACATTTTGCAATCTGGTGGTATAATAGTTACGGAACGTCCTGTGGAAAAGGACTTTTTGTTCGATTTTCCGGGTTATTCCCGCTCAAAAGATTATAAATACGCAAAAACAATCCTAACCATTTTTCGCAAGGATTGATTTTAAGAGGAAATAATGAAAACAGCTATTTATCCGGGAAGCTTTGACCCTATTACCAGCGGTCACTTGAATATTATCCGCAGAGCGGCCAATATATTTGATCGGTTAATCGTTTGCGTGATGGTTAACGGTGCAAAATCTCCCCTGTTTACACAGGAGGAACGTGTGCGAATGATCAAAGAGGTGGTTAGCGACATTCCAAATGTTGAGGTTGATTCCTCTCGTGATCTGCTTGCCGAGTATGCGAAGCAGAAGGGAAGCTGTGTGATCATCAAGGGTCTGCGTGCCGGCTCGGACTTTGAAAATGAGTTCAGTATGTCCATCATTAACCACAAGATTAATCCCAATTTGGATACAATGTTCCTTACAGCGGAGCATCAATATATGTATCTAAGCTCCAGCATAGTTAAAGAATTGGCTATCTATGATGTAGATCTGTCCGAATTCCTGCCGGAGCAAATTATTCCAGTATTCAAACAGCGTATCGCTGATGTACGTCAAGGAGGAAACAGATAATGAACCAGCAGAATATTGAAGATATCATCTCCGCGTTATACGATATGGTTCAAGATGCCCGCGCGCTGCCCCTAGGCGCTGATAAGTGCATTTTGGAGCGTGACAAGGTCTTGGATATGTTGGACGAGATTATTGCACAGCTGCCTGTGGAGCTGAAGCAATCCCGTACCATCGTTGAGTCCAGGAATGAGTTGATTGGCCAGGCTCGCCGTGAAGCTGAGAATGTGATTCGTCAGGCGCAGGAGCAGGCTGCTAAATTGGTTTCTGAAGAGGCCATTTATCAGGAGGCCAAGCGGCAATGTCAGGAGATGGTACTGCAGACCAAGACCCGTATGGCTGAGCTGCGCAAGGCAAGCAATGATTATATGGATGATGCTCTTCGCCGTACAGAAGAGGCTATTGCTATATCCTTGGAGGACGTCCGGGATACCCGCGCAAAGTTCCAGTCTTTGATTGAAGCGCAGGAGAAGCGCTCCGACATTACTGAAGAAAACGCTGAAGTATAAATACATTAACAGCTCAAAAAGGGATTTTTGAGCTGTTTTTTTATGGAGGTATTATGGATTATTTGGAAAACTATAATTTATGGTGCATTGCAAATCTTTCAGATGATGTAAACAGGGAGCTTGCTGCAATTAAAGATAATGATGAAGAATTAAAAAGCCGATTTGGCAGTGAACTGCAGTTTGGTACAGCGGGTATGCGCGGTATTATGGGCGCAGGCAGCAATCGACTAAACCGATATACCGTCCGCAGAGCCGCACAGGGCATGGCCGCATGGCTGGTGACTACAAATCTGCCCCAAAAGGCTGCTATCGGTTATGATTCTCGCCATAACTCGGAGACATTTGCTCAGGTTTGCGCTGTTGCTTTTGCAGAAGCAGGAATTCAAACCTGGCTCTATGATCGACTTGCACCTACACCCATGCTTTCTTATGCGGTTAGGGAGTTGGGCTGCGGTTGCGGAATCGTGATTTCTGCCAGCCATAATGCAGGTGCATACAATGGTGTAAAATGTTACGGTCCCGACGGTTGCCAAATGACAGATGAACCTGCGGCAATTGTCACGGCAAAAATTGGCGAGATTCCTTATTTTATCCCCGAAAGCAAGTCCTTTGACGCGTATATGCAGGAAGGATGTATTTCCTATATTGGACAGGATCTGTGGGAAAAGTACTATCAAACGGTTTTAGGGGAAGCGGTAGCACCTGAGATGGTGGCATCTGCCGGCTTAAATGTTGTATATACACCTTTATGCGGTACGGGCAATGAGCCTGTACGAGAGATTCTTGGCAGACTGGGTGTCAATGTGACTGTGGTTGCCTGTCAGGAAAGGCCGGACGGCGACTTTAAGACTTGTGAATATCCCAATCCCGAGACAGACGCTGCACTAAACGAGAGCTATAAGGTCGCTGCAAACGTTCCGTGCGATGTAATTCTGGGAACTGACCCGGATGCCGACCGGGTTGCAATTGCTGTCCCCGATGGACAGGGCGGCTTCCAAAAGCTATCCGGAAATGAACTGGGATGTTTGCTGATGGACTATATTCTCAAGTCTCGTTCCGCAAAGAACAACATCCCCGCAGATGCGATTGTGGTTAGAAGCATTGTTTCCTCTCCTTTGGCCGATCGTATTGCCGAGCACTACGGTGTTAATATGCATGCCGTGCTTACCGGCTTTAAGTATATCGGCGGTGAGATTCTTTCGTTGGAGGAAATAGGGGAGGAACATCGTTTTCTCTTTGGCTTTGAGGAAAGTTGCGGCTATTTGAAGGGCACATATGCTCGCGATAAGGATGCTGTTGTGGCATCTATGCTGGTTTGCGAGTTGGCTGCATCCCTAAAATTGGAAGGAAAGACCATTCTCGATGCTCTGCAGGATCTTTACACGACCTACGGTTATTATTTGGCTTATGTGCAAAGCGTTGAGCTGACCGGTGCTGATGCAATGGAAAAAGCTGCAAAGATGATGGCTGATTTACGGCAGTCGGTTCCGGAAAGCATCGGCGGCGCAAGGGTAACGGGAGTACGGGATTACCGTTCCGGAGTTGCTACCAATCTTTTGGATGGTACACAAACGGAAATTACATTACCGAAATCTAATGTGCTTGAGTTCCTTTTGGGTGACAGCGGCAGCGTGATTGCCCGACCCTCGGGAACAGAACCAAAGGTAAAATTTTATTATACTGCTGTTGCAAGGGATAAAATATCTGCAAAGAAGGTCCTCGACGGCATGATTGCTGATATGTCAGTATAATCACGCAGAGAAATGTTATCTCCCATATACATGCGACAGTTTTAGACAGTTTTCTATTTGTGAGGTTCACTTTCATTTAAAGATTACCCCCTGGTGTAGTTCACTATCCTACACCAGGGGGTATTTTGTCCTTTGTTCGATTTTACCGGTTCGTTTCATCAACTACATTAGTTGTATTATTTGAAGTCAACGAAATCATTTATGTTATGATATGGCTTAAAGCTTTTCTTTTGCTTGCTTCAATGCAGTTGCCAGCTGGTCGGGGCAAGAGGTGGGTTTGCCGCCGCAGCGGATACCGTCAATTCGACGGATAACCTCGTCAACATCCATGCCTTCAACCAATTTCCCAATACCTTGTAGGTTGCCGTTGCAGCCACTCAAAAATTCCACATTGTAAACCTTGCCGTCTTCAATTTCAAAGAAAATCTTTCTTGAGCAGGTACCCTTGGTTGTATATTCAAATTGCATATTGTCTATCCTTTCTTTACACAATAATATCTGCTAGCGTGCCGTTTATCAGTTCTACAAGCGCCAATGGCGGCAGTACCATTTGGTGGCCTCGCTCTCCGGCTGATACGGCTATCTCGTCAAATAACTGACATGTTTCTTCAAAATAGGTGGGGTATTTCTTTTTCATTCCAATAGGGGAGCAGCCGCCACGGATGTATCCTGTCAGGCCCAACAAATCCTTCACCGGGACCATTGCCATGTCCTTATCGCCGGCTGCTTTTGCCGCCTTTTTTAGATCCAACTCACTGCAGACCGGGATGCAAAAGACATTAATTCCGGTGCGGCTACCTTTGGCAACCAGTGTTTTATATACCTGCTCCGGTGGAAATCCAAGAGCTTCTGCGGCATGATTTCCGTTTAAGTCATCGGGATCAAATTCATAAAAATGTTCTGTACACGGAATTTTTGCCTGCTCTACTAAACGGACAGCGTTTGTTTTTGTAGCCATTTTTATCACCGGGGGTTATTATACGATAAAAAGAACAATCTTGCAAGGGTGAATTGTTTAGTAGATTTAGGTTATCCTACCTTGGGAGGGATTCACCATGGACGACAAGAAAAATGATAATAACGAAGTAAAGAATGACCTGCAGGAACTTGGTTCGGATTTGAGTAAAACAAGTAAGGGTAATATCTACACCCTAACCATTATTGGGCAGATTGAGGGGCACCAGGTTTTGCCGGAGACCGTCAAAACCACAAAATACGAGCATATTTTACCGCTACTTGCCGGTCTTGAGGAGAGTGAGGAAATTGACGGACTGTTGTTGCTTCTAAATACTGTCGGCGGCGACATTGAGGCAGGTCTTGCTATTGCCGAGATGATTGCAGGTATGAAGAAACCAACAGTATCCCTTGTTCTGGGTGGAGGACATTCTATTGGCATTCCGTTGGCCGTATGCACAAAAAAATCCTTTATTACACGTACCGCCAGCATGACGGTACACCCGGTTCGAATGACAGGGCTGGTGGTTGGAGCTCCGCAGACTTTCCGGTATTTTCACCGCATTCAGGAGCAGATCACCGATTTTGTAACCGCCAATTCCGCAATTTCCAAGGAGACATTTGAAGGGTATATGATGGCAACAGGGGAGATGGCCACCGATGTGGGTACAATTCTCTACGGTAAGGACGCGGTTGCATCAGGACTTATTGACTCTCTTGGAGACCTAAACGATGCACTCACAGAGCTCCATGCCATGATTGACATGCAAAAACAAGAAAAGAAATAAATTTTAACGTTCGGACTGGAAATTCCAAAAAGAATGTGTTATTATAAATTGAAAAGTTATGGGAAGGGGAGAAAGGCACATGTCTTTGCTGCAAAGTGTCCTATATGGACTTATATCGGGTCTTTCAGAATTTATGCCGGTTTCCTCCCGTGCCCATCAATCCCTTATGCGCTATATGTTCGGAGTGGATACCAGAGATTCTCTTCAGGATCTTCTGGTACATATTGGACTTATCATGGCGATTTATGTGGCATGCCGTGAGATGATCTACCTACTCCTGCGTGAGCAGAAAATCCTTTCCGCACCTCGGCGGAGCAGACAGCGATTTTTGGGCGGGAGAACCCTCTATGACTTGCGTCTACTGACGACTGCAACCGTTTCTTTGCTGATAGGCTTGATTCTGTCTTTCTTCACTGTAAATATGGAAAATGACCTGTTATCGCTCATTGTATTTTTAACGATTAATGCTGTAATTCTTTTGTTTTCTGAGCATGCTCCGCACGGCAACAGGGACGCCAGAACGATGTCACGTTTAGATGGCGTTGCCATTGGTATTGTTGGTGCATTTTCCGTGTTTCCCGGTATTTCCAGAACAGGTGCAATTTGTGCTTACACAAGAGCACGTGGTGCGGATAGTCACAGCGCTGCCAATTGGGCTGTTCTTTTGGGGATTCCTGCTCTGCTATTTGCCGTTTTCTTTGATGTATTTTGGATGGTAAGTGCCGGTATTGGTACGGTTACCTTCTATGCAGTTGCATGCTATTTTTTATCCGGAATAGCTTCGTTTTGCGGTGGGTATTTGGGCATCTCTTTTTTGCGCATTGCACTGAACCATTCCGGTCTCTCGGGTTTTGCCTACTATTCCATTGGCGCCGCACTATTTTCATTTATACTTTACTTGATTACATAACAAGGAGGTTCCTATGTCTGAAAAAAGGAATAAGTCCCAGGCTGAGAAAGCTGCTGCTACCAAGAAGAATCAGTCTAAAAGCAACAAATCTGCTGCCAATAAGGAAAATAAGGAGATTAAGGAGAACAAGGCCGATAAAGACAGTAATGTTTCTGTCAATACCACCGCAGATGAGACCAAGATTCCTGTGCGTTTGATTACTTCTATAGTGTTTTTAGGCCTTTTTGTGCTTTTCCTTGTTATTTTCTTTAAGCCGGAAGGTGCCTTAATAAAGTTTTTTGCAAACTTTATCAATGGACTGATTGGCAAGACGGGCTTCATTGTCTCCATTCCGGGATTTCTGTACCTGTTTATTATCCATGCGTTTAGCGGTGAGCGTCCTGTGAAAATGCGCTCTATCTGTGTTGGCTCATTTATATTGCTTTGTGGTTGTATTGCCCATTTGAGCCTTATGCCGCAGGAGTTGCCCTCGCTTCTAAGCGGCTTGTACCGCGGTGGTATTGTGGGGACTACTGGTGGTGTGATTTGCGGCTGTTTGACGATGATGGTTCACTGGCTTTGCGGTACAGTTATCAGCTACATTTTGCTCATTTTGGCAGCAGTTCTGGCGCTGTTGGGCGGAATGCAGATTACGGTTATGAGTATTATTCGTGCAATACAGGAACGGCCCCGTCCTAATTGGGAGGAGGAGCCTGTTGAACGACAGGATCCTGCGGCGATTGTTGTAAACCATATTGCAAATAAGCGGATTAAGCATATGGAGCATAAGCGTGAACAGCGACTTCAGCAGGAATTGGAAGCAGAAGCGCAACCGCTGTATACAGAATACAAAAAAACGGAATCTTCTGTTGTGGAGGATATATTTCGTCAGATAGACGCGGATACAGAGCTGCCGGTGGCAGCTGCCGCTGAATATGTGCAAGCACGGGAGAAGGAAGAACCCGGAATGTTGAAACTAGAGGTGCAAAAGGAATCTGTTTCTTCCATGCCGCCCTTTGATAAGAATGCACCCCTTCCTGAAAAGCCGGCTCCGGTTGTCCAAAAGGTAAAGCCGGAAAAAGTGACCGGAAAAGATGCACAGACCTCTGCGCAGGAGGTTACTAAGGAAATTCAAAATGCGCAGAAGAATCTAAAACCGGAATACTGTTTCCCACCTATTGATCTTTTAAAGCTGCCAAGCTCCGGTGCAGCTGACGGAACCATGGAGATGCGCGAGAATTCTCGCCGTCTTAACGAAACCTTGGCAAGCTTCAGGATTGAGGCGCATATCGTTAATGTGACCCGTGGTCCCAGTGTTACCCGTTATGAAGTGGAGCTTGAAAAGGGTGTGAAGCTAAGCAAGCTGACCTCCGCTGCTGATGATATTGCACTAAGCTTGGGTGCTACCGGTGTCCGCATTGCTGCAATTCCCGGTAAAATTTCTGTTGTAGGTATTGAAGTTCCCAACCGTGCGGTAACTATGGTATCTCTTCGGGAGGTTATTGATTCCCAAGAGTTTGCAAAGGCAAAATCCAAATCCTCCTTTTCTGTTGGTAAGGATATTGGCGGTAACTGTATTGTGGGTAATATCGCAAGACTTCCGCACATGCTCATTGCCGGTACCACAGGTTCCGGTAAATCTGTGTGCATGAACTCCATTATCATTTCCTTGCTTTACAAAGCGAGCCCTGATGATGTAAAGCTGATAATGGTTGACCCTAAAATGGTTGAATTGGGCATTTATAACGGAATTCCCCATCTGCTCATTCCCGTGGTTACTGACCCGAAGAAGGCTGCCGGCTCTCTGCAATGGGCTGTTTCCGAGATGATGCGCCGATACAAGGCCATGTCTGATGCCGGTGTCCGCGACTTGGAATCCTATAACAGCATTATGGAAAGTCAAGAAATGGAAGGTACTAAGCTTCCTCAGGTGGTCGTTATCATTGATGAGTTGGCTGACTTGATGCTGGTGGCTGCAAAAGAGGTTGAGGAGTCTATCTGCCGGATTGCCCAAATGGGCCGTGCAGCAGGTATTCACTTGATAATCGCGACCCAGCGTCCTTCTGCGGATGTGATTACAGGTCTTATGAAGGCCAATATTCCTTCAAGAATCGCTTTTGCGGTTGCATCCGCAATGGAATCCCGGATTATCTTGGATACACAGGGTGCCGAAAAGCTGGTAGGTAAGGGCGATATGCTCTATGCACCTATCGGTAATGGTAAGCCCAAGCGTGTGCAGGGATGCTTTGTCAGTGACCCGGAAGTAGAAGCCGTTGCCAATTATGTGAAAACAAACTTTGCTACCAGCTATGACCAAGAGGTTATGGAGGAAATCGAGCGGAAAGCTGTACAGACCGGTAACAAGTCCACAGCCTCCGACCCGGAGCCTACGGCCGATGAGCTGGAAGGTGATGAGATGCTTCCGGCAGCTGTTGATGTGATTTTGGAGACCGGGCAGGCTTCTGTATCTATGCTCCAGCGACGCTTGAAATTAGGTTACGCTCGCGCGGCACGGATTGTGGATGAAATGGAAGAAAAGGGAATTGTTGGCCCCGTCCAGGGCAGTAAACCCCGTGACATTCTTGTCACAAAGGAACAGTGGGCAGCTATGCGTTCCGGTGGCAGTGCACAATTGGGCTTTGATGACATGGAAGCATACGATGATGCAGAGGACACTGCAGTACCCGAAGACTTTTAATTATCTATTCTGGGCATTGCTCATTTTAGAACCAGCTGATGTTTCAGCAAAATATTTGCATCGCATCCGGTGCGCCGGAGCGACAGCAAGGAGGTAACATAATGAATAGTAAAACGAAAAAAATGGTAGGAATCGGCCTGTTTACCGCTATAGTGGTGGTGCTGCAAATGCTTGGTGGAGGCATTAAAATCGGAACAATGTTCTCTATCTCGCTGGTTTTGGTACCCATCGTAGTAGGTGCTGCTGTTTACGGCTGGCAGGCAGGTGGCTGGTTGGGTCTGGCTTTTGGCGTAGCGGTTCTTTTGTCCGGTGATGCCGGTGCCTTTATGGCGGTAGACCCCTTGGCAACAGTATTGGTTGTACTTGTAAAGGGTATTGTATGCGGATTGGTTTCCGGTCTTGTCTTTACTGCATTTAAGAGAACCAATACACTTGTAGCCGTTATTCTTGCTGCTGTTGCTTGTCCCATTGCTAATACCGGTGTATTCCTTTTGGGTTGCCAGTTTTTCTTCCTTGAAACGGTAACTCAGTGGGCGGCCGCATTTGGCTATGCCAATGCCGGTGCCTATATGTTCTTGGGTTTGGCAGGCATCAATTTTATTATTGAGCTTGCGGTAAATATCCTCTTGGCCCCTGTGATCACACGACTGATTGCTTACGCAAAGAAATAGAGAATATTTTTCCTTCGGCAATTCTTAAATCTTTTTTTGCTCAAAACAACACCCCCCAATGTAGGATTATCATCCTACATTAGGGGGTGTTTTGTCTATTGTCCGTTATTTACCGATTCGGTTGAAAGTGCTTAAATGTATTTTTTACTTCTCTACATAAATGATTTATAAGTCCAGCTTTAAGTCACCGTCTTTGATCCAATTCCATTTGCGTAATACTTGGCAGAAGATCCAACTGAAAATCGCAGGAAGAACAAAACAAATGAGTACAAGCCCAATCCAGTCCATAGGGGTGACGGCTGCTTTCGTGCCGGCGGTAATGTCGTTTACCCAGCCGGTGTACACACCGATTTGTCCAACAAGACCGCAGGTACCCATGCCGGAGGAGACCGGAGCGCCGTTCATCTCCAGCCTAAACAGGCAGGTTGCCAAGGGTCCGGTAATGGCTGAAGCAATAACGGGAGGAATCCAGCAACGGGGATTTTTTACGAGATTGGGCATTTGCAGCATGCTTGTACCAATACCCTGTGCAACCAAACCGCCCCAGCGATTTTCCTTGAAGCTCATTACGGCAAAGCCAATCATATGTGCACAGCAGCCGGCAACCGCAGCGCCGCCGGCAAGTCCTGTCAGTCCAAATGCGGCACAGATGGCTGCGGAACTGATGGGAAGGGTCAGTGCAATGCCGATAATCACGGAAACCAAAATACCCATGAAGAAGGGCTGTAGCTCTGTTGCCCACATAACTGCGGTACCAACCGCTTTGGCGGCTGTTCCAATAGGAGCGGCAACTACACAGGAAATGCCGATGCCTACCAAAATAGTGACGATAGGGGTTACAAGAATATCAATTTTAGTTTCCTTGGAAACCAACTTACCGCACTCAGAAGCAATAATTGCTACAAAGTAAACGGCTAAAGGCCCACCTGCACCACCCATGGCGTTGGCAGCAAAGCCCACAGGAATCAGTGAAAACAGCACCAAGGGGGGGCAATTCAGTGCAAAGCCGATGGCAACGGCAATGCCGGGGCCTACCATGGCAGATGCCAAGCCACCGATGGTATATCCAATTTGATTGGTGCCGTCTGCGCTCTTCAGTGTTACAATAATTCTGTTTAGAAATTCAATATTAAATTGCTGACCGATGGTGTTGAGAATCGTACCTACCAGCAGGGTGCAAAACAGGCCTTGTGCCATAGCACCCAATGCATCAATGCCGTAACGCTTGCCGGAAAAAATAATGTTTTTCCGCTGCAAAAATTCCTTTAACTTTCTCATTTTCTTCTCTCTTTTTCTTCTCTCTTTTTTTATTACTTACAGTTTTGAATAGGCCTTATCCAAAAAGCGCTGGGAAGTAACTACCACACGCTTGTGAGTTCCCTCACCGATTTTGCCGGCCTCGTCGTACGCGGTAACACGGAAGGTGATTGCGTTTCCGTCTACCTCTGTAACCTCAGCCTCTGCACGCACCTCCAAGCCTACTGGTGTGGCAGAAATGTGGGAGATGTTAAGTTCAGTGCCCACAGAGGTTTTCTCTTCTTTCAATGCCGGGGCAATGGCCTCGCAGGCTGCACCTTCCATGATGGCCACCATGCAGGGGGTTGCATAGACCAGAAGAGAGCCGGAGCCAACTTCGCAGGCCGTATCCTCCCGCTCCACGACTGTGGATGCAGAACCTGTCATTCCAATTGTAATTTCCATAAACGATACCTCCAATCTTTTTTTCATACTATAGTCCAAAATGTTGGATGTGTCAATAAAAAGGATTGCATTTTTTATCAATCTAACCTATAATGAACGCAAAATTATTTAGATGAGGTGCTGAATATGGCAACGCAGGAAAAACTGAATCTAACCATGCTATGCGACTTTTATGAGCTAACCATGGGAAATGGCTACTTTGAAAAAGGATATAAGGACCGGATTTGTTACTTTGATGTATTTTTCCGCCAATGTCCGGACAATGGCGGCTTCGCCATTGCCGCCGGCTTGGAGCAGATTATCGATTATATTCAAAATCTCCATTTTACAGCAGAGGATATTGAATACCTCCGTGGTAGAAAACTCTTTAGTGAGGCGTTCCTGCAGTATTTGGCAGAGTTCCGGTTCACTGGCGATATTTGGGCAGTGCCTGAGGGCACGCCAATCTTCCCAAAGGAACCGATTATCACTGTGCGTGCACCTGCCATCGAGGCGCAGCTGATTGAGACCTTCGTGTTGCTGTCGATTAACCATCAAAGCCTCATTGCTACCAAGGCAAACAGAGTGGTAAGGGCTGCCCAAGGTCGTACCGTTCTGGAATTCGGCTCTCGCCGGGCACAGGGCGCCGATGCGGCCATTCTTGGTGCAAGAGCAGCCTATATCGGCGGCTGTAACGGAACGGCCTGTACCATCTCTGATCAACTGTTTGGTGTTTTCGCGGGTGGCACCATGGCCCATGCATGGGTGCAGATGTTCGATACAGAGTATGATGCATTCAAGGCATACTGCCAAATGTACCCTAATAACGCAACATTGCTTGTGGATACTTATGACACATTAAAGTCCGGCGTTCCCAATGCTATTAAAGCCTTTAATGAGGTGCTGAAGCCTATGGGCATTACCAAGTGCGGTATCCGTTTGGATTCCGGCGATATGGCCTACTTGAGCCGTAAGGCTAGGAAAATGCTGGACGATGCAGGCTGGACGGAATGTAAGATTTCTGTGTCCAATTCCTTAGATGAATATATTATTCAGGATTTGCTTCAACAGGGCGCGCAGATTGATATGTTTGGCGTGGGTGAGCGGTTGATTACCGCAAAGTCCGAGCCTGTGTTTGGTGGCGTGTATAAGTTGGCGGCCGTGGAGGACAAGGACGGTGCCATTGTACCGAAAATCAAGATTTCCGAGAATACTGGCAAAATTACAAATCCTCACTTTAAAAAGCTCTATCGTTTCTATGGTAACGACACCGGTAAGGCCATTGCCGACTATCTGTGCATTTATGATGAAACTGTGGACGACAGCGATACAATGGAGATTTTCGACCCGGATGCAACTTGGAAAACAAAAACTGTCTACGATTTCACTGCCAAAGAATTGCAGGTGCCTATTTTTAAGAATGGCAAGTTGATTTATGACTGTCCCAATATTCAACAGATTCGCGAATACTGTATGGCACAGGTTGACAGCCTTTGGGATGAGGTTAAGCGTTTTGATAATCCTCATACCTATTATGTGGACCTGTCCCAAAAGCTGTGGGATATCAAGTATACGCTGCTGAAACAGAAGAGAGAGAAATGAGAAACAGCTCCGTTAAAGCAATTGCATTTGGCGGCATGCTCGCAGCCGTTGCGCTGATTATCATGTGCCTTGGAGGAATGATTCCTTTGGCAACATTTGCCTGTCCAATGTTTGCCACACTGACCGGTTTGACGGTATTTCGCATCTGCGGCAAAAAAATTGCATGGTGCTGGTATGGGGTTGTGGCACTCCTCAGTGCATTGATGGCACCGGATAAAGAAGCGGCTGCGGTTTTTGCGTTTCTGGGGTACTATCCCTTCGTTAAACCATGGTTTGATAAACACCATTTCGGTTGGATTTTGAAATTATTGCTGTTTAACTGCGCAATCGGTGTTATGTATTTTCTTTTGCTGAAACTGTTTGGTATGTCGGAATTGGAAGGGGAATACGCCAAGTTGGGACTGCTGGGCGGTGCGGTTATGATTCTTTTGGGAAATGTGACCTTTTTTCTGCTGGACAGGCTGATTACCAATCTGTCAAGGAGGTCGAAGAAGTAAGTATTTATGGAAAAGGAATGGACGCTATATATCCTATCCTGTAAGGACGGCACCTTGTATACTGGTATTACCGATAATTTAGAACGTCGGCTTGCTCAGCACAGGGTCGGAAAAGGTGCTAAGTACACCCGTGGCAGAGGACCCTTACACCTTGTGTATACAGAAATCTGCGCTGACCACTCCAAGGCACTTCGCCGTGAACTGGCAGTAAAACGACTGCCGCGGGCGGCAAAAATAGCATTGTGCAATCAAAAAGCGCTTCAGGATTGACCTGAAGCGCTTCTTGATACATAAATTAAAGTTCTTCACTGACGGCCAGCAACAGGATGCCGATGATGACCACAGCAATAAATGCGTAGGTTTTCCAAGAAAGCTTTTCTTTCAGAAAAATGCGAGAAAGCAGTAAGGAGACAACGCAGACGGAGGAAAGAATGGGTGCAGCAACAGCATCCACGCCTCCGAGGGCATATACATAAGTGAATTGACCTGCTGTTTCAAAGACTGCTGCAAGAACCTTGTCTTTGTTTTGATTAACAGGTCCGAATTTAACCTTTTTGGCTTTCATGAAGATAAACAGAATCAAAGCAAAGAAAGCGAAGGTTAACTCGTAGCTGGTGTTTGCGACAGCTTCAATGGTATCCTCGGTAACATCAATCAGAGGAGAATTGGCTACGTCTTCGATCAAGAAGAAGGCATCATCTAGGAATGTGCCGAATGCGTCCAGCAGGGCATACAGGAAGGGCATACAAAAGGCGGTGATGGCCAAGATTTTACCTAATTTCTTCTTTCTCGGGGTTTCACCGCGATTTTCCAGAATGCTAACACCTAAAACACCAATGCCGATGACTACAACTGCGATCCAAGTGAGCCAGTGGAAACTGTCTTTCATAATCAACGCGAATAGGAGCACACAGATAACGCCGGCGGTGTTCTCGATGGGGTCGGAGATCGATTCCTCTATAAAGCGCATTCCAAAATAGGAGAATGCCATAGAGAATATGTAGAACAGGGAAACGGGGAGATAACGAATGATATTGATGGGATTGTAGTTGATAGGCTGTGTCAGGAGCGTGAAGATCGCGTGTGCACCCATGACAACACCAACCCATACGCAAATTTTCAGATGGGCATATTTTTCGTCGGGGCGAGCTCCTTTTTTGTAAAACAGCTCAGCGATACCCCACAAAAGGGTGGTTGCGACTGAAAAGAATAACCAAGACATATTTTTCTCTCCTTATACTTATAGTGTAACAAGTCCTGCATCAACCATTTTTTGCAGACTCATTAAGATACCAAATTTCGCATGGCACCAAGTCAAACCGCCTTGGAAGTATACTGCATAGGGAGGCCGGATCGGACCGTCGGCAGACAGCTCAATGGACGAACCCTGCACAAAGGCACCGGCTGCCATAATTACCTTATCATTATAACCGGGCATATCCCAGGGCAGGGGAGTTGCAAAGGAATCCACCGGTGCGGCGGCCTGGATGCCTTTACAGAAGGCAATCATGCCCTCCTCGCTGCCTA
>JBGVPJ010000165.1:0-20406 GCA_045126955.1 Faecousia sp.
GCAAACGAGCTTCACCTTACGGGGAGACATACGGACGTACTTTACATGTGCAAATGCTTCCATTTTCGTACCTCCTTACTTGCTGTTAGCGGTCTTGCTGCCAGAGTGACCACGGAAAGACCGGGTGGGAACAAACTCGCCCAGCTTGTGGCCGACCATGTCCTCGGTGATATACACGGGAACGTGCTTGCGGCCGTCGTGGACAGCGATGGTGTGACCGACAAAGGAGGGGAAGATGGTGGAAGATCTGGACCAGGTCTTCAGAACCTTCTTTTCACCAGCCTTGTTCAGCTCCTCAACGCGCTTATACAGCTCGGGAGCTACGAAAGGGCCCTTTTTGATACTTCTGCTCATTTCATTTCCTCCTTACTTGCTGTTTCTGCGCTTGACAATGAACTTGTCAGTGCGGTTCTTGGTCTTACGGGTCTTGTAACCCAGAGCAGGCTTGCCCCAAGGAGTCACAGGACCGGGACGGCCGACAGGAGCGCGACCCTCACCACCACCGTGGGGGTGGTCATTGGGGTTCATAACAGAACCACGAACGGTGGGACGGATACCCATGTGACGGGTACGGCCAGCCTTACCGATGTGGACGTTTTCATGATCCACGTTGCCAACCTGACCGATACAAGCAGTGCAGTTGGTACGGACATAACGGACTTCGCCGGAGGGCAGACGGACCTGAGCCAGTTCGCCTTCCTTAGCCATCAGCTGAGCAGCGGTACCGGCGGAACGGACCAGCTGTGCGCCGTGGCCGGGCTGCAGCTCCACGTTGTGGATAACAGTACCAACAGGAATGTTGGCGATGGGCAAGCAGTTACCGGGCTTGATATCAGCGGCAGCGGAGGAGACAACCTTGTCGCCGGCCCGCAGACCGTTGGGAGCCAGGATATAGCTCAGTTCGCCGTCTTCATAGCGAATCAGTGCGATGAAAGCGCTGCGGTTGGGATCGTACTCCAGGCGCTCGACAGTAGCTTCCATATCCAGCTTCTGACGCTTGAAATCGATCACGCGGTACTTGCGCTTGTTTCCGCCGCCGCGGTGGCGGACGGTGATATGACCATAGCTGTTGCGACCGGCGTTCTTCTTCAGGGTCTCAACCAGGCTACGCTCAGGTTTTGCCTTCTTATCCACACCCTCAAAACCGGAAACAGTCATGTTTCTTCTGGAGGGGGTGTACGGCTTAAATGTTTTAATAGCCATTTCGCGTTAACTCCTTTATTGAGAATGGATTAGACCATACCCTCGAACAACTCGATGGTCTTGGAATCGGCAGTCAAGGTGATGATAGCCTTCTTGTAGGCTGCGCGGCGGCCTGCGGGGTAGGAACCGGTGCGCTTAACCTTGCCTTGCATGCGGATGGTGTTGACCTTGGCAACCTTCACGCCGAAAGCTTCTTCGACAGCGGCCTTGATCTCGGTCTTGTTGGCATTGATAGCCACCTGGAAGACGTACTTCTTATCAGCAACGTCAGCCATGGACTGCTCGGTGATAACCGGCTTCAAAATAATATCGTATGCGTTCATTATGCGAATACCTCCTCGATCTTCTGGAGGGCTGCCTTGTCAACAACCAGCTTCTTGGCGTTCACGATGTCGTAAACATTCAGCAGGTTTGCGAAGGTCACTTCGCAGCCGGGGATGTTGCGGCCGGACTTCACCACATTGGTGTCAGCAGCGGCGGTAACAACCAGAGCCTTGCCCTGTACGCCAACAGCGTTCAGGAAAGCAGCGAATTCCTTGGTCTTGGGTGCGTCCATCTTGATCTCGTCGATAACAACGATAGCAGTCTCAGCGGCCTTTGCGCTCAGAGCGGACTTCAGAGCCAGACGCTTAGCCTTCTTGTTCAGGGTGTAGCTGTAATCCCGGGGCTTGGGAGCGAACACGATACCACCGTGTGTCCACTGGGGAGCGCGGGTGGAACCCTGACGGGCACGGCCGGTGCCCTTCTGCTTCCAGGGCTTTCTGCCGCCGCCGGAAACTTCAGCGCGGGTCAGAGCAGACTGGGTGCCCTGCCGCAGGTTGGCCAGGTGGTTCTTAACAACGTCGTGAACCACGGATTGGTTGGGAGTAATGCCGAACACAGCTTCGGACAGTTCGATCTCGCCAACCAGCTCGCCGGACATATTGTAAACATTTGTCTTAAGCATGATTTAAGATCTCCTTTCCTTAGCCTCTTGCGGAAGCCTTCTGGGGATTTCTGCCGGAAGCCTTCTGCGGGTTCTTGCTGATATCTGCACCAGCCTGCGTTACCTTGGGGGTCTTCACAGTGTTGCGGATGTAGACCAGACCGCCCTTGGGGCCGGGGATGGCGCCGCGGATGACGATCATGTTCAGCTCTGCGTCTACCTTAACGATTTCCAGGTTCTCAATGGTGACCTGCTCATTGCCCATCTGACCTGCACCGATCTTACCGGGGAAGATACGGGACTGGTGAGAGGATGCGCCCATAGAACCTGCATGGCGATGAACGGGACCGCCGCCGTGAGTCATATCGGTGCGGTGTGCGCCGTGGCGCTTGATAACGCCCTGATAGCCGTGGCCCTTGGAAATACCGGTCACGTCAATCCAGTCGCCAGCTGCGAAGGTGTCAGCCTTTACTACGTCGCCAACGTTCATGTTGGCAGCGCCGTCCAGACGGAACTCCTTCAGATACTTGACAGCCTCAACGCCGGCCTTCTTCAGGTGGCCTGCCTCAGGCTTGGTGAGCTTTGCTTCCTTGACGGATTCAAAGCCCATCTGTACGGCTTCGTAGCCGTCGTTTTCGATGGTCTTCTTTTGAGTGACGGTGCAGGGGCCTGCTTCCACAACGGTAACAGGGATCACCTTGCCGTTCTCATCGAAGATTTGGGTCATGCCCACTTTCTTGCCGATGATTGCTTTTTGCATTTTTGGTTTTCTCCTTTATTAGGTTATTGGTTGACGCTGCATTGGGAACAGTCGCCAACATGACCCGTCGCCCGATGCTTTTCAGTGCGGGCAGCGGTGAATTCCTATATAGAATGTATAGGAATTACAGCTTTATCTCTATCTCAACGCCAGCGGGCAGATCCAAGCTCATCAGAGCTTCAACGGTCTTCTGGTTGGGGTTGAGGATATCGATCAATCTCTTATGGGTTCTGCGTTCGAACTGCTCACGGCTGTCCTTATACTTATGAACAGCGCGAAGGATGGTGACGATCTCCTTCTTGGTGGGCAGAGGGATGGGGCCGGATACAGCAGCGCCGTTGCGCTTTGCGGTATCAACGATCTTTGCCGCGCTGGAGTCAATGAGCTGATGGTCGTAGGCCTTCAGCCGAATGCGGATCATTTCCTGGTTTGCCATGGTTTGTTTCCTCCTTGATTTTAACGTACTCAGTTTTCGTGGTGCCTGGGTACGGTCGAACCGTTTTTTGTTCACGCAACCGTGCGTATCATTCCGAGCCAAGAAAAATGGCCGACGCAAGGCCGACCCTTCTCTGCCGCAGCGATATACGCAGCGCAAAACAGAACACAGTTCAGCCGCCCGATGACCGGACATACTCCGCAGAAGTTACCGCCTTTCGACGCAATCTCCTGCATCATCGCAGTGCACGCGCAGAATTCCCCTACACGCGCTCGATTATGATATCATCATTCCTGCCGCTTGTCAATAGTTTTTTTAGAAAAATTAACAAAAAATCCACCTTATTTTCAGCACTTTCGCAGATTTTATTTTTGACAGGTATAGGGAAAATGATTTGACTTTCTGACGCGATTTTGGTATCCTAATCGACAGAACGGAGGAGATTGATTATCAAAATCAGAAATATGGCCCTGTGCGGCATGTTTTCCGCTATGCTCTGTCTATGTGCATGGCTGTCCGTCCCTTTTGGGGATGTGGCAATTACCCTGCAGACCTTCGGTATTTTTCTTGCCTTAAGTGTGCTGGGAGGCAAGCGGGGCACTGTCGTCATTTTGGTGTATCTGGTGCTGGGTGCCGCCGGTCTGCCGGTATTTGCCGGTTTTCGGGGCGGCGTGGGCGCACTGATAGGCGTCACCGGCGGATACTTAACGGGGTTTTTTGTCTGCGGTCTTGTCTATTGGTTGCTTACCGCCCTGTTTCCCAAGCAGGAGCTGCCTGCCATGGCCGCAGGCCTTGCGGTCTGCTACTGCTTCGGAAGCCTGTGGTATTATAATGTATATATTAACGGCGGCGGTGCTGTCACGGTAGGATATATTATTATTAAATGTATACTTCCCTACCTTGTGCCGGACATCATCAAGCTTCTATTAGCCCGACAGCTGAGTCAAAAACTCAAACGGTTCGTATATTAAGGAAATTTTCCCCATAGACTGTCCACAGGAGGGATGCGTCTATGGGGAAAAAAGATTTTTGGATTGCATTGAGTGCAGTTTGCGCCGCGGTAATTCTGGCAATAACTCAGTTTTGGGGTATGACACTGGAAACCGGGTCCTGGGGATTGTCTTTCCGGACAGAAGGGCTGCCGCCTACAGGTCCAGCCGGCAACAAGCAGCTTCAGCAATACGATGCGGTCTACTTGGGGGACACCACCCAAAAGGTAATCTACCTCACCTTTGATTCCGGCTACGAGAACGGCAGTACAGAGAAAATTTTGGACGTACTGAAAAAGCATAACGCACCAGCGTCCTTTTTCTTGGTGGGCAATTACATACAGCGAAATGCAGATTTGGTGCGCCGGATGGTGGATGAAGGGCACATTGTAGGCAATCACACCATGCACCACTTTGACATGAGTAAGCTTTCGGACAGAACGGCCTTTACCAAGGAGCTGGAGGATTTGGAAAAGCTGTTCAAGGAAACCACCGGCAAAGAGCTACCAAAATACTACCGGCCGCCTCAGGGAATTTACAGTCAGGAAAATCTGCAGATGGCCAAGGAGCTGGGTTACAAGACTGTCTTTTGGAGCCTTGCCTATGTTGACTGGAACAACGATGCCCAACCTACCCGGGAGGAGGCCTTCAAAAAGCTCCTGCCACGGATTCACAATGGGGCGGTGGTGCTGCTTCACTCCACCTCCGCCACCAACGCAGAAATTTTGGATGAGCTGCTGACCAAGTGGGAGGACGCAGGCTACCGCTTCGCTTCCATCGACGAACTATTTTCTTAAACAAAAGAGGCGTTGGCAGTTTAGCCAACGCCCTTTTTATTACATATACCGTCCCAGGATTTGCAGACTGCGCATATCCAAATCTCTTATGTCCGGAATTTCATAGCGATTGTCGTTACCATCCCGAACCAGCACCCGCGTATCTGTGAGCATCTTGAGTCCGTGAAGCAAAGTACGAATCACGATTTTTGCAGGGCCTCTGTCCGTTTCCGTATGCAATGTCAAGCTGTCAAACCGTTCTGTATAGTCCATTATTTTGGTGATTTTTGGAATGAGATAGTACTCCTCCAGGCAACCGTTAATCAGCGCTTTCTGATCCTCCGGCAAGGTGTTTACATCCCGAATTACCGCCTGTTCCACGCCGTTTTCGTCCAGCAAGGTAATATATCTGTCCTGATCCGAGATCGGGAACAGTCTGCGGGGCTCCAGATTTTCAAATTTTCTGCCATCGGGCAGTTCCATATCCACCAGCGTAATACCCTTGCGGGTAAAACGGGCGGAATCTCTATCAATATAAATACGTTCCATCAGTCAAACCTCTCTTCCTCTTTCGCCTTCTTAACCTCATCGGACATAGTTTGAATCTGAATCAATTTATAGTACTTGCCCTTTTTCGCCAGCAATTCCTCCTGCGTACCCATTTCCAAAATCTTACCTCTGTCCACCACAATAATCTTGTTGGCTTTCCGCAGGGTAGACAGGCGGTGGGCAACCATCAGCGTTGTTCTGCCCCGAATGAGTTGTTCAATAGACTCTTGAATCAAGTGCTCTGTTTCCGAGTCCACCGATGCGGTTGCTTCGTCAAAGAACAGAATATTGGGCTTGCCCAGCACCGCCCGGGCAATGGAGAGCCGTTGCCGTTCACCGCCGGACAGACCTGTTCCCCGTTCACCCAAAACCGTATCGTAGCCGTCCGGCAGACGGGAGATAAAGGCGTGGGCATTGGCAATGTTCGCCGCGTTAATCACATCTTCCACCGTGCAATTCTTGCAGCCATAGGCAATGTTGTGGTAGATGGTGTCATTAAACATCATAGGCTCCTGCTGCACATAGCCGATTTCCGAGCGATAGAACTGTATATCAATATCGCGGATATTGATATCGTCCACCAGAATCTCGCCGTCGTAATGGTCATAATAGCGCATCAGCAGGTTGATGATGGTAGACTTGCCTGCACCTGTTGTGCCAACAATACCCACCACATCGCCGGGTTCAATCACAAAGCTCACATCTGTCAATGTCTTTTTGGACCGTTCAAAGGAGAAATTTACGTTTCTGAATTCGATTTTGCCCTTAAATTCTGCAGGGTGCTTTCCGCCGGAGAAATCGTGCTCCGGCTCTGCATCCATAATGTCCATCAGCCGTTCTGCGGAATTTAAAAAGTGCTGATAAGAGTCGTTAAAGTTAGCAAAGAAGTTTACCGGGCCGTAGAACATAGAGGTATAGGAAATGAAGGACACCAGCAGGCCTGCAGAGATAAAGCTGGGCTGTTCAATGACCAATTTGCCGCCTACTGCCCAAATGAGCAGGGAGCCGCAAGTCATCATTAAGCCCACAACATGGGGAAACAGTGTGGTAATTCTGGATGCCCGTTTGTTGGTCTCCAGCCATCTGTCATTACGCTGGGCAAATTTCTCCATGCTTTTTCCTTCGTTGGCAAAGGCCTTCACCACCCGAATGCCGGGAATGGTATCCGTCAACACGCTGGTGACCGCTGTCCATCTCCGCCAGATACGCCGGTAGAGCCGTTGCATTTTTTTACGGAAAATGCGGGAGCTAAACGCCACAAAGGGCACGGGAATCAGTGATAGAAGCGTCAGCTGCCAGTTCATCGTAAACATAATAATCACGATACCCACCAGCATAAACAGCTGCACCAGCACCTCCTGGGTTACCCGCAGCATAAAGGCCTGAATGGTGGAACTGTCGCCGCTGATGCGGTTGATCATAGAGCCGGTAGACGTACTGTCATAAAACCGCATTGGCAGCAGCTGCGCCTTTTTATACACATCGTTTCGCAGATCTCTTACGATTTTGTCGCCGGTAATTTTCAGATAATAGCTACGCACCGAACCTATGCCATGTTGAATCAGATAGGTGCTCAGCAGCACCAGCACACATTGCACCAGTCCCTGCAGATTGCCGCCGGGCAACACCTCGTCCACCAAAAGCTTTGTCATATACGGCGGAGCCAGAGATACCGTTGTGGTCACCGCGGACAAAATCAGGCAGAAGACCAGAATGCCCTTATAGGGCCAGATGTACTTACCCAGCTTTTGAATCAGCTTATCCTTAGCCCCACATTTCATACAGGGAGCACCGGGACGGATCAGGGTTCTACCGCACTTGGGACACACAGAGAATTGCTTTTCAAAGGTCGACTTCAAGTCCTGCAATGCCTCTGTCATATCCCCCTGCGATGCCATCTCCGTGATGAAGCACGCCGCCGCATCAAACAGATTTGCCTCCCTGTAGGTAAACCGCAGGAAATTCACCTGCTCTTTCTCGTCCTTTCGGCGCAGCACCAGCATAGCATTGCCGTAATACCGTTTCACAACACCGCTGCTGATTGTATCAAACGTTTCCTGTTTGACACCGCCGTCTACGGTATCGTCAAAGCCGTAAAGCTTCTTGTCCGTTACCGCAAGGAAAGAACGGGCGTAATGATTTTTAACGCTCAAATCTCCCACAATCACAATCAGTAATTGCTCCTGCTGGGGGATTGTCTTTTCCAGCTTTTCCAGCTCCTCTTGCTGTAACTGCTTGTTGGCAATGAACCGTACATTTCGGAAAGGAGGGTTAACCTCCACACTCATACCCTCTTGCAGGTATTCGAGCATCCTTTCGGTTTGATTTGCAATGGTTTCTTCTTTCATAGCATTACCTCCGCTACTTTCACACTTCGGGTTTGTATGCTCGCGTTGGTCTACGGGCAGGGCTTCAGAATAGCGCCATTTTATAGTGCCTTTTGTCTGCGTAAAGATACCACAATCTTCCTCTAATTACTAGAGAAAATCTACCCAAAAACAGGGTTATTTTTTTGGGAACAATAAACAAAACGCCCTCGCATGAGGGCGTTTTGCATTTATGCCTTATATCTGGGCTGACAGGTGAGGTTGACACCCAGCCGTTTGAAGACTTTTTCATCCACAGCGGACAGAATTACAGAGGAATGAACCTCGCAGCCACGCAGCTTACCCAGTTGCTCCATAGCAAGCTCTGCCTTGGAGTCGGTAGCCGCGCAAATGGACAGGGCAATCAGCACCTCGTCTGTATGGAGTCTGGGATTCCGGTTGCCAAGGTGGTCTACCTTCAAATGTTGAATGGGGTCAATGACTTCCGGAGCAATCAAATGGTGACCGTCGTCAATACCCGCCAGTGTTTTTAATGCATTGAGCAACAGCGCTGCCGAAGCACCCAGCAGGCTGGAGGTCTTGCCTGTGACAATGGTACCGTCGGGCAGTTCCATAGCCGCCGCAGGCTTTCCGCTCTGCTCCGCTTTCTGAAGTGCCGGCGCCACGACTTTTCGGGCATCCACGGACACCGCCGCCTTCTTCATCAGCAGCTCCAGCTTTAAAATTTGACTGTCTGTTGCCTTGCCTTGTTTGTGGTCGCACAGGGCTGCGTAATACCGGCGAACGATTTCCTGCCGTGAAGCCTCACGGCACACCTCGTCATCAACAACGCAGTTGCCCACCATATTCACACCCATATCTGTGGGGGACTTGTAGGGACATTTGCCCAAAATCCGTTCAAACATAGCCACCAGCACCGGGAATGCTTCCACATCCCGATTATAATTGACGGTAGTCTCCCCGTAAGCCTCCAGGTGGAAGGGGTCAATCATATTCACGTCGGAAAGGTCAGCCGTTGCTGCCTCATAAGCCAGATTCACAGGGTGATTCAGGGGCAGATTCCACACAGGGAAGGTCTCGAACTTGGCATAGCCTGCCTGCACGCCCCGCTTGTGCTCATGGTAGAGCTGGCTCATACAGGTGGCAAGCTTGCCGCTGCCGGGACCGGGTGCGGTCACCACCACCAGTTCCCGGGTGGTCTCGATAAACTCGTTTTTGCCGTAACCCTCGTCACTGACGATATGGGCGATATTGGCAGGATAGCCGGGGATATCATAATGGTGATATACCTTAATATCCATAGCCTCCAAACGGTCGCAAAAGGCCTTTGCCATACTCTGTCCGGAGAAACGGGTCAGCACCACGCTGGATACATACAGACCAAAGCCACGGAACACATCAATCAGCCGAATTACATCCCGATCATATGTAATGCCCAAATCGCCCCGGATTTTATTTTTCTCAATATCATCGGCATTGATGGCAATAACCATCTCCACCTGCTCCTTCAGCTGTAACAGCATCCGCAGCTTGCTGTCCGGCTGGAAACCAGGCAACACCCGGGCGGCATGATTGTCATCGTATAGCTTGCCGCCGAACTCCAGATACAGCTTGCCGCCAAACTGCGCAATCCGCTCCCGGATGTGAGCAGATTGGGTTCGGATATACTTATCGTTATCGTAACCGAGCTTCATTCTTCTACCCCTCTTTTCCAAACATTTCGGAAAATCAAACACTTTTTATTGTATAAGAAAAGACAGAAAATAGCAAGCTGTTTTATAAAATTTACGCTTACCAAAATTAAAAAACGTGTTTGCCAAAGTCGATACCGCCGTATTGTAATCAAAAATTCTCACCCCGCAACCACAGGGTGAGAATTTTAATATTTATTTCATCAGCTTGCACACAAGCTCTGTGTAGGCCACAGGGTCCTCCAAAGGCAGGTCTGCCATCAGCAGTGCCTGACCGTGGAGAAGCCGGGCATACTCCTTTGCTTTTTGAGTGTCGCCAATCATAGCCGTTTGCATAGCCTTTACCGCAGGATGCTCCGGATTCAGCTCCAGCACCCGTTGCGTGGGGAAGGACATTTCCGGATTGACCCGACGCATGTACTTCTCCATCTCGAAGCTCATACCGTTACCGGGGGTCACGGCCACAGGACTGCTACCCAGAGAACCGGAGAGCTTGACCTCTTGAACAGTCTCGCCCAAAGTGTCCTTCACGAAAGTCAGCAGACCCTTCATCTGCTCGGTCTTCTCCTCCAGCTCCTTCTTCTCGTCCTCACTCTGCAGCCCCAAATCCTCGGTGGCTGCATTGCAGAAGGACTTCTCCTCATAGGTCATCATGGTCTGGGGAACAAACTCATCCACCTCGTCGGTGAGCATCAGTACATCATAGCCCTTGTCAGCAAGCAGCTTCACCTGCGGCAGCTTCGCCAGTCTTTCGGTGCTCTCGCCGGAGATGTAGTAGATTTTCTCCTGGCCCTCGGCCATAGCCTCCACATACTCCTTAAGGGTAATCAGCTTACCCTCTTTTTGGCTGTAGAACAGGAGCAAATCCTGGGTAGCTTCCTTGTGAACGCCGTAATTAGCCACAACACCGTACTTCAGCTGCCGGCCAAAGGTGGCAAAAAACTGCTCATAGGTTTCCCGGTCATTTTCCAGCATGCTCTTCAGCTCGGATTTGATTTTCTTTTCAATATTCTTGGCAATAATGGTCAGCTGCCGGTTGTGCTGTAGCATTTCACGGCTGATGTTTAAGGACAAATCCTGGCTGTCCACCACGCCCCGGACGAACTGGAAGTACTCGGGTACCAAATCCTCGCAGCTTTCCATAATCATCACGCCGGAAGAATACAGCTGCAGCCCCCGCTTAAAGTCTCTTGTATAGAAATCGAAGGGTGCCTTGCCGGGAACGTACAGCAGCGCCTTGTAGGATACAGTACCCTCGGTGCTGAAGTGAACAGTCCGCAAAGGCTTTGCATAGTCCATGAACTTTTCCCGATAGAACCGGGTATATTCCTCCTCAGTGACATCCTTCTTCGCTCTCTGCCACAGAGGCACCATGGAGTTGAGGGTATCCTCCTCCATGAAGCTTTCGTATTCCGGCTTGTCCTCGGGAGAGTCCTCCTTCTTGCGGGACTTGCTCACCTCCATGCGGATGGGATAGCGGATATAGTCGGAGTACTTCTTTACCAACTGACGAATCTCATACTCCTCCAGGAAACGGGAGTACTTATCGTCCTCGGTATCGGCCTTCAGGGTCATAATCACATCGGTGCCGGGGATATCCCGTTCCGATTCCTCAATGGTATAGCCGTCAGCACCGTTGGACTCCCAGCGCCATGCGGTGTCCTCACCATACTTCTTGGAAATGACGGTAATCTTTTGCGACACCATAAATGCGGCATAGAAACCCACGCCGAACTGACCGATGATGTCGATGTCCTCATTCTTTTCCATCTGCTGTTTAAAGCCCAAAGAACCGGACTTGCAGATGGTTCCCAAATTCTCCTCCATTTCCTCCTTGGTCATGCCGATGCCGTTGTCGGACACCGTGAGAATGCCTGCGTCCTTGGCTCTTGTGATGGTGATAGCAAACTGGTCACGGTTGATACCCACCTTGTCGTCGGTAAGGGCGGTGTAAGCCAGCTAGTCAATGGCGTCCGAGGCATTGGAGAGAATCTCCCGAAGGAAAATCTCCTGGTTGGTGTAAATGGAGTTAATCATCAGGTCCAGCAGTCGCTGAGACTCTGCTTTAAACTTTTTCTTTGCCATAATACGATCTCCTTTTGTTACCGTGCTTAGCACTCGTTTTGTGTGAGTGCTAAAATTATATCACACATATTCAGAAATGCAACCCCTTATCAAAAATTTCTCGAAATATTCATAAACGCCCTTACCTATAATACTAAGATTTCAACGTAACAGGCAAGCAAAAGCAACATATATATAAGATACCCCTTGATTATTCCGGATTTTCTGCTACAATTATGATGAATTATTATGTGCTTAGCAAAGGAGTTTGTAATGATTACTGTCAGCAATTTAGGTATGCAATTTGGAGGCCAATGGCTGTTCCAGCATGTGGATCTGCAGTTTCTGCCCGGAAACTGCTACGGTATCATCGGCGCTAACGGTGCGGGCAAGTCCACCTTCCTGCGGATTCTGTTTGGCGAGCTGGACTCTACCACCGGCTCCGTGACAATTGACGCAGAGCAACGGGTGTCCGTTTTGAAACAGAATCAAAACGCGTACGACGAGTTTTCCATTATGGATACTGTGATTATGGGCAACCAGCGGCTGTACGACGTGATGAAGGAAAAGGATGCCATCTATGAAAAACCCGACTTTTCCGACGAGGATGGCCTGCGTGCCTCCGAACTGGAGGCGGAATTTGCGGAGATGGGCGGCTGGGAAGCGGAGAGCGATGCCTCCCGGATGCTCCAAGGCTTGGGCATCGGTCCGGAAATGCACTATGACATCATGGGCGACACCGACCCCCGTCTGAAGGTTAAAGTGCTGCTTGCTCAGGCGCTGTTCGGCAATCCCGACATCGTTATGCTGGACGAGCCCACCAACAACCTGGATATCGAGTCCATCAACTGGCTGGAGGACTTCCTGCTGGACTTCCCCGGCATGGTGATTGCCGTCTCCCACGACCGTCACTTCTTAAACACCGTCTGCACCCACACCGTGGATATTGACTACGGCAAGATTAAAATGTATGTGGGCAACTACGACTTCTGGTACGAATCCAGCCAAATGGTGCAGGCCATGATTCGCAACAAGAACAAGCGCAATCAGGAGAAAATCGAAGAACTGCAGCTGTTTATTCAGCGCTTCTCCGCCAACAAGGCCAAGGCCAAGCAGGCAACTGCCCGCAGAAAACTGCTGGACAAGCTGACTGTGGAGGAGATGCCCTGCTCCACCCGACGCTATCCCTTTGTGGGCTTCATGCCGGAGCGGGAGCTGGGCAAGGACATCCTCACTGTCAAGGATGTGTCTGTCACTGTGGACGGGGTCAAACTGTTGGATAAGGTCTACTTCTCCGTGGGCAGAACCGACAAAATTGCCTTCGTGGGTGAAAACGAGCTGGCACAGACCGCCCTGTTCAAGATTCTCATGGGCGAGCTGGAGCCGGACGAAGGATCCGTAAAATGGGGTGTCTCCACCTCCCGAAGCTACCTGCCCAAAGACAACACCGAATACTTTGAGGGCAACAAAATGGAGCTGGTGGACTGGCTGCGCCAGTACTCCGCCAAGAAGGACGATGTGTACCTGCGGGGTTTCCTCGGCCGGATGCTGTTCTCCGGTGAGGATGCCTTTAAGAGTGTGGATGTGCTCTCCGGCGGCGAGAAGGTCCGTTGCATGCTGTCGAAAATGATGCTCAGCGGTGCCAATGTGGTACTGCTGGACCAACCCACCAACCACTTGGATATGGAGTCTATTCAGGCTGTGAACAAAGGCCTTGAGGCTTTCACCGGTGTGGTGCTTCTTGCCTCCCACGACCACGAAATGCTTACCTCCACCTGTAACCGGGTGATTGCCTTCCAGCCGGATGGCACCATCGTGGACCGCTACGGTACCTACGACGATTATTTGGAATGGATGGCACAGCAAAAGGAGAAATAATATGAAAAAAATCCTTGATATAATCACCGCCAAAATGCAACAGGCCTTTGAAAGTGCAGGCTACGATGCCGGCTTTGGCCGGGTGACGGTTTCCAACCGGCCTGACCTGTGCGAGTACCAGTGCAACGGTGCCCTGTCTGCCGCCAAGCAGTACAAGTGCGCCCCCATTGCCATTGCCAAGGCTGTGACGGAAAAACTGGACAACGCCGACTTTTCCATGATTGAGGCCGTTATGCCCGGCTTCATCAATTTGAAGCTGTCCGACAGTTTTCTGCAGAAATATCTGGAGGAAATGCGCACCGCACCCGACTTCGGTGTGGAGAAAATCGGTGCCGGCAAGACTGCGGTGGTGGACTACGGCGGAGCCAATGTGGCAAAGCCCCTCCATATCGGTCACCTGCGTCCGGCTATCATCGGTGAGGCGCTGAAACGGCTGCACAAATTCCTCGGCTACAACACCATCGGCGATGTACATTTGGGTGACTGGGGTCTGCAGATGGGCCTTATCATCGCAGAGCTACAGGAGCGCCAGCCGGAGCTGCCCTACTTTGACGAAAACTTCACAGGGGAATATCCCAAAACCGCCCCCTTTACCGTGGATGAGCTGGAGGAGATTTACCCCACTGCATCTGCCAAGAAGTCAGACCCGGAATTTTCCCACAAGGCACACCAAGCCACCTTGGAGCTGCAGCAGGGTCGCCGCGGCTATCGGGCGCTGTGGCGGCACATTATGAATGTGTCTGTCACCGATTTGAAAAAGAATTACGACAATTTGGATGTATACTTTGAGCAGTGGCTGGGCGAAAGCGATGCCGACCCCTATATCCCCGCCATGGTGGAGGATATGAAGGCACGGGGCATCGCCGTGCTGTCCGAGGGCGCATGGGTCATTCCCGTCACCGAAGAGGGGGACAAAAACGAGCTGCCCCCCTGTATTCTGGTAAAATCCGACGGTTCCTCCATCTATGCCACCACCGACTTGGCCACCATGGTTCAGCGGGCACAGGACTGGAACCCCCACAAGGTGCTCTATGTCACCGACAAGCGGCAGAATCTACACTTTGAGCAGATTTTCCGTGCCGCCAAAAAGGCCGGCATCTTTGCTCCCGACACCGAGTTGGAGCATGTGGGTCACGGCACCATGAACGGCGCCGACGGCAAGCCCTTCAAGACCCGTGACGGCGGTGTACTTCGCCTGGAAACCCTCATTGCCGACATGACCGCCTTCGTCCGCGCAAAGGTAGTGGAGAATCAGATTGTTGCCCAGGACGAAGTGGAGGAAACCACCGCAAAGATTGCCATGGCCGCTCTGAAATACGGCGATTTGAGCAACCAGCCCACCAAGGACTACAACTTTGACATGGAGCGCTTCGCCGCATTTGAGGGCAACACCGGTCCCTATATTCTCTACACCATCGTCCGTATCAAATCCATTTTGGCAAAGTACGGCCCATGGGAGCACCTGCCCATTCAGGCACCTGCCAATGTGTACGCCAAGGATTTGATGCTGGCCATCACCAAGGCCGCACCTGCGCTGGAGAGTGCACTGAAAGCCTCCGCGCCCAACCTCATCTGCGCCTATATCTATGACCTTGCGGGTGCAGTCAACAAGTTCTACCACGAAACCCGCATCCTCACTGAGGAGGACAAGGCTCTGCAAGCAGGCTATATCAGCCTCATCGCCCTTGCCAAGCAGGTGTTGGAAACCTGTATTCATATTTTAGGCTTCTCTGCCCCGGAAAAAATGTAACACAAACGCCGCTGACCTACCCGGTCAGCGGCATTTCAGAGTGTCAATAAACCCCCAAATCGTCAAAATTCCAATTTTTGATGATTTGGGGTTGTTCTTTTCTTCAGATTCATGCGTCAATTGGGCATTTAAGCAACAGAGGGGTACAAAAATGCTTACTGCGCAAGGGATTTTGACTTACTGCACAAACGGGCGGTCTACCGTACCTATGTACGCCGACGCCGCCCGTTTGCTTGTCTTTGGGGCTTTCTTGACCTCTGCCGTCGTCATTGTGAGATTATCGAAATCTTCTTGCGTAGCCGCAACGGCGGCAGAGGGGCTCCACCGCCTCTTTGCGTGAAAAACCCTCATAAATTGCCTTGGCCCGGGGCGAATCTAAAATCTCCTCCATCTCCTGATGAAAAAGATTGCCAAGCGCCAAATCCCCTTCATGGTCCAAGCAACAGGGCACCACCGTTCCGTCCCACAAAACACCCAGCTGGTCCCGCAGGCCGTAGCAGAACAGCTTTCCGTTATCTTCCTCAGCCTGCAAATCCGGCCAGTCAAATTTGTCACCGTACTCCAAAAACACCCGCTCCCCTATCCGGATTCCCTGACGGGCTTCCGTCCACGGCTTAGGAAAGCAGCACTCCATGGCCGACAGAATTTCCCCATTCCGGGCATCCGCACCGCCATGATTCCACAGCCGGTAAACCACCAGCTTTTTCCCCTGTGCCTGTTGCCCAAACCGGAAGCAATCCTCCAAATATTTCTCAAAGGGCACTGCCAAATCGTTTGCCTCAAAGGCATGGAGGGATACGTTCACCTTGTGCAGTGCCGGAGCAGACAGCAGCATCTCCTGCTGTTTGGCAAGCAGTGTGCCGTTGGTAGTGAGAATCACCTGAAACCCAAACTCTCCGGCAGCCTGCAAAAAATCCTTCAATTGGGGGTGGCACAAAGGCTCTCCCATAATGTGGAAGTACAAAAAATCCGTATAGGGACGCAACTTTGGCAGCAGTTTTTGAAAACTGTCCTCTGTCATCCGTCCGGGTGTACGCTTGGTGCCGGGGCAGAAGGCACAGCTTAAATTGCACAAATTAGAGATTTCCACATAAATTTTCCGAAACCGCATCCCGGCACCTCCTATTTATCGTCTTTTTTCTTCCCTTAGGGTCGTTTTCATAGTTCTGTAGCTTAAATAAGCCGCCGTTCTCTTCCATTTCTCTTTGCCACGGCTCCACAGGGTTACAAAAATCACAAACAGCACAGCACCGCACAAAGCAATCACCCGGAACAGAATCAGCACCATAGGTTCCACTATCTGAATGGTGGTATGAGTGCCTATTCCGTTCATGCCGGAGGAATTTACCAGTGCGTACAAATTATAATGGCATGCCTGCCGCATGGCAGAGACTACCGCCGGGTCATCCCTATATTGGGACAGCTCCTTGATAATATCAGGCAGTATTACGCTGTAGGCGGTAATACCTGCCAGTAGGCCATCCACCCCGGACAACTCCCCGTTGCCGGTCACAATCATCCCGTGGTTTCCCCATTCCTGCCGCAGGATGTCCAGCTCTGCCAGTAAAGCCGTACCCCAATGGGTACCTGCGGTCATAATACCGCCTGCCCTACCCTCTTCCAGCACATACCGCAACGGCTGCAAATACCGCTCCCGGGCAGTCTGCTCATCCAGCCATACACGCATTCCGGCAAAAGGCAGTCCTTCGACGGTCACATCCACACCCTTATCCTGAATGCCCCGCACTTGGGCAGCGCAGATTTTGCCCGCCAAAAAACCATCCTCGGAATACTCCGTAAGATTACCACCAAGGCCATACAGGCAGACCACATTCGCATTCAAGCAGTCATTTCCAATCACCTTGCCCACTTCATACAGAAGCTCCGTGTGAAAGGTAGACGCCATTACCGCCTGTGACGGAAAATCAGTGACCTCTCCACGGCTGTCAAAAAGGCCGAAACCCAAGCGCCCATCTCGGGTACCAGGTGCTTGCACAGACTCCACAGGCATTCTCCATTGGAAGGCGTCACCAACCATAGTCACCATTTCATCAAATGTCAGCTGATCCAACAGAGTCTGCCAACGAAGGTCGTCGAATTCCACCCCAATCAAATCATACAGCTTCAGTCCGTTCTGCGCACCCAAGGTAGGCATGGATACGAACGGATACTGTTCCGGATCGTACTGCCCGTCGGCAATCGGCTGAAGCACCACGGACGTTTTGGGCCAAGTACCCTCCCAGTCCTGCCGGGATAGCCTCTTGACATCTATGTATCGGTTGGGGTCAGCACAGGCAAGCCGATTAGAAATAGGCGCTCCGTTTTTGGCTACGGCATAAGTGCCTGCGTCAAACTCCGCCTGCTCCCACTTGTATGTAAACGCAGCATCACCGGCATCATCCATATGGCCGTTGGTGGAGGCAGGAGTATACCCCTTCGCCGCCAAAATGTTGTTTACCGCCCGGTGGGCATCAGTGGCAACAGTAAGATAGTAATTGCCCGCATCCAATATATAGGTGCCTTTTCCGTAAGCATCGTAGGAAGCCAAGTCTCTCTTGTCAATGTAAACGGTGACTGTAACACTCTTTCCCGGCTCCAAAACACCCGTCTTGGCAAAACCCACCAAATTGACTGCGGCCTTTTCCACGCCGTATTTCTTGTCATAGTCTGTATAGGGTGACTGGGCGTAGACCTGCACAATTTCCTTTCCGGCCACATCACCGCTGTTGGTGACCGTCACCCTTACCTCAAATCGGTCAGATTTTTCATCATAAGTAACACCCATGTGGGAATACTCAAAGGCGGTGTAGCTTAAACCGAAACCGAAGGGATAGGCCACAGTATCACCATATACGTAACTGCCCGGATTTCCGGTGTCCATCACAAAGTCCTCGTACCGGGTTTCATAGTACTTGTAGTCTGTGTAGATGCCCTCCCGGCAGAGTATGCTGTTTCCGCCGAGGGTTGCCGGCGTCAAGCTCTGCATACTGTTATCGTAGCAGCAGGTACCTACCAAACTGCCGGAGGGATTCACCTTGCCGGTGAGAATCTCCGCAACGGCATCCATATTGCACACATCACCAATCCACAGCACCGCATCCACACCGTAAGGGTTTCCTTTCAAAAAGTCCAACTGTATAGGCTTTGGCGTATTTATAAGCACCACGATTTTCTGCACCTTGCCGGTCTTCTTCATTTGGGAAATACCCTGCAGCAAATCTACCTCGTTTTTGTCCATCACTACAATGGCCGCATCCCCGTAGGCGGTCACGGAGCTCTTCACCTTGTCGGTGTACAGGCTAAAGGGCACACAGATGGATTTTGTTGGCAACATTCCGTTTTGGAGGGCATACTTTGTAACTTCGCCACCTCGGTAAAACGCCAAAAGAGTCTGGTTGACACCGAAACCGACCTTCTCCAGCGCGGTTTTTAACGCATCGTCCCCGTGATGGGTACTGCCAAAGAAACAGCTGACCTGTGCGCCTGCCATGAGAGGCAGGGCATTATTTTCGTTCATTAGCAGTACGGTGCCCTCGGCGGCCACCTGCTTTTGAATCTGCTGGCCGTATTGCGTCAGTGCCTCATGGGATGTAAAATCCATAGGGAAAGGGACGGCACTTTTATCCTCGTCCGTAAGTTCCCAAAAGGTACCCCCAAAGATTGCCGCCACAGCATTGTCCAGCACCTTTGCCCCGAAGCACAAAGGCGTAAACAGCAACGCCACAACCAATGAGAAGACAGAAAGTGCCTTCCAACCGGACACATACTTCCCCTTGGCACGCCTGCGAGCCTTTTTCAGCTTTTTCAATTCCTGCTTGCGTGAATCCATTGTCCGCCCTCTTCCTGTTTCATTCTGACAGAATCGTACCATACCCGCAGTCCGAAATCAAGCGCAATCTCTTCGACTGGGGCGGTATTGGTTTGTAATTGCGCCATTTGCGCCCCTTTTCCAAAAAAATATAAATTTTCCGTATATTTAAAAAAGTAGTTGCAAAAATAAAAATATCGTGCTATAATACCCCGTGTGTCCGGCGCCGGACAACCTATATTGGGATGTCGCCAAGCGGTAAGGCACCAGACTTTGACTCTGGCATTCGTAGGTTCAAATCCTGCCATCCCAGCCATTTGATCCGCTAGCTCAGCTGGCAGAGCAACTGCCTTTTAAGCAGTGGGTCCGGAGTTCGAATCTCCGGCGGGTCACCAATAAAAGCCGAACCACCTTAGGTGGTATGGCTTTTATTATTGGGGAGTACGCAGGAGATTCGAAGAACTAAATGCGACGCGGATGCGCGTCGCCGCCGATACCTTGGTGGAGGCGCTCCTTAATTTTTGCCTTTGGCAAAAATGCAAACGAATCTCCGGCGAATCACCAAGCGTAACAAATCCGAACCATTTCGTAACACGAGATTGGTTCGGATTTGTTTTTTATTGGCCGGACTGGGTTTCAGTCCGGCCTGTTTCTTGTATCAGCACAGCTTTGCGCCGGCGGGGATGGCATCGTCCACCATCAGAAGGTGGAGCTTTTCCTCACCCTTTTCGGTGTGGACGGCGGAAATCAGCATACCGCAGGACTCCCGTCCCATCATCTTTCTGGGGGGCAGGTTGGTGATGGCAACCAGTGTCTTTCCAATCAGCTCCTCGGGCTTATAGAACTTGGCAATGCCGGAGAGAATCTGCCGGTCGGTACCGGTGCCGTCATCCAGTGTAAACTGCAGCAGCTTATCGCTCTTCTTCACCGGCTGACAGTCCTTTACCTTCACTGCACGGAAATCAGACTTGCAGAAGGTGTCAAAATCCACCTTTTCATCGGTATAGGGTTCAATTTCGATAACGGATTTGGGCTTGGACATCTCCTCCAGGGCAGCCAACTCCTTCTCCATGTCAATTCTGGGGAACAGCGCCGGGCCGTTAACGGTTGCTACCTGTACAGGCAGAACGCCGTAATCCTCCAAGCTGTCCCAATCCATCCGTGCGCCGCCCAAACGCTTGGCAATCTCAGCGGAGGTATCGGGCATGAAGGGGGTTAAAAGACCGGCACAGACACGCACGGTTTCCAAT